>CAZCWX010000339.1:0-18117 GCA_964502465.1 uncultured Enterobacteriaceae bacterium | reverse complement strand
AGGACAATGGCCCGTGGCCGTATGCCCTCTCGGAGATCTACTACACCCCGAAGGTGACGGCGACAGTTCAGGCGCTCCACGCGAGGCAATCTGCACTCGAAGAGATCTCACAACTTGCCGCGTGAGTGTACGAATGTTCTGTAGTTCGATTTAGACGCTTGGTGCTGTATCTGGGACGGTGTATAGGGAGCGCAAAGGAGGAACGAAACCATGGCAGGCCGATTCGACGGAAAGGTCGCACTGATCTCTGGCGCCGCCCGAGGGATGGGTGAGTGCGAAGCGAGATTGTTCGCTCGTGAAGGAGCAAAGGTCGTCTTGGGGGATGTACTGGAAGAACAAGGCCAGCAAGTAGCGAGAGAAATCACTCAGCAAGGTGGTGCGGCAACATTTGTCCACCTGGATGTCACGCTGGAGAGTGACTGGCAACGGGCAGTCGACACCGCCGAACGGACCTACGGCAAACTCGATGTCTTGGTAAACAACGCCGGCATCGTGCGCATGTTGCCGCTCGATGAGACCAGTCTCGACGCGTGGAACGCAGTGATCAACGTCAACCAGACTGGTGTGTTTTTGGGGATGAAGCAGGCGGTGCCGGCGATGCGTCGTGCAGGCGGCGGCTCGATCATCAACATTTCCTCAATCGCCGGGTTGATTGGCTTGCCTGGCATTCCAGCCTATCAGGCAAGCAAAGGCGCGGTCCGACTTCTCACCAAGCACGCCGCGATCCAATACGCCAAAGACAAGATCCGGGTAAACTCCGTCCATCCAGGTCGGATCGAGACACCGATGACGGCAAATACCACCCCTGAGCGACGAGAAATGGTGCTGCGCCTCACACCGATGGGGCGAGACGGCAAGCCTGAGGAGGTTGCCTATGGCGTGCTCTACTTGGCGTCAGATGAGTCTTCATTTGTGACTGGGGCAGAGTTGGTAATCGATGGGGGCTATACGGCGCAGTGATGGGAAAAGAGGAGGAGAGCGACAACAGGGATAGAAGTTGCCCAACAACCGTTAATTTGGTCACCCTGAGCAAAGCACAGGATCTCGAGAGGCGAGATTCTTCGCTCCGCTCAGAATGACAAAGGAATGTGGCCTACGCTTTCACCTGCTTTATTGCTTCAGTGAGTTCAGGAACGGCCTTGAACAGGTCGGCGACCAAGCCGTAATCTGCCACATTGAAGATGGGCGCTTCGGGGTCTTTATTGATCGCGACGATCACCTTGGAGTCTTTCATCCCGGCCAGGTGCTGAATCGCTCCGGAGATGCCGACCGCGAAATACAACTCCGGGGCGACGACTTTCCCGGTTTGTCCGACTTGCAGATCATTTGGCACAAACCCCGCATCCACCGCCGCACGGCTTGCACCCATCGCTGCCCCTAACGCATCAACCAGCGGTTCCAGGTACGTGGTAAAGTTTTCTCCAGACTTGAGACCACGACCACCCGAAACCACAATGCGTGCTTCGGTCAGGGTCGGGCGATCAGATTTGATTTCGTTGAACTCGACAAACTGCATCTTCTTCGCTGCCGCATCGATGCTGACATTCGCCTTCTCGACTGACGCTTGTCCATCCGGCTGGGCTGCGTCAAAAGCCGTACCACGTACAGAGATGACTTTGACCGGCCCTGCGAGAGAGACCGTCGCAACGACATTACCCGCGTACATTGGTCGCTTGAACGTACCATCTTCGTTGATGGCAACGACATCGCTGGCCATACTGACGCCGAGACGAGCTGCCACACGCGGGAGCAGATCTTTGCCGACTGCAGTCGAGGTGGCAAGAAGCAGAGAAACATCATTGGCTTTGACAAGCTGTTCGAGAACCGCCGCGTAGGCATCAGCCAGATAATGCGACAGACCCGTATCGTCAACTGCAATCACCTTGGCAACCCCGTAGCCCGCGGCTTCTTGCGCGAGGGCGTCGATGCCAGATCCCAACACGGCAGCAAAACAGCTCCCCCCCAATTTTTTTGCGGCTTCCTTCCCAGCTTGCAGGGCGATGAGCGTGGTCTTCGGAAATTTTCCTTTCTGTTGTTCGGCGAATACCAAAATATTACCCATAATATGCTCCTCAGATGACTTTCGCCTCGGTGTGAAGAAGGTTGATAAGTTCTTGTACGGTTTCCACCTTCTTGCCTGCTTCTTTCTTCACCGGAGGATCCATCTTCTGAACTTTGAGAAGAGGGGTGATGTCAATATCAAGCTCCGCCACCGGCACTTCTTTGATTTCTTTCTTTCGTGCCTTCATGATCCCCGGGAGCGAGGCATAACGCGGCTCATTTAAGCGCAAATCAGCAGTGACAATGCCCGGTAGAGAGAAGCCGACGGTCTCGAGGCCCCCATCTACCTCACGGGTAACCTGGACAGACGTTTGCTCTGCAGCAAATTCGGCCTTCGAGGCAAAGGTGGCCTGGGGCCAGTTGAGCAGGGCAGCGAGCATCTGCCCGGCTTGATTCGAGTCATCATCGATCGCCTGTTTGCCCATGAGTACCAGGTCAGGATGCTCTCTCTCCACTAACTTTGCGAGAATTCGCGCGACTCCTAAAGAATCTAACTCCTGTTCGCACATCACCAGAATCGCCCGATCCGCCCCCATCGCCAGACCGGTCCGGAGTTGTTCAGAAACAACTTTGGTGCCGATGCTCGCCAGGATCACTTCGCCTTTGCCCAACTTTTCTTTGATGCGCAGCGCCTCTTCGATGGCAATTTCATCAAAGGGGTTGATCACGTATTTGATATTGTCGGTGACAATGCCTGAACCATCAGGCTTGACCCGGATCGTGGTCTCCGGGTCAGGAACCCGTTTGACCGTCACTAGTATTTTCACGAGAACGTTCCTCCTGTCTTTTTGGTCGGGAAGGCTTCTCTTTGATCTGTAGCACCAGAGGCAGTACCGGCGCAGGAAACCTTTCTCTACTTGATCGTTTCAGCCTTCGGGTGTCAAGCGCTCTCTCGCGGTCTCTAAGCATTGTAGCCTAAACGACTCGAGAGTTCGCGGCCTGCTTTCAATACCAGCGGGACAACTTCCTGTTCAATGCGTTCAGGTTGGATACGGTAAGATGGGCCGCTTACCGCTAAGCTGCCAACCACGGTCCGCGTGTAGTCTTTTATGGGAACTGCTATGGTGCAGACATCAGTGAGGTATTCTCCATTGTCAATCGCATACCCCAGTTTTGCCACGGCTCTCAATTGTTCTGTCAATACGTTGCGATCGGTAATCGTGTTGACGGTATACTGTTCAAGAGACTCAGGGAAAGACCGCTGTACTTCTTCGGCAGGTTCAAATGTAAGGTGGACCTTTCCCGGCGCAGTGCAGTGCAACGGCAGGTTTTCGCCAACATGAGAGACAATGCGTACGGGTTGATCCGACTCCACCATATCCAGGGGGACGACTTTTCCCTTGCGCATGACCGCAACGTAGACACTCTCCCGGCAGGCTTTCACGACATCGATCATAATGGGTCTGGCCTGTTGTAAGAACCCCATGTGGTGGACATAGGTCTGCCCGAGCTGTAAGCATTTTGTTCCTAAACGGTAGTTCTCAGTGGAACGATTCTGTTCGATGTAGCCACGCGATTCTAAAGTCGCGAGAATACGGAAAACATTGTTTTTATGCAGCTTGAGTCTTTTGCTTAATTCGGTGACTCCCAGTTCGCCATCGCCGTAGAATTGTTCAAGCACATCTAGGGCGTGGGCAACTGCCTGGATCATGTAATTGCTTTTTTCGCGTCGAACCATGTTTCCTCCGTGCAAAATTCACTAGAAGAAAAAGGCGTTTTAGTTCATAGCGGATATAGGTTCCTTTTGTCAACGCGGTTTTATATCCGCAAAGCTTGAAAGTCTTTTGACTCTTCAGTAAGGAAAAGGAATGGACCCAGCAGTAACCTTCGAACTGATAAACCCGACAGGCAAGTTCCCCATTGTTTTAACCTGTGAGCATGCGTCTTGTACTGTACCGGTGGGGTACCAGAACCTTGGCTTGAGCGAAGCGGAGCTGCACCGTCACATCGGCTGGGATATTGGCGCTCGTTCAGTTGTCGAGACGCTCGTCCAGACTCTCAATGCCCCAGCGGTCTGTTCTGGCTCTTCGCGGTTACTGATCGACTGCAATCGGGATCTTGCTGATCACGATCTCATCATGTCTGAAAGCGATGGGACACCCGTGCCTGGGAATCAGCGTGTGTCAGACGCGGAAAAGCAGCGGCGTATTGAGTGGTTTTATCAACCCTATCACGAGGCCATTGATCGGCTGCTCGCTAACCAAGGGAGCAATCGTCCAACTGTGTTCAGCATACACAGCTTTACTCCAGTGTTGAGGAAACAACAGAGAGATTTTGATATCGGGATTCTGTTCGATCGTTACGAAGATCTTGCCCAAGAAGTTGGTCAGCGGCTTGCGCATTGCGGATATCGGGTCCGCTACAATGAGCCGTACTCAGGGCACGATGGACTGATATTCAGCGCGCGTAGTCACGGCGAAAAACACCAGCTTGTCTACCTCGAGCTGGAATTTAATAATGGTCTGATTACGCAGACAGACACAGCTACTCAGGTGGGAAAACAAGTCAGCGAAGTCCTGCGGGCTCTTTTCATTGGAAAAAATAATGAAGGATGAGAAAAACACGTGAGCGAGGGAGAAACAATGCGAATTATCCTGTTTGGTCAAGCGGCTTTTGCCGAAAAAACCTTAGACAAACTTATTGGCAAAGGTGAGGAAGTCGTGGCGGTTTTTTGCCCACCCGATGCTCCAGGTGGGAAGTTTGATCCAGTCAAACAACGTGCTCTCCAACTCGGTATCCCTGTGCATCAACACAAAACCTTGAAAGCTCCCGAGGTTCGTGAAATCGTAGGCGCTTTGCACGCCGACCTGGCGATTCTGGCGTTTGTCACCCAAATTGTTCCCCCGGCGGTGTTTAACGCACCACGATTCGGTAGTATCTGTTTTCATCCGTCTCTCTTGCCTAAATATCGCGGTCGCAGTGCAATCAACTGGGCCTTAATCAATGGAGAGGTTCGCACTGGCCTCTCGCTGTTTTGGGTCGATGAGGGCATCGATACGGGCCCGATTCTTTTGCAGAAAGAGGTAGCGGTTGACCCGGATGATACGATCGGCACGCTCTACTTCAATAGGATCTTCCCCTTGGGAGTGGAGGCAATCGGCGAAGCGGTTGATCTCATCAAAGCCGGGAATCCGCCACGGGTTATTCAGGACGAGTCACTGGCAAACTATGATCCGCCATGTGGCGACGAACATGCGCGTATTGATTGGTCCAAGCCTGCGCAGGAAGTCTACAATTTGATTCGTGGCTGTGACCCACAACCAGGGGCATACGCTCTGTGGCGAGGGCAAATGGTGCGGTTGTATGACTGTCGTCTGCAGAAAACCGCTGGAAGCGCTTCTCCGGGTCAGATTGTCGAGATTGGCCAGGAACACATCGGGATTGCGGTCCCTGGCGGTATCATCATCGCCAAGAAAATGAAAGGGGCAGGGGGAAAGATTGCTGCGGCAGAGGGTGCGAAACAGGCTGGATTCAGCGTCGGTGCTCAACTAGCTTGAGGCGACGATGGTGCGGCAGCAATAAAGTCGAGTTCCACCAGGAGCTGACCGAGGTCGACTAAATCCCCCGGAGCAACATGAACCTTGTTGACCGTCGCGGCCCCCTCGGCAGCAAGGGTATTCTCCATTTTCATCGCTTCGAGTAAAACCAGCGCTTGTCCGGTCTCGACCTTTGACCCTTCAGCGACGAGCACTTCAAGGATCTTTCCTGGCATGGGGGAGCGTACTTGTGGATCCAGTCTGCCCGCTTCGCCTCGCCGGGCCTGGGCTTGCTTTTCCTGCCGGGTGAATTCGTAGACCTGCCCCGCGATCGCCACCAGCATACGTGGTCCGTCATGAACGAGATGGGCACGCAGCGGTTTTCCGTCGATGGTGAGAATGAGTACGCTGTTGCGCGTAGCCAGCACGCGCACACGCAGCGATGTCCCATTCACTGAGACCTCGTACTCATCCCCACTCTGTGTGTACTCTACCGCATAGGCGATCCCACTCAGATGCAGTGTGGTTTTCATCCAGATATCCTCGTTGTGTGACCTTACTCTCCGAGTCTCCATCCTCCAAGTCTTTGCCAGGGGGTGGTGGTGCGAGACTGAGGAATTGATGGGTCTGAGCGATCACGCAGCGATTGCTGCAAAGCGGCAACAAATGCAGCTTCGCGGTCATGCGTTTTCCTGTACGGCTGCCATTGCGGGAAATGTTCAGAGAGAAATCCGGTGTGTGTCTCTGCAGAGACAAAGGCGTGGTGCTCAACCAGATCAAGCAGAAAGGAGAGATTGGTGGTCGGGCCGAGAACCACACACTGGCGCAGTGCCGTACTCATCCGACGACGAGCCTGTTCACGGTTCTGTCCCCAGGTCGATATTTTTGCGATCAGCGGGTCATAGTACAGCGGGACTTCAGTGTGTGTTTCGACTCCGGCATCCACTCGTACTCCGGGTCCTGACGGAGCGCTCCACAACAGGATCTTCCCTGGCGAGGGAAAAAATCCCCGTGCCGGATCTTCGGCATATACTCGGCACTCGATCGCATGTCCGCGGTTTCGTACCTCGTCCTGTTTCAAGCCGAGACGTTCACCGCTGGCAATACGAATCTGCTCGCGTACCAAGTCCAAGCCTGTGACCCACTCGGTAATCGGGTGTTCGACTTGCAGCCGGGCATTCACTTCGAGAAAGTAAAAGCGTCCCTGGTTATCGAGGATAAACTCCACGGTGCCGGCGTTGTAATATCCCGCAGCTTTTGCCACTGTGAGTGCCGCAGCGGTCATGTCTTCACGGAGCAGTGTAGAGATTGCTGGAGAAGGGGTCTCTTCCAGAATCTTCTGGTAGCGTCGTTGGATCGAACATTCGCGCTCACCAAGATGAATGAGGGAACCATAGGTGTCCCCGAGAATCTGCACCTCAACATGGCGAGGTTGTTCGAGATACCGTTCGAGGTACACAGTGCCTTCGGCAAACGCGGCGGTCGCTTCACGTTCGGCTGCTGCCACCGCTTCAGCCAGCTCTCTTTCATGGTGGACGATACGCATCCCTTTGCCGCCGCCACCGGCAGCAGCCTTGATGAGCAGCGGGTAACCGAGCGTACGCACTTGTTCGCGCAGCACTGTCGGGTCTGCAGATGGCTGCTCTATGGCTGGAATCACCGGCACCCCAAGTTTCGCAACGGTTTGACGAGCGAAGATCTTATTGCCAACCGCGGTCAGTGAGTCTGGAGCTGGACCTATGAACGTGAGGCCAGCAGCCTGTACGAGGCGAGCAAAAGAAGGATTCTCCGACAGAAACCCGTACCCCGGATGGACTGCGTCAGCTCCGGTATGCTTCGCTGCACGGATGAGGGCCTCTTGATTCAGGTAACTGGCACTCGCCTGGGCCGGACCGAGGTACGTCACTTCGTCAGCCGCATCGAGATGGGGGGAGGAGATATCAGCGTCGGAGTACACTGCGACGGTCGGGATTCCGAGTTCACAGCAGGTGCGAGCCACGCGGATCGCAATCTCTCCACGGTTGGCAATCAGGATTTTTTTAAACACAGTTTCTTCTCTGCTTTCTGCGTTTATAAATAGCAGTGACTGTGCTGTATTGCACCTCCCTCGGCTTGCTACTTGGCAAAGGCGTGTTGACGAATTCCCGATTTCTGGTTCGTTGGTGGAGATTTTCCTTCAGGCTTTCCTGAAGCAGCAGGCTTCTGATACTTGCGGTAATCGTAGCCAGTGGCCATAGCCATAAGGAGTTTGTCCATACCGCCGGGACGCTCACGACGAAGCACCTGTAGACGTTCAAGAAATTCGCGGAAATCCTTGTTGATGCGGGCCGTGTCATCCATGGGGCGAAAAAAGAAATCCTTGAGTCGCGTCACAGTAAAACGGAGTGCAGAAAACCGCAACTCGCTCGGGAACGCATCCCACTCTGTCAGGGTAAGGTTGCGAACGCTTTGGTATCCATCGAGTAACGCAACAAAGCGTTCGATCACATAACTTGCTCCTCTGTACGCAAGCGCGTTCACCGCAGTTGCCAGGTCATAAATGAATTTACCGTGGCAGGCGGCTTCGAAATCGAGGACGCCAACAAGTTTACTCCCACGAAAGAGCAGGTTGTCAGCAAACAGGTCACCATGAATGATGCCTTTAGGCAGTTTGTCTTCTTGATATTGTTGCTGGTAGGCAATTTCATCATCAAGAACGTGGATCAGATGTTTAAAGTATACGGGCATCTTCTCCTTCATGCTTTGGTACAGCTCGCTGATGCACGCGAAGCGAAAACGATTCTCGATGCCCTTTGGGTATTCCTGACCAATGATATGCAGAGACGCAAGTGCTCGTCCTACTGCTTCCATCTGTGCCGTGGTCAGCGTTTCCTCTGACAACGCCTTTCCGGGAAGGGAAACGTAGACGGAGACGGGTTTCCCGCGGTAGTCAGCCAGATACTGCCCTTGGCGGTCAGCCAGCGGTTGGGGGCAGGGAAAGCCCTCTACGCGGAGGAACAGAAGAAGATCAAGCTCGCTCTGGATTTCTAACGGTTTCTTGACCTCATCGATCTTAAGAAAAAATTTCCCTTTGCGGGTTTCGAGTAGATAGTGAGTGTTGACTGATCCGGCAGGGACCCCGGATGCCCTTAGCAGCTTTCCTAGTCCGTAATGTTCGGCTAGGGTTCCTAACATCTTTCGGTCTAGAAGGGTATAGACCGCCATATCTTTTTCCCTAGAATCTACGTTGAATGTGAAAACCGCACTTTACCTCTCTTGCCAGGCGGTTGTCAAGCAGAATTTGAGTGAACGTACATTCAGTCAAGTGGAGGCAGCCTGGTCGCTGACGACTAGACAGTCATTCAGGAAAAGAAGGGAGGAACCGTAGCGTTGGCGCTGGGAAGGAATCCATGATCTGGTTTTTCGCCAGGCTTGAGAGAATAGATTCGAGCGTGGTCATGAGGGGAGCGAGGTCGATGCCCGCATAGTTGGTGGGAAATTCACTGATCGTCTGCTGGCCACGTTCGAGGAGTTTACGAGCCCCGTTATACTGGGCAAGGGACAGCTTATGATAGCCAGCCGCAATCTGGACAAGCGCTTGATAAAACCGTTTCTCTTCATCTACTGTTTCATTCCACAGCTCTTCCCACAGCTCATGCGCTTCAAAGAAGTGGCCGCGATTGAATTCCTGCACAGCTTGAAGGAAAAGAGTGCCTGTCATGAGAAAAAGAGTAAAACGTAAAAGGCGTGCACAATAAGAGGCTATCGTCTTACATGTTAGCAGTCTTCGTCCTCTTGATCACTATAGCGCTCTTCGGTCCACGGGTTCCCGCGATTGTGATAACCACGTAGCTCCCAGAAACCTCGGCGGTTCTTTGCAAGAAACTCGACTCCACGGACCCATTTAGCACTTTTCCAGGCATACAGCTTGGGCACAACCAGACGTAGGGGCCACCCATGATCAGGTTCGAGATCGAGGCTGTCATGTCGATGGGCAAAAATGACGTCCGTATCAAGAAAATGGTCAAGAGAGAGATTGGTGGTATAGCCCCCATCGCAGTGGATCAGCACATAGCGAGCCTCTGGCTTCACCTGGACCAGCGAAATCACATCTGTGGCCAGGACTCCTTCCCAGGTGTTATCGAGCCGCGACCAGGTTGTAACGCAGTGAAAGTCAGCGGTGAGCCGACTTTGCGGTAAAGCGCGAAACTGTTGGTAGTTTAGGCGTACCGGTTCGGTAACAAGACCAAACAGCTGAAAGTCCCAGGCCGCAGGGTTGAACCGAGGGGTTGGACCGTAACTGAGAACAGGCCATTTTTCTACCAGGAATTGTCCGGGAGGAATGCGACCGGTTGAGTCTGTTGTACGATTTCTTGCCATGGCAGTCCTCCCTTTAATTATTTCTGCGGGCTTTGGCAAGCCAGGTTCGCAAAGGATGGTCAGGAGGAAACGCTAGGGCAATTTTGATGTCCATGACATTGGTGCCGGTAGGACCAGGAAGAAACAGCTCGTCAAGCGCAGAGAAAAAGGTATACGTGTCATTGTTTCTCAGAAAAAAGAAGGGATCGAGCCCTTTCTGCCTGGCTCGCGCGATTGTGCAGCTATCAACAAATGCACCAGCGGCATCTGTTGGGCCATCGATACCATCAGAGCCTGCGCTCAGCAGCGCCCATCCCATTTCTTCTTGTAATTCACACGCGGCGGTAAGCGCGAATTCTTGATTCCTCCCACCTTTGCCTTGCCCGACAACGCGGACCGTGGTCTCCCCACCAGCAAGCACGCAAACTGGCTCACGACAGGCATGCAAAAGAGCGCGCAATGTGAAACAAAAACTCTTGGCCACTTCTGTGGTGTCTCCAGACAACGCAGAGGGGAGAACGTGCGGCAGAAAACCGGACCGCTGCGCGGCTGCCGCAGCCGCATCAAGGGCGAGGCGGTTAGAGCCAACGACTATATTATGAACCTGAGCAAATACCGGGTCTCCTGACTTTGGCGTCTCTGGGATACTGCCAGCGATGCCTTTGCGGAAGTGAGTAAGAACTGATTGCGGAACTCGTTCGCGGAGACTGTACTTGTCCAATATGGCCCAGGCGTCGCGGAAGGTTCCTGTGTCCGGTGCCGTCGGGCCGGACCCGATTGTACTTACGTCATCGCCAATGACATCGGAGAGTAGGAAGCTCACCAGGGGGTTGGGAAACGCCCAACGTGCTAACCCTCCGCCTTTGACTTGGGAGAGGTGTTTCCGTACGGTGTTTACCTCGTGAATATCTGCTCCACAGGCCAGGAGTAGCCGATTGACCGCAATCTTCTCTGCAAGAGAGATCCCTAAGGCCGGGCTCACGAGCAGACTCGATGCGCCGCCGGTCAAACACACACAGATGAAGTCAGACGCCTGCCGTTGGCTGAGCAATGCAGCGACCTGTGCTGCACCGTGGATACTTCCAGGTCCGGGCAAGGGATGCTCACCATTGACGAGGGTCATCCGCCGAAGTGCCGCCGTTTGCCCGCTTGGGACGATAATGATCCCGCCGGCAAGGCTCTGATCGAGAATGGATTCGAGTCCTTCCGCAAGAAAACCTGCCCCTTTGCCGGCACCGATGACCAACACCCTTCCTAACAGTGGAAAGGTCAGCATCTGTTTCCCTTCCTGGAGGAATAGCGTTCTGTCCTTAACTCTGACAACTCTTTGGATGAGTTGTCGTGGGTTGACGGCGCTCACTGCGGCTGCGAAGAGCGCGGTCAGTTGGGAGCGTACTGTGTGAACGGGCATGAGGTTTGCCTCCCACAGCCGTTCTTGAGGATTGCAGGGACGGACAGCGTAGACTAGGACCTGCGCTGGTCTACCTTGCAGTTCTTGCCGCTTAATTAGGAATTTTCTTCATCAAGGTCGACAAAGCTCGCTCGCCGATGACCCCGGTCTTCTTCTGATCGGCGATGCAGTTTAGCTTCTTTTTCTATTTCACCTTGACAAGTGACACACAGGCGAGTGAAGGGTAACGCTTCGAGCCGCTCTGGCGCGATTTCCTCTTCACACATCTCGCAGATGCCATATGTTCCCGAGTCTATGCGTTCGAGCGCATCCTCAATAGCCTGGAGTTTATCTCGGTCACGGTCGCTCAAGATCAGGTTGATCTCCCGATTACGCTCCTCACTGGCGAGATCATAGGTATCCATCCCCTCGTCGAGAGCACTTTCTTTTCCTTCTCTGAGTTCCTCGTCCAGTTGCTGCATAATCTGCCGCTTCTGGGCTGTGAGGGTGTCACGCATTTTCTTCAAAAATGCTTTTCTCATGACCGCTCCTTCTGCGGTGAACAGGTGAAAAGGAAGCTACCCTAAAGAGGAATGGACGCAAAGTCAACAGGGCGAACTCTTTGTGCATTCTGAGGAGGGCAAGAGGTAGCGCGCAAGTCATAGCCAGACACCCCAGTAATGCGGACAGCAATGATATCGCCGCTTTCAGCCTGGACGTGACGGTCGAGGAGGACGACTCCATCGATTTCTGGAGCCTGCCCGCGAGAGCGTCCCCAGAGCCGACCTCGCTCATTACGGTCGCATACCAAAACGTCTTGTTCGCTGCCGATCCAGGCAAGATTTTTGCGCCGCACCATCTGAGCCTGCTGTTCCATTAACCGATGCCAGCGTTCTTGTTTGAGTGCTTCGGGAACCTGATCCTGCATGGTTCCAGCCGCAGTCCCTTCTTCCTGCGAGTAGCGAAACACCCCCACATGATCAATTGCGGCCTCAGAAACGAAGTCAAGGAGTTGGGAAAAGTCTTCCTCTGTCTCACCAGGGAAGCCGACGATAAAAGAAGTTCGCAAGACGACTCCAGGAAGGTGCAGGCGAATGCGGTCAATCAGCCGTCTGATGCCGTCGCCACTTTTCTCACGGCGCATGGCACGCAGCATGCGATCACTGATGTGTTGCAGGGGCATGTCGAGGTACGCACAGACCTTTTCTTCCTCGGCGATACAACGCAACATAGGCTCATCGAGGTAGTTTGGGTAACAGTAGAGCAATCGGATCCACGTGATGCCGTCAACTTGGCAGAGCGCCCGCAACAGCGCGAGCAGTGTGGTGCCGTCGCGTCGCTCGCGACCGTACGCGGTCAAATCCTGGGCGATGAGGTTGAGTTCCTTCACTCCCTGAGCCGCTAACGCCGCGGCTTCGCTGACTACAGAGTCGATCGGTCGGCTCTCTTGTCGTCCGCGGATTTTCGGGATGATACAAAATGCGCACGTATGGTTACACCCTTCGGCAACTTTCAGATAAGCGGTATAGAAGGGAGTCGTGGTGACGCGGGGGGTCATGTGGTCGGGGAGAATATGAGAAGCACCGACGTAGGTGACCGGGCCACCGAGCAGGGCACGTTTCTGTTTCAAAATCTCAGTGACACGCACAAACTCTCCTGTGCCGACAAACACATCAACCTCAGGCAATGCTTCACGCAGTTCCTGCCCATACCGCTGCGCTAAACAACCGGTAACGATCAGTTGTTTGGTCGGATTGTCTTCCTTGTAGCGCGCCAGTTCCAGGATGGTATCGATGGATTCTTCTTTCGCTTCATTGATAAAGCTGCAGGTATTGACCATGAGCACCTCGGCCTGCGCGGGGTCAAGACTGAGCGCATAGCCTTCGCGAGCCAGGAGCCCAAGCATCACTTCGCCATCCACCAGGTTTTTCGGACAACCGAGATTGACCAAGTATACCGTCTTTGACATTCGCTCGCTTACTCCGTTTGCTTTCTGGCTATGTTCAGTCTCTTGGGTCCATTGAGTGACTTGAGTCTCTCGGGTCGATAAGAACGGACTCGACGAACCCGATAGACCCTACAGGCTCAACGGACCTCTTTGCGCCATAAGCTATTCGTCTTTTTTATTCTTCCGTCGCTGCAGGAAGCTCTGTAATTCTTCTTCGAGATCTTTGCCGTTTGCGTGGCCGTTGCCACCGTTCCCTTTCGGGGCGGTTTCCATGACCAGACCTTCCTCGAGGTCTCGCTCCTCAAGCTGCCGCACATAGGCAGCCATATTGGGGTTTTCTGCTACCGCCTGCGCAACCTTGGCATCGAAATCAACCGCGGCAGCGCGGAGTTCGGTGGTATCGAGTGTAAAGTGTAAGAAAGATTCGAGCCTACCGATTAGGGCGAGGGCGGCTTTCGGGTTTGGCGCCGCTGAAATGTAGTGGGGAACATTCGCCCAAAAGCTGACCGAAGCGAGGCCGGCACGGCGGCATGTGTCATTGAGTACACCGACAATCCCAGTTGGCCCCTCGTAACGAGACGGTGTCAGTTGCAGTTGTGCCGCCAGCGCGGGATCACTGGAAAACCCCGCTACCCGCACTGGCCGCGAATAGGCAACATCCGCAAGTAGAGCGCCTAAGGTAATCACCAGGGTGGTCCCACACTGTCGGGCAAGGTCGATGAGGGTGGTCGCATACGTTTTCCATTTGAGGTGCGGTTCAATGCCGATCCCGAACATCAAGCTACGCTGCGCTGTGGCGGAGCGACTGTAGAAGAACTCGTTTGCTGGCCAGATCACCTCACGGTACAGACCGTCTTTTAATCGGACCTGAGGACGTGTCTCGCTAAAATTGTAGAACTCCTCTGGATCGAGACTGGCAAATCGTCGGGCTTGTAGCCGTTGCACAAGGAATTGTGCTGCATGCGTGGCTGCGCTGCCAGCGTCATTCCACCCGGCAAACGCGACAACCAGGGCGGGATTGGTCAAAACCGGAATCTCTTCAATAGTCAAAGCGCTCATAAATGCCCCCTCCTTTGCTGCTCGCTCAGCGAAACTCTCTGTCGAGCCGAGCGCCGAAGGAGTCTACCTACTTCCCCGCCTATTGCCAAGAGATTACCCCGGCTGACTGGTGAGCCACCAAAGAGACAGTGCCGCGAGCGCAACGACAATCAGGAGTACCACAACCGTTCGAGAAAAAAGTTGACGAGACTTGGCGGGTGGCGGTGCGACTGGAGTTGCCCCTTTCTGCATAGCTCTGATGAATTGGGCAACGGTGACTGCCGGATCAAGGCCGAGGAACGTTGCATACGTCCGAAGAAAAGGGATCAGATACAGCACCTCAGCCAAGAGGCGAGGGTCACCTTCTCCTTCTAAGAGCTGGAGGTAATACACAGGAACATGTGTTCTTTCTTCTGCTTCCTTGAAGGAAAGGCCCTTTTCTTCTCGTGCACGTCTGAGCAGCCCTGTCACCTCTTCCGTCATACCCACCCCCCTTTGGGATCGCGCGCTTACTGGACACGGAGGGAAACCTTTGCTCTGCTGGGAAGAGATGATGGCTGGCTCTCCGCGTCGTCCATCACTTACCCGCTAATGCGTTGAAGGAGGTACGCCTCGATAAATGCGTCAATCTCACCATCCAGCACAGCATCGGTATTACCAACCTCTACACCAGTACGGTGATCTTTTACCATGCGATACGGATGAAGAACATAGGAACGGATCTGGCTTCCCCAGGCGATCTCTTTTTTATTTTTGTGCAAGTCCTCCATCTTTTCCTTTTGCTTCTCTACTTCGAGCTCATACAACCGGGCACGTAAGATCTTCATGGCCATCTGGCGGTTCCGATGCTGCGACCGTTCGTTTTGACACGCGACAACAATCCCCGTAGCAAGGTGCGTGAGGCGCACCGCTGAATCAGTCTTATTGACGTGTTGACCACCCGCCCCTCCGGAACGATAGGTGTCGATGCGCAGGTCTTCCGGGCGAATGTTGACTTCGACGGTATCGTCAAGGTCTGGGTAGACAAACATAGAAGCGAAGGAAGTATGCCGGCGAGCGTTCGCATCGAACGGAGAAATACGCACGAGGCGGTGGATACCAGCTTCCGCCTGTAAATATCCATAGGCATACGGTCCTTCGACAGTAAACGTTGCGCTCTTTACGCCCCCGCCCTCTCCTGGCACATAATCTGCCATTTCCACTTTGTACCCTCTCCGTTCTGCCCAACGCAAATACATGCGGAGCAACATGTCTGCCCAGTCCTGGGCTTCAAGACCACCAGCACCAGGATGCAGGCTCACGATCGCATTACCAGCGTCATGCTCACCGCCAAGCATGCGCTGCAGTTCCGCCTGGCGGACCTCTTCCTCGAGGTCTATAACGTGTTTTTCAGCCTCAACCGTAGCTTCGGCATCCCCAGCTTCTGCCAGCTCGAAAAAAATCTGTGCGTCGTCTAGACTTTGTGTGTGCTTTTTCCATTGGGTGAGAATATCAGTGAGGGTGGCGCGTTCCTTCAAAATCGCCTGGGCTTTCTCTTGATCTTGCCACAATTCACTTGATGCGGTCAGTTCATCGAGTTCTGCGGCGCGAGCCTGTTTGCCCGCGATGTCAAAGACGCCTCCCGAGGTTCTCGACTCGAGAGGTTAACTCAGCAAGTTTCTCTTTGGCTTCTGCCAGCATTGGTTCCTCCATTCTGTTATCAACGCTTTTTATAATAAGCGTATCCTAACATACCGACAGTCGCCAGGGCACACAACTGAGCAAATATATCGCCATAGGCGGTATAAAAGCTGGTAACGTGCGGCCAGGCAAGCTCTTCCACAAGAAAAGTTGTTTCGTACAGCGCAGTCTGTGTACGCACTGTTCCGTCCAGGTCGATCACTGCTGAGAAGCCGGTGTTTGCCGCTCGCACCATGGGGACACGATTTTCTACGGTTCGCATCGCTTCCATAATCAGGTGTTGATAGGGAGCTGAGGTGCGGCCAAACCAGGCGTCATTCGTAATGTTCACAAGGAATTCGGCTCCTTGCGTGACGAAACGACGGGCTAAATCCGGAAAGATGCCTTCGTAGCAGATCAGCACCCCGAACTTGACCCGAGGCAACGAGAAAATGGTCGGTGTCGTCCCGGCGGCAAAGTCACCAATCCCTTCGACCAGTTTGTCAAGAAAGAAAAGAAAGCTGTTGTGGAAGGGAATGTATTCCCCAAATGGGGCAAGTTTTATCTTATCGTAGGAGCCGAGTATTTCGGCGCTGGAGGAGAGTAAGTAAGCGCGGTTGAAGAGGGTAATATGCAAGTTGGTTTGCTGAAAGGCTGGACTGCCAAAAAGAATGGGCGTCTTCATCGCACTTGCTAAAGCAAGCAGTCGCCCCCGGTACGTGAGGTCTGACTGAAAAAAAAACGGCACCGCGGTTTCAGGCCAGATAATCAGGTCCACGCCTGTGGCTGCGGCTTCACGGGTGAGGTGTTCGTAACGAGCGAGCGTGGCCTCTTGAAACGCGGGGTCCCACTTTTTGTCTTGCTCAATATTGCCTTGGATGATGGCGACTCGCAGATGGTAATCGGGTGGAAGCGCCGCCAGGTGCGCACGTCTCCATGTACCCCAAGTGGAGAGCCCGAAGACAAGCACGACTGCTAGAAGGATCAGGCGGCCTCGACCCGGTCGACGGTTGTACAGGACGGTAAACACGACGAGATTCACAAAGATAATCAAGGCGGAGATGCCGTAGACGGCGGTGAATTCGGCAAACTGGATGAGATCCAGGAAAGAATGCTGGGAGTATCCCAGACTGACCCAGGGAAAGCCGATGAAGAAAAACGACCGCAACCATTCAAGCGCAACCCAGAGGAACGGTCCCAAGAGCAGGATTGAACAGCCGCGCTCCTGGGAGAAACGCAGCCCAGCGGCAAACGCGCCAGTGTAAGCAGCGAGGATTGCACACATTAATAACAGTGGTCCAACCGCGACCAGGGGAGGAATATTGCTATAGAGACCGATGGTCTGCACTACCCAGTAGACCGTGCACAGGTAAAACCCCATGCCGGCAATCCAGCCATAGCCAAACGCCTGTTTAGGCGACTTTTCTCGGATGATCCACAAGAGCGGGACGAAGGCCACCCACGCGAGCAGACTCACATCCACCTTAGGAAACGCGAGTGCCAGCAGAACCCCGCTGGCAGCGGCAAGGACAATCTGTTTGAGCCGAACCATGAAAGGTGAAAAATGTATCCTGGCAGGAACGAAAGGGGAAGTCCGGGGATAATACGTTCCTAGAAGTGATCGTATTTTAGCTCGGTCTGGTCTTGAAAATGCTCTTCTCGATGAACTTGTAGTATGCCAGGATGAACTTCAATATTGGCTAGCCCAGTTTGGGGCTGCAAACCTGGAAGAGATGAAGTCATTCTTTATTTATGATGCCTCTTTCGAAGAGTTCCGTAGCGGATGTCAGAAGATCACCGTTTTTTCCTTTATTGAACGTTATCCATTACCCTTCTACAAAGAAAGCATCCGAACGTCATGAGAGGTTTGCCAATACCGCCTTCACCTCTCGCTCTTTGCGGTGCATGCGGATGGCTTCACGGCGGGAGACTTCGTGGTCATAGCCTAAGAGGTGGAGGATTCCGTGGATAAGGAGTATCTGCAGTTCTTCCCGAAACGAGTGCCCGCGCCGTTGTGCTTGGCGAGCAGCCGTCTCAACCGAAATCACGACATCTCCTAGGAGAGACGGCTGTACTGCGTCTGCGAGCGGGAATGATAGCACGTCAGTTGGTTGGTCTTTCCCCCGGTACTGGCGGTTCAGTGTGTGGATCTCGGAATCCATCACCAACGCGAGGCTGAGTTCGGCTGGTGTCTGGTTCAGATAGTG
>CAZCWX010000338.1:0-4840 GCA_964502465.1 uncultured Enterobacteriaceae bacterium | reverse complement strand
TGTGACGAATGGCGATCGACTGCTCGCTTGCTCCGGCCTCCATGTGGGTGTTATAGACATCGACTTCGGCCCCTTCTGGAGTCCGGATACGCACGCGCAGAAACCCTTTGTTCGCCCAGCAGTCCCCCGTTCCTCCCAGCCAGCCTGAGCAATCCGTATAACTCTTCCGCAAGGCTACGGGATCTGCCGTCAGGTCAGCGCCAACAGAGGTGGTGAGCCCTGCCCCGTAGGGTGGAGAGAAACGCGGGATGAGCAACTGAAAGGGGAACAGTAAAACTTTGGCTGCGACCCGCCGGAGGTCCCAGCCGATCCCCTTGCCGCGAAAGCGGCTATGGTGACGCAGCTGTGCGGCGATCACGTCACTGTATTCGAAATCCTCTTGCAAGAGCACGATATCGTAAGAAGAAGCAAGCCAGCCGATAATCGGACTGCGATCGCCAGGATTGTCTTTGGCGATGAGGCGAAAGAGCCCATGAACATTGTAGGACAGGACAGAATAGGAACGTGCAGAAGCAGACGATTCAGCTTTCGTTGTGGTTGCGGTAATAAAGAGCAGTATGAGCAGTGCTGCTTGCACCGGAATGCGCAGACGCTGTCTGGCAAGATCAGATTGCACCATGCCTGTTTCGCTGCTCAAGCCACTCCATAGCTTATACACCACTTATACAACTTCCAATAATTTGACACATATTCTAAGCTGCGGCAGCAGGCGGTGCTTTTACCCTGATACTTCTGCCTCTTTGCGTGCTGCCAGGGCCGTTTCCTCTCTGGTCGGAGTCTGCGGGCGAGGGATCCCGCCACTATTCACGATATACACCCCCAGACAGACGCCTGCCACACCAAGCAGTTGTATAGGGCTGAGGTGTTCGTTCAGCAGCACCCAGCTATACCCGACGCCAAAAACTGGCGTGAGGAACGTCAGGGCTGCTACCCGTGTCGCTGGTTTGCGTTGGATCAGCCAGGCGAAGGCCACAAAGCCGAACGCTGCTGAGAATAGTCCAAGATATAGAATTGACGCGACTGCTCGACCGGAGAACACAAACGCCCGGTCTGACTCAAATCCCCAAGACAGCAGCGCCAAAAACGGAAACGAGAGGAGGGACTGCCAACAGATTAAGGCGACAGGGTGAATTCTTCCTGCAGTGCGTTTGGTGGCGATACTGGAGAAGGCGGTCATCAGCGCTCCGCTCAAAACGATGACATCCCCGATGAGGGTGGTGCTAAAGCCGCCGCCGAGTTTGGTAAAAAACAACGCGATGATGCCACAGAGTGCGAGTCCAAGTCCACAAATTTTGCGAACGGTGACTCGGTCACCCGGAAGAAAATACGGAGCGAGCATGGCAAGAAAAATCGGTTGCGTGTAAAAGAATACCGCAGCCCGACCCGAGGTGGTGAGTGAGGTCCCCACATAGGCAGTGATGTTGGTATATAAGAACATGGCCGACAGAACAGCGAGTGACTTGACCTCGGCGACGCCGTGCAACAGCGGGACCTGTTGGTAACGCGCCCAGGCAAGCAGCACCAACGCGGTCAGACAAAACCGTATGGCACCCGCACCCAGCGGTGGCATATCAAAGGTGCCAACTTTGATGGCAACAAACGCACCACCCCAGATCGCACACAGCAGAATCGTTAAAGCGGTAGAAAACAGATCGAGAGGTTGATCGTGCGTATAGTATGTCTCTTTTCCCATCCAGTTTCCCTCGTCCGAGGGTTATAGCGGGCAGCAAGGTTGCGTCAAGGTCTGAAGGCAGCAAGAGCATGTTGCCAGTTTGGAGTAGGAGTCCGAAGAGAACAGAGCATAATCGAGAGATCAACAAGACAGAGAAAGGAGACAGCGCACGCTCCACTTTTTCTGTCTCGCGTCTTTGTCCTGCCGCTATTCGCGCGATGTCCGCTTTGGGGCAAACGAACGGCGGCTCAAAGCCTTGGAAGATCGCAACCTGGAGCGCGGCATCACTCGGCACCCACTGCTGGAGGTGATTGGAATGCTGAGTTTTCAGGCCGTTGCGTTAGGGGGGAGCGGAGCGAATCGTTGACAGCAAAGGTTTACAGGGTTTATAGAGAAGGAACCAAATGTTTCTAAGGTTTATAGAAACTGCGGCAAACACGTTTCCAGATGTCGAAACCAGAGAGTTTGTAAATGTAGAAACTTGTTCCTATTGATGGAAACAGGGTAGTACTAATAGAGACAGGGCAGTCGGCTAATTCAAGTTAGCCGTTCTTCGTCATACATTGCCGTCTCATAAGCCAGCAGGTAGACTCGTGACATGAAGGTCTACCTTGACATGTGTAGCATCCAGCGTCCGCTCGATACTAAAACTCAGCCTCGGGTTGCTGTGGAGGCGGAGGCTATTCTCGGGGTCCTGACGCTTTGCGAGGCGGGACACGTGGAATTGATGACCTCCGATACGCTGGTATTCGAGCTGGAGCGTAATCCCCATCCGGTGCGAAAAGAATACGCCCTCAAAGTGTTGACCAAAGCGACAGTGTTTATTCACACCGATGATCAAGTTGAAGAACGTGCACGCGCCTTCCAAGCGGAAGGGATCAACCCGGTTGATGCACTCCATCTGGCCTCAGCGATGGTTGCAAGGGCCGATCACTTCTGCACGTGTGATGATCGATTTCTCAAACGAGCCAAAGCGGTGGACACAGGACAAACCAAAGTGGTCTCTCCGCTGGAGCTGATTACGGAGGTGACGCAATGAATGTCCAAGCAAAGCCCCTGAGTGAAATTACACGACACGCAATCGACCTGCTCTCCAAAGAGATGGGTATAGTAGACACCGTGCGGTTCCTAAACCAGTTCACGACAGGCTACGGCAACTACACGGAGGAGCGCGAAGCCTTGTTTAGAGATCTGACACTTGATGAGATTCTGGCGACCATGAAGAAAACGCCGGGTCATCAAAACGGCTAACAAACCTGTGCTCGTGACCGCCGCCCGCTTGCAGATGCTGCTGAACCTGAAAAGCCTCGTCAGGGCGGCGGCCCAAGACGGCTGACGTTAGCCAGCTCATACAGAGTGACATATGGGGAATTATAGATTCACCCTCGAAGAAGATCCCAAGCAGGAAGAAATCCGGCTCCTTTCGCAAGGGTTGACTGACCACGCGCTCCCGTTCACCAAAGTCCCCGGCTTCAAGACAATTGCGGTCTTCATGCGGGATGAGCGGGGCCAAGTTGTAGGCGGCGCGTGGGGACAGATCAACTGGAACTGGTTCTATGTCTCCGTCTTGTGGCTCTCCGATAATCTGAGAGGAGGCGGATACGGGCGGCGCCTCATGGCAGAGCTGGAGCAAGCGGCCCGGGCGCAGGGCTGCGAGCAGGCGCATCTTGATACATTTAGTTTTCAAGCGCGCCCATTCTACGAGGCCTTAGGATATGAGGTCTTCGCGGTGCTGCCAGAGAAATTCTGAGTAACAAGGCGCTCATCAGCAAAGTTCTCACGCGATGGTTTCTGCGCGGAGACCGGGTGCTCTGTGACGGGGTGCATACGATCATTGGCGCACATCACGGCGATGATATACCGCTGGAGATCGATCCGGCCGAGCTGAAATTAGCTGATTTCGTGCATATCCTTTTCGTTGCCCGAAAGGCCATCGGCTTTCTCTTCACGCAGCCGATCAGTGCCGCTACCGTCCTCATCTCGCTTATGCGGAATACGACAGACGATGAGGTTTTGACGAATCTTGGCGCACTGCTCTTTAATCCGCTGCTTCTCAATTTCACCGGGAAGGTAAGAGACTATGCCGTGCAGCAATCCGGGCTCGAATCTGGCAAGGTCAAAGCGACTATCGACCAAGCGCTAAGACACATTGATAAGTATCTGGAAGATTTACGCTCGGTTGGTAACCTTGCAGCCTTGCACCCCGGTGAAACGCAGCGAGAGGCGTATCATCGACATTTTTCGCGTATCATGGCGGAATCGTGGAAAGCAGCTGAAGCGCAGTCGGTCTTTCTAAATTTGGTCTCGAAAAGCGTGCTGCTCTACGGAAGAAAGTCGATCAATTACGTGTATGGTCCTGATGGGCAGTCTCACCGGATGGAAATCCCTTTACAGAGTCATGGCACTGAAATGGAGTTTCCACGGATGCAGACTCAGTAGTCCCAATTTTTACCCTCGAGGCAGAGCAGGAGCCACAATGACACGCACACACCCATACCACTCCTCGCGGGCCTGGCGGATGAATGAGGCAAAGCGAGTCAACCGCCAGCGGGCGGTGTCTAACTCCATTGAAGTAAGCCCCCGGCTCTGCCGGGGGACTGCGAGCGTTTGACGTATGCGGGAAGGTGTGGCTTCCCCGTTGTGCCGCCCAAGGCACAACGGAAAGGAAGTCACGATGAAGGACTATCAACGATTACAGTCCCCACGATGGGAATGCAAATATCCCATCGTCTTTATGCCGAAGTATCGGCGCAAGGCGTTGTGTACAGCGCTACGGAAAGACTTGGGTCCCGTGTTTCGGGACCTAGCCCGGCGGAAAGGCTGTCGGGTGGAGGAAGGGCACCTACGGCCCGATCATGTCCACATGTTGGTGAGTGTCCCGCCCAAGTATGCGGTCGCGGCCATTGTCGGGTATCTGAAAGGGAAGAGTGTGATTCATATTGCGCGGACCTCTCGAGGCAAGGAGCGCAACTTCACGGGGGAGCACTTTTGGGCACGTGGCTATTTCGTATCGACCGTAGGGGCCGATGAACGCACGGTCCGGGAGGACATTCGGGACCAGGAGCAAGAGGACATGCGGCTCGATCAACTCAAGTTGTTTAAGTAGGGACTAAACCGCCTTGGGCGGTTCATAAACAGACCCCCGGCTCTGCCGGGGGTCTATGAGTC
>CAZCWX010000337.1:0-6008 GCA_964502465.1 uncultured Enterobacteriaceae bacterium | reverse complement strand
GTAGCCGATAATCCGCGTAGGCTACTCCAATGTAACGACGATTCCAGCGTGGGTTCAACCAAGGCTTATCCATATTCAGCTCTACTAGGCGGGATTCCCGGTCGGATTCTGGGTGACCGCCTTTCCTCCCCGCTTTGCGGATTGAGGATCAGTCGCTACCGCAGGGGAGATGCTGTCACCTCTACACCTGAGGGGCAGGAATTACCCCTGCACGGCGATGAAGTTATCAAAGATCCGATGATCTCGATTCTCTATCCTCTATCTTTCCACGAGGAAAGGTAGTTTCAGAGAAACGGATCGCACCTGGAGGGCGTTGTTAGGCACCGCGCCTGGAGCCGCTTCCTGCAGTCCCCCTTCGTTTCGTTCCTGCCGTCATGGCTTCCCACGCAGCCCAGTGCCCCTTTCGGTCGGTGCCCACTCGTCTTTTCCCTTCCTCTCGGCCTCACTCGTTTCCCCTTGTATCGCTTCAATCGTGCCCGCTCCTACAGTAATCACCTGCGTCTATCTATTTTCACGCCGTTGATGGGTAACTCGCCTTCCTGCAGTTGTTGGGCAAACGCTGGAATCAGTGTGTTCATGTTACTTTCATACGCCGCAGGCCAGAAGGCCTTCAGCTTTTCTCGTGCCTGTTCGTTGATATGGATGTGCCCTGTTTTTTCGATCAGGACCATTGCCACGTGTCCCCTATTTTCTGTGACGGCAAAAATGTAGTCATCGTTGTCTTGGGCAAGAGAGTGTTTCAGCTCGTCCACGACCTCTTCGAGTTCATACTCGTAAAGTCCACGCTGCATTGCCCCATCATGCAGCAATGCCTGTCTTAGAAGTTTCTCGATTCGTCTTACCGACATACGATCTTTCGAGCGTCTGTTTACTCACAGGCAGCTAACGCCTTAGGCTAGTCGAAGATATCTCATACTTTTGCTAGCTGCGTCGCATCTTTCTACTTTGCCGGAAGGCTGGTCGTCTCTTCGAGGGTCGCTTCGGGTTCTTTCACCTCCCCTGAGCGCAGACTCTTCACCGGTGGTAGGATGTCTTTAAATGCTGAGCCGTAGATGTCCCAAGCCGTGATGAACAAACCGCACACGATCGGCCCAACAATAAAGCCAATCGGACCGAAGAGATACAGTCCTCCCAGGGTACCCACAAGGATCAGCAGATCCGGCATTTTTGCGTCCCTCCCAACCAGGACCGGACGCAGCACATTATCGATGATCCCGACCACGGCGGCGCACCATAAGCCCAACAGGGTTCCTGCCAGCATCTGGCCCGTCACAAAAAGATAGATGACTGCCGGGACCCACACGAGCGCCGCACCGATGCCGGGTACGATCGAGAGGACCACCATGATCGTGCCCCAGAATGCTGAACCGTAGATGTCTGCGACCCAGAACGCGATGCCCGCGAGCGTGCCCTGGATCAACCCAATGACGAGCGTGCCTTTGACCGTGGCGCGCGTGATGGAGACGAATCGCTGCATCATCAGCGCCTCCTCTTCGTTACTGAGCGGCATGTAATAAAAGATCCTCTCCAGGATCGTGCCACCATCCCTCAGGAAGTAAAACATGCCGTAGAGCATGACGAAGAGGTTCAAAAGGAAAACGGCCGTCTCCGCCGTCATTCGTGAAGCGCTCGCCACGAGAAACCCGCCCGCGGCTTTCGCCGCCGTGCCGACACTTTCCACAATATGCTCCTGGCTCGGCACATGATCAGCAACCGCGGGAAACCGCTGCACCAGCCAGGTGTGTACATCGAACGTGCTCGCGGCGCCGAAGTGCTCCTGGACCCACGGGATGGCCCGCTCACTTACGTTGAGAGCTTGTTGCACCGCTACTCCGAGGAAGGCGCCGAGCGGCCCGACGATGAGCAGGAAGAGGATCAGCACCGTGACCGCTGCAGCCCCTGACTTCCGGCCGCGGAAAAGTCGCGTCAGCCAACGGTAGAGCGGATGGCATAAGCCCGCGAGGATCGCCCCGAGAAGAAGCGCTTTCAAAAACGGCCACGTCACGGCGATGAACAGCACCGACATGGCCAGCATCAGGATGAGCACAAAGGCGGTGTGGAAATTCCTTCCGTTGATGTTCGTCGGTTCCATTAGAGTCGTGCCGCTCCGACTGGAGCTGCCTCCTGTTGGTGCTTTAAACTGCCGCTGCAGTCGCGCAGACGCATGTTCTGGAATCGCACAAGCTCACACGGCAGACTAAGTAAATCAATTTCAGCCTTCTGGACTATCTAGGGAAGGGACGGTCGTGTTTTCGCCTTTCATATCTGACTATGCCCCCGATAAGGATTAAGGGTTCCGTCGCAAAGTTCAGATAGAGACGAGAGTAATCTTCACTGCCAGTGCCCTATGCAGCCAAAGCATAGAACTGTTCTGCTGGCGTTTGTGGCGCGTTCTCTGCAGTCAGCAACTGCCCCTTGCGAACCGCGTGCATGACTTCAATCCCGGCAATCATACAGCAGGCCGCCCAAAACGATTTGAATCCTAACATCGGATGCACAATCCGCTTCACCGCTCTATGGTCCTGCTCTACGAGGTTATTAAGATATTTCGAGTGGCGCATGACAATTGCGGTCTTGTGCATCTTGTTGTAGTGCATGATTGCTGCTGTGTTGCTGCCACTCTGGTCGATCGTGATCTTCTCCGGGAGCTCCTGGTTCCGAATCGCCTTGCATAAGAAGGCTTTGGCGGTATCCCGATCACGTTGTGGCGTGAGGAGAAAATCAATGGTTTGCCCCTCTTTGTCTACCGCGCGATACAAGTAGGCCCATTTCCCTTTGATTTTCACGTAGGTCTCGTCCATCCACCAGCTTCTTCCCACTAGGCGCTGCTGGCGGCGGAACTGTTTCTCAACTTCCGGCGCGTATTTGATGACCCAGCGATTGAGGGTGGAATGATCGACGGTGACACCCCGCTCGCCCATCATCGCCTCTAACTGCCGATAACTGATCGGGTAGTCCGCATACCATCTTACGCCCCACACAATAATGTCCTTCTCAAAATGGCTTCCCTTAAATTTGATCATACCCCACCTCCGCCGCTCTATACTGTGGAAGAGCATAGCGGATGATCAACTCTGTGAAAACTTGCAACAGATCCCCCATTTATCCATGGTCACCACAGGGGTCGAGCGACCGCTGGGGGAAAGGGGGTGCCTTACCCAACGGCACCTTAAGCACGCACCCTTCCTTTCCCTACGACCCCTGCCGCCCTACAGTACTTCCTTGGGAGGCAGCAGTAGGCATAAAGATCCGGGCCAGGGATCGCCTCCAACAGAACCCGAGCACAATTGCGAGAGAAGCAAAAAAAGCCGCCCCGAGCGCACAGGCAACGCGTGCGTCCTTGGCCAGCCTGAACTGTTCCCTCCCGCGGCGCAGTCCCAGCTCGCTTGTATCAAGTCGCCTTTCCCCACTGTTAACCTTGTCCCCTCCTTTGGCAACCTGCTTGTCTCCTTCGGTGATCCGCTCTCTAGCCTCCTTGAAGCCCTTTCCGCCTTTCAGCAGCTTGTCCGCTAATACCAAGAACAGGTTGTCTTTAGTTTGCTCGTACTCCTTCTTGCCCTCTGCCAACTTTCGCTTGCCGGCCTCCAACTTAGCTTTGCCCTCCTCGAGCGCGAACTGTCCTTTTTCAAGCTGTCTTTGACCATCGGCTATTTGCCTTTCCCCGGCAGTAATCTTCTCGGTGAGAAACAGATAGCCGGCCACCGACGCAAGAGCCAATAGAATTATGAGCAGCAGCGCAAGCACCTTGCCCATGATGTTTCCCTCTGTGTTTTATTGACCTAACGCTGCCCAGTCACCGTTTGCCGCCCGAACCGAGATTTTTCGGGTTCACCCTGAACCGCAAGCGGGCGGCAATACGGTGCAGTGGGTTGTGTACGCCCGGCATGGGCGTGAGTGTGGAGGTGCAAGTCCCCTGTAGGAGGTTCGCCTTCATGGAGAAAGCATGCCATGAGGATAACTACGAGTCAAAGGCAAGGGCGTCACCGTGAGGTGGGGTCTGCAGGAAGCCGGCGACGGCGTTGCGAGGTGAGGAACACGAACGGCAGAGCAGGCTCACTTCCCTGGGACGAGCTGGCACAACACAGCGAAGTCCCGTGAATCGGGGGATCGGGTAAATGCCGCGCTTGTGCACCGACCACTCACGGTCTTCTCCGGGGAGAGCTGCGTCGCGTCCTGGGAAGTGGCGTGCCACGGCAATGGACTGCGGGGAGGAGGAATCCTCTCTGAGCCCGGCGCAGCAGTCAACCGAGGTCAGAGTAGCTCGATGCCCAAGGGGCCGAGTGCAGGACCGAACAGGGAGGACAAGGCGGAGGGATGACCACCTCGACGAAGCCAGACCTGAACCAGGGAGCGGCTGCGCGGCGGAGGGTCATCGACCCAGCCTTGAGTGAGACGTGTCTCACTTCACCTCCTGCCTGAACCGCCTAGTGCGGACCCGCATGCTAGGTGGTGTGGGGAGGGCGGTCAGCGATGACCGCCCTTACCCGATTAGGCCTTCCAGAAGCCAATTACGCTCATAAATAGTGACAGCAGTATGAGCGCGACCCACAGCTGCTTCATTGCCCCACTCTGGGCGCCGCGACTGTTGGCTTCCAGGTAGTGCTCCCAGCCTACTATTCCGAGGCCTGCTGGAATGGCGACGTTCTCGATCGACTTTACGTATTGGCCCATGACTTTCAGATGTTTGCCGATGGCTCGAGCACGTATTGCTCCATAGATCGGTATCAGCGAGGGCACCAGCCATGCCACTTGCGCAATTTCTGGCTTGAGGGTCTGCGTTGCAACCCAGGTGAATGCAAGAGCAACCGCAATGACGCAGTTTCTTTCTAGCTGCCGCAGCTCGAGAATGACTGCCTCAATCTCTTTGCGGAGAGTCAAATACTCTTCCTTCAGAAAGTCAAAGTCGCTCGGCATCACAAGCTCCAGAGTTGAGGGCATAACGCTCCCGCTCACCGCGAGCCGCCCAAACGAGACTTTTCAGGTTCATTCCAAACCGCAACCGGGCGGCGATGCGGTGCAGCGTATTGATACTCATCCAGGCCACCTCTGCTGCACTATGCAGCGGGAAGGTGGCTGTGCTCTAAAATTCACCCCCCAAGGAGGAGACCTGGATGAACTTTTACACGCAGCAGCATAACCATTATTGTGGGATCGATCTCCAGGCGAAGGCGATGGACGTCTGTATCCTGGATCAAAGCGGCACGAAGCTGGTCCAGAAGAATCTGCCCACGACCCCCGAGGCGTTCGTGCAGATTATTGCGCCGTATCGCGACGACGTGGTCGTCGGGGTCGAATGCCTGTTCACCTGGTACTGGCTGGCGGACCTCTGTCGGAAAGAAGGCATTGCCTTTGTCTTAGGGCACGCGCTCTCTATGAAGGCGATTCATGGCAGCAAAGCCAAGAACGATAAAATTGAGGCCCACAAGATTGCGGTCTTATTGCGCGGCGGCATGTTACCCCAAGCGTACGTCTATCCGGCCGAGATGCGGGCCACGCGGGA
This sequence comes from uncultured Enterobacteriaceae bacterium, assembly GCA_964502465.1. Classification (GTDB taxonomy): domain Bacteria; phylum Desulfobacterota; class Binatia; order Bin18; family Bin18; genus CAZCWX01. The sequence goes on along the minus strand of CAZCWX010000337.1, from coordinate 508 downwards.
CTTACTCCGCCGCCGCTGTCACTTGGTACACAAACGTGCCGAACTCTGAGCGCACATCCACACTACCAGTAGTCAGTCCAATCTCCCCGAGATCGGCAAGAAGTTGGCGTACAAAGCCCATCGCGAGGGAGTAGAGGAACACTTCCCGGACCCCAGTGTGCGCAAGACCATTGAAGTGGATGTCTCCCTCATCGATCACTATGACAAACTGCTCGGCGAGGTGGAACGCTCTATTACGCGTACCGCCAAAGCGCATGACATGCAGACATTCTCCCGGCTGCAGTCCGTGCCCGGAATCGGGCAGATTCTCGCGTTGGTCATTTTGTACGAGATTCAGGATAGCGCGCGCTTTCCGCGCGTACAGGATTTCGTGTCCTACTGCCGTGTGGTGAAGTGCGCCAAGGAGTCGAACGGCAAACGGCTGGGCACCTCCGGCAAAAAGATTGGCCATGTGCACTTACGCTGAGCGTTTGCCGAAGCGGCAGTGCTCTTCCTTCGTCACAAGCAA
>CAZCWX010000336.1:0-6648 GCA_964502465.1 uncultured Enterobacteriaceae bacterium | reverse complement strand
TCTAAACTTTTTCCCCTTTTCTACGTCGGTCAACATTGAGTAGTACTCGCTTACTGACTCGCCAAAAAGTCTCGCTACCCAGGCGTCCGCTATGTTCTTAAAAGGACGCTTCATAGTCTCGATGGACTGATCCAAGGCTTTCTTGGTCTGGATGTCCTCATACGTAAGCGTTTCGTTTTTCATGGTCCCGAATACATCGCGGATCATCAGCGGCACGCGGGCTTTGAACTGATGCTCGAACAGGTTGCCTTGACCCTCAGGTGTCTGCTTTTTCTTCGGTTTACCGCTACGGTCGGGTTCTGGCGGTTCTCCAAGATCTTTGATCCATGCGCCAACGGCTCCAAGGTGTTCTCGACGATGTACTGCACGATGTAGTCAGGGGTGTAGTACGAGCCCGAAGACTTACGTTTCGACTCGCGCCCGCCGTAGACCAGAAAGTAATTGCCCTTTTCTTTGACATCGACCACACGGCACCCTGAGGGCCGCTTGGGATTGTCTGAATTCTCCTCTCTTGCTTGTTGCCAGGCTTTGAGTTGTTGCTTCTCTTCGCGCGTCAGGTCGGCCACTGCCACGTATTCCTCGTATGCCTTGTTGCCCGATCCGCGCTTCATGACCACTTTGTCTTGATCCGCTACGTGCGCAGAATATTCGAGAATGCCTTCGTAGATGCTTCCCAGGTGGCGGATATCAAGATCTCGATAGGTGACCTTCTTGCGGCCCTCTCCACGGCTTTGACCGGTGCGTGGTTGCGTGCGGCTGAGCAAGTCAATCGCTCGGGCCAAGTAAGAATCTCCGACTTTGAACCGTTCGAGAAACTCATGCACGTCGGGATCAAACGGCCCACCATTGTAGACTGGGACAATGTTCCTCCATCCGCTGTTGACAATACGGAAGAGTTCCTGCATGCGATCCCAGAGATCTGTACTCCCTTTGCTAAAGAAGCGTTTCGGGTCAGGATCATCGTGGGTAGAGATAATGTCATCTCGGATGGATTCCAGGCTATAGGTGTCGCGGTAGATATCCTCTTCCATAGGGAGCAAATTGCGGCTCTCGGCATAGAAGAGGAACAGCAGCCGGTACATCAAGCTCAAGGACTCGTGGTAAATGTCGGTCAACAACTGACCAGAGGCAAGAAAGTCGTCAGGCGAGAGCGTGGGAGCGTGTCGTCCGCGCCACTCGCCCAACTCTTTCTGGTGGCCGCGCAAATAGTCGAGAAACCCTTCTCCCAACTCTTCCAGGGCGCCGAAGACGTTCTGCTTCAGCTCATCGCCAATTTCTTTTCCGTGACGTTCGCTGCCGATAAGCACACGATCGAGCCGGGTGTGATCGTGATCGTCTTTGTCAGTGAACGACGCGCCTGAGAAAAGTCCCAGAAAGTAACGAAATGCAAGGAGCGCTTCCGCATCCCCACGCCGGTCAATCACGGCGGCAAGATCGACTTCCAAAAAACAACGCGGTTTGTGTGCGGCTCCTTTCCTGAGCAAACGAAGCTGCCGCCCGTTCGTCAGCACAGCCCACGGCACGTCTGAAGCCGTCAGCGCTCGGTGCGCAATTTCCATCACTGGGAGAGAATCATGCACTAGATCGGTCGATACCGCATCGAGGGTGGTCCACCAGGGAAGGACCCACACGACACATGCGAGATCACGTCCGGCATCCTTGCCCTGATATTCCCTGCGCGGTTTGCCTGAAAGGTCTGCTCGTTGCAGCACATACGATGGCTGGAACACATCGCTGCCGCTCACCAGACGGACTCCTTCATATCCGTTAGTGCCTAGAACTGGAAACAGTACCGCCTCGCACCAGGAGTTTTGCGTGCCTTCGGCATCAGCGGTCATAAGCGCGGAGTGACGGGTGGCAAACTCTTTGGCAATCCCTTTGAGGCGTTCTTTGGCTTCTTCTTCGGGGAAGGTCCCTGGCAAGATCTCCTCGAAACGTCTCGAGAAAGTCTCGCTCCGAGCAATGCGAAATAGGGATCCGAGGCGAATCTGCCTCCCGGTCATGTTCAGGTCTGTCCAGTGTCGTGAGCATACTTGCACAGAGCAAAAAGAGAGTATCCATGAGAAGATACGCTCTCTGGCAGGCAGGCTCAAGTTGTTCTCCGCTTTTGGGACGACTCTCCTTACGGTGCTATTGAGTACTTATTAGCGTGTCGTTGGAGGAAAAACCAATGAGCCGTGTTGTTACGCTGGATATACCAGAAGAAATCTATGAACCGTTGAAGAAAACGGCGGAGCAAATCAGCCAATCTCCAGAGACTTTAGCCGTCCAGCGGCTAAGCGCCTCATCTTCGCAGAATCGCCACACTCCCGTCACCAAAGTCGCCCCAGCCGGTCACGAGCCCTAGCTGAGCGTCTTGCACCTGTCGCTCGCCACACTCACGCCGCAACTGTCGGGTGGCTTCAACAATATGATTCATCCCTCCCACATGGGCTTCTGAATGCAAGCCTCCATGGGTGTTGGTCGGCAGTTCGCCACCAAGTTCCAAACGACCACCTTTGACGAAGTCTGCACCTTCGCCACGCTGACAGAAACCTAGTGCTTCCAACTGCAACAGGACAACATAGGTGAAACAGTCATAAATCTCGAGGAAATCCAAATCTTGGAGATTGATGTCCGCCATGTGCAGAGCCTTGGGAGTCGCGAAGTTGAGGCCAATGACGAAGGGGTCTGGCCGAGCAGGAATGTCATCTGCGGGGTAGGGATGGCCTTCGGCAATACCAGAGATATACACAGGAACATGTTTACCGTCTTTGGCTCGTTCTGCTGAGGTCATCACAACTGCACAAGCGCCATCGGTTTCCAGGCAGCAGTCAAACAAACGGAACGGCTTCGCTACCCAGCGCGAGTTCAAGTAGTCCTCCATCGTTAACGGTCGACCGCGCATGTAGGCTTTGTCGTTCAGTTGTGCGTGCTTGCGAGAGGCAACGGCAATTGCCCCGGTCGCTTCATCCGGGACCTGGTAGATTTCTTTATGGCGGGTCGCGAGCCACGCGTACCATTGAACAGGGACTGAAGCACCATAGGGGAGATAGTACTCGTTGATCGTCGTCATGAGTGCGGCAAGAGCGCCGCCGATGTTATCGCCCCCCTCTTTGCTTCCAAGACCCCGTACGCGTGCACTGGAATAACCGTTCCAGCCAAAAGGAATCAGGACATTTTTGGCGACCCCGCAAGCAACAGCTAGGGCGGCACTTTGCAAGGCTGTCACCGAACTGGCGCCGCCCATGTGGACCGTGACCGAGAAACGCAAGTCTTCAATACCGAGGTTCGCGGCAAAATGTTCGGCTGTAGTAGACGGAGTGGGCGGAGGAATGACGCCATCGATATCGTGCGGGGTGAGGCCAGCGTCAGCAATTGCCTTCATTGACGCTTCTAACATCGAGGCAAATTCGGTTTTGTTCGAGCCGCGCGTATAGGCGGTTTCGCCTACGCCGACGATACACGCTTGATCTTTTAACGAGTACATAGCATGCTCCTTCACTACAGTGCAGACGTGGATGGTACACTAAGGTGCGATGCATTGTACAGCCTCCGAATTGTCCTGCTGATGATTCGAAGGGTCTAACCGCACGAACACTACAACTCTTCTCTCTCCTCCACTTTTTCGATCTTCTCTGTTGCTTCCTGTTGATCCTCCTGTGTTGCAGGAGGGGCTTCCTGTTGTGCCACTGCCGCAGGATCGTAACAGAGCTTGATGTAGACAGGAAAATGATCGGAGCCAAAGGCCGGGAGCCGCTTCAGTGCAATAAGCTTAAAATGGTCTGAATGGAAAACGTGATCAAGTGGCCACCTCATCAGAGGGATTTTCGCATGGAACGTATTATACATGCCGCGACCGACGCGCGGATCGAGCAGACGACTGATCTTTTGAAATAAGGCTGTGGTGTGTGACCACGCGACATCGTTCAAGTCACCCGCCACAATTGTTGGCTGGTCTGACTGCGTCACCCCTTTGCCAACAATCAGCAACTCGGCATCCCGTTCGGTCGTGTCTTGGTCGGTCGGCGGATGAGGTGGACGAGGATGCAGGCAGTGCAGTCGCACGGGAACACCAGCGGGCAGCATGACGACGGTATGAATGGAAGGAACATCAGGGTCCACCAGAAACTTCACCTCCGGGTTCAGCAACGTCAGCCGTGAGTAAAGGAGCATACCATAGCAATTCTCTAAGGGTTTCTGCACAGTATACGGATAATGAGCCGCAAGATCTTGAAGCTGTTCCATCCACCATTGGTCCGTTTCCACGGCAAGCACGAGGTCAGGATCGACCGCCTGGACAAGTTCCAAAAAGCCTGTACTGTTTCGGTTTTCTCGTAGTACGTTCGCGAGAAGCAGACTCATACAGTTTGGAGGGTGAGGCGTTTTGCTCCTCAGGACTTGTTGTGAAGAAAGACAGGTGTACGGGTACATGCGGTAGCCCTGGTACAAGACACACAGCACCAACAGAACGAAGATAGCCAGTTCCGCTGTATATTGTGTGTTTCCCAACCACCACGAGAGCCCGCTGGTCAACAAGCCGCCGAGCGCGACTTGCGCGCGGGGAAAATCAAACATGCGAATGCCCCATTCATCGCTGCGAATGAATGGGAGCACCGTTGCAAAGATAAAAAACAGACTGAATACGATCAGTATTGTATTGAGCATTTCTTTCTCTTCAAAAAGCTTATGGTCGATACCAGCAATTTTTTTCTCTCAAGTTGAGGAAGCACTCTGCTGGTCTATATTCGCTCCTTAACTCGTGCAAGATGATGCAGAACAAAATGTATTGTGACTGTAGAGGAGGGACAATGACAGACCAACGACATGGACAAGTTCTGGTGACCGGAGCGGTCGGCGGCTTAGGAACGGCAATGGTTCAACGTCTGCTTGGTGAGGGATATGCGATCATTGCCTGTGATCGACGAGAAGATATTGTCGGAGGCTGGCTGCAGCAGTTGCCGACGAATCAGCAAGAGCGCGTGAATTTTTATCCGCTCGACGTGACCAAAGAAGAACAGGTCAACGCTCTGGCAGACACCCTCCGTGGCAAGGGTGTCCACATCGCCTACCTGGTGAACAACGCTGGTATTCACGGAGCAGGGGGAGCTGCGACCACTGAGTCGCGGATTTGGGAGCGCACATTACGAGTGAATCTACATGGAACCTTTTACCTGACGCGGGCGTTCAGTCTGGCGATGAAGGAGCGTAATTTTGGGCGCATTGTCAATATTGCTTCGCAGTCCGCGTATCTTCCGAATACCGAACAGGAACCCTATGCGGCAGCCAAAGCGGCGATTACTGGGTACACACGGGCCGTCGCGCTTGATCTGGCGCAGTATGGCGTCACGGTCAATGCCATCGCTCCTGGAATGATTCTCCACGACGGGCTGAGAGTCGTCTTTACCGACGAAGAACTGGCACGCATGGCGCAGCGTATCCCGGCTGGTCGTCCTGGAAAGCCCGAGGAGATCGCCGCGACTATATCGTTTCTGCTTTCTGATGATGCAGCGTATATCACCGGGCAAACTATTCATGTCAACGGTGGCATTTATCTGCCAGGGTAAAGGTTGATCTTGACAAGCGCCTCTGCATGAGGGAGGGAATTGGTAAAGGAGGGCAGTGCATGCTCAGTCCGTACCGTGTACTGGATTGTACCACCGAGCGGGGCTTGCTGTGTGGGCAGATCCTTGGCGACCTCGGCGCTGATGTGATCAAAATCGAGCCGCCGGGTGGCTCCCCGGCGCGCCAACTTGGCCCATTCTACCAAGATCAACCGCACCCAGACCGCTCATTATACTGGTGGGCCTATAATCGCAACAAACGAAGCATCACGCTCGATATCACTCGCAAAGAAGGCCGACTGATTCTGTACCGTCTCGCTACGCACGCGCATTTTTTTCTTGAGTCTGACATGCCCGGTACGCTCGCGCAGTACGGCTGCGGATATACGAACCTCGCGCTGGTGAACCCAGGGCTGGTGTACGTCTCGATTACTCCTTTTGGTCAAGATGGACCAAAAGCGCAGGCTGCTGATAGCGACCTGATCATTCTGGCTGCTGGTGGCCCCCTGGTGTTGACCGGTGACGAGGACCGTCCGCCTGTCCGCGTGAGCGTGCCCCAAGGGTATGCCCACGCCAGTGCGCAAGCCGCGGTTGCTGCCTTGATTGCGCACCACGAGCGCCAACGCTCCAGTCGAGGGCAACATGTCGATGTCTCAGCACAGCAGGCTGTCGCCCAGGCAGCCCAATCAAGTTTACTGGCCGCACCGCTCGGCGAGCGGGAATTCCAACGTCTTTCTGGTGGTGCCAAGCTTGGTGCGGTCAATGTCCGTCTTGTCTGGCCAGCGAAAGATGGCTGCGTGTCGATGGCCTTCCTCTTCGGTTCGGCGATCGGCCCGTTCACCCGCCGATTAATGGAGTGGGTCTATGAAGAAGGTTTCTGTGACGCAGCCACACGAGATAAAGACTGGGTGGCATTAGGGAGTGTCTTCCTTGGCGAGCCAGAGGCACTGGCAGAATATGAACGACTCAAGCAGATTGTTGAGAACTTCACCAAGAGCAAAACCAAAGTCGAACTGCTCCAAGCCGCACTCACCCGTGTCTTGCTCATCGCCCCGGTTCTGGCGGTTGATGAAGTTGTGCACAGCGAGCAACTGGCTGCGCGGGG
>CAZCWX010000335.1:0-12376 GCA_964502465.1 uncultured Enterobacteriaceae bacterium | reverse complement strand
GGAGTCGAAGCCACCAGCCTTGCATTATGGAATCGTGTGATCGCGATCAATCAGACCGGAGTGTGGCTCGGCATGAAGTGCGCCATTCCCGCGATGCGCCAGGCTGGTGGGGGATCGATTGTCAACATTTCATCGGTCGCTGGCCTGATTGGCTCAGGTATGGCGACGGCCTATCACGGCACCAAAGGGGCGGTGCTTCTTATTACCAAAACGGCTGCGCTTGAATATGCCAAAGAAGGAATCCGCCTGAACTCTGTCCATCCGGGCGGAGTAGACACAGAAATGTTAAATGTACTCAGTGCTGAAGGGCGGCAGGCCGCGGTGCTCGCCCACCCACTTGGCCGGCTAGCGACACCAGCAGATGTTGCCTATGGCGTCCTCTATCTGGCCAGTGATGAGGCGTCGTTCGTGACGGGGGCTGAACTGGTGATTGATGGCGGCTACACTGCGCAGTAAATCCCTTCTTGAACCCCCCTTTGTCAAAGCCTGTCCTGAGCGTGGTCGAAGGAAGGGGCAGCGTGGTTCGATGTAGTCTATCCTGAGCGGAGCGTAGCCGAAGGGCTCACCACAGGCTCCGCGCGGGGGATGTGTGTGAGGCACTGTACTAATGTCGTAGGGTTTGATTTAGAGTCTGAAAGCTGGAGGGAAGATGCCATACGAAACGTTTGTCATTGAGCGGTCTGAGGCAATTGCTACGGTCTCTTTCAATCGCCCAGAGAAATTGAACCCAATCAACGAAACCGTCATGCGCGAGTTGCTCGCTATCAGCCTGGAGTTGCAGGAGGATGAAACGTCACGCGTGGTGATTCTTACGGGAAAAGGGCGCTCGTTCTGTGTAGGGGCGGACATGCATATGCTCTCTGCTGGCGCTGATAGAGAGAAGCAGTACCAGCAGCGCGATGCCGCCAGGCTCCGATCGGCGAAAATGGGCTGGCGCATTATGGAAGAATGGGAGCGACTGGATCAGATTACCATTGCGGCGGTGAATGGGTTTGCGGTAGGGGGCGGGGTCTCGTTGGCGATGGCGTGTGACTTTCGCATCGCCGCTGCTGGGGCGCGGATATGGATTCCTGAAGTGCGCCTTGGCGTCCCCTATATGTGGGGGTCAATTTCCCGCCTGATTAACCTTGTAGGGATGGCGAAGGCGAAAGAGTTAGTGATGACTTGTGATGAGCTGACTGCGGAAGAAGCGCTGGCGGTGGGGCTGGTCAATCAGGTGGTGCCGCTGGAACATCTCCAGGAGGCGTCATGGACTTTGGCGAAAAAACTCCTGAATAAGCCACCTATGGCCCTCCGCCGCACCAAGGAGTTTTTCACCGCGCTCAATACGAACCGTGCTGGCGATATTACCTATGCCGATGCCCACCTCGGGTTGGCGTGTTTTGGCAGTGAAGACATGCGGGAAGCAGTGTCAGCATTTCGCGAGAAGCGAGACGGAAAATTTCAGGACCGCTAAACTCTCAGACTGATTCCTCAACAGGGTACGGACGCCTATGGAAGAGAAAGACAAAACCAGGATACAGCTCTTAGCGGAGCTGGAGAAACTCCGCCAGCAGGTTGCCGAACTCAAAACTGTTGAATCCGAGCACCGGCGGACGCAGGAAGCGGTGCAGACGGCTAAGGAGTATGCGGAAAACCTCATCGACAGCTCTCTCGACATGATCATCTCCGTGGATATGAATCGGCGGATTGTGGAGTTTAATTGTGCCGCTGAACGCACCTTTGGGTACAGCCGTGCCGAGGTCTTAGGGAAACCTGTGGGTCTGCTCTATGCCGATCCATCCCAAAGCTCTCGTGTCCACTCCACTACCTGGCAGGATGGACAGTTCACTGGCGAGGTCATGAACAAGCGAAAAAGTGGTGAGCTGTTTTGTTCGTACCTTTCCGCGTCGGTGATGCGGAATGCCAACGGTGAGAAGCTCGGTTTTATGGGCATCTCGCGTGATATTACTGACAGAAAGTTACTCGAGCGTCAGCGTGCCGAGTTTCTGTCTCTGCTCACCCACGATATTAAGAAACCCCTCGCGACCATTCTGGCCTGTGCAGAAATGGTGCTTGAGGAGGTGAACCAAAGAAGATTGGCGGAGGAGGTGGATCTGCTAGAGAAGTTGCGGGGTAATGTCTTAACGATCGATACCTTGGTGACCAACTATTTGTACTTTTCCAAAATCGAAGTTGGGCAACTGACGCTGGCTCACCTCCCGGTAGATATTCAACAGGTCTTGCGTCGGGTAGAACAACGCTATGAAGCTGAGGCCCAACGGAAACACATTCTGTTAGCCATTCATTGTGAACGTGGATTTCCCTGTCTGGAAGGAGATCCGTTCGCGTTGGAGCGCGCCTTTGCCAACCTCGTTGAGAACGCCTTGAAATTCACGTCCGAGCACGGACGTGTCACAGTGCAGGCCACCCACCGTGACAGTGCGATTACCGTTTCTGTTGCGGACACTGGTCCTGGAATTCCGCGCGAAACGCTCCCGATTGTGTTGGATAAATCTCGCCGAGCTCACCCCTCTGGTTCCCTTGCAGGGACTGGCCTCGGGTTATTCGTCGCGAAAACGCTGGTTGAAGCGCATGGTGGCCAGGTCGAAGTAGAAAGCGCCCCTGATTGTGGGAGTTGCGTCGTAGTCTCTTTGCCTCTTGTGTCAGCGACCAAGGCGGAATCACGGATCTTGTGAAGTGGACAAAGGTGAACATGGGGCATCGTAATATCGAGATCAAAGCACGGTGCACAGACCCTGAAGCGATCCGCACTGCTCTGCGCGAAAAGAGTGCTGAGTTTCGTGGGACCGATCAGCAAATCGACACCTACTTTCGCACCAATCGCGGCAGACTGAAGTTACGAGAGGGCCAGATCGAAAATTGTCTGGTATACTATGAGCGTGAGGACCAGGCGGGACCGAAACAGTCTGCTGTGACTCTGTTTCCGACTCCCCCACGTTCTTCGCTGAAGGAGGCTTTGACGAAGGCGTTAGGGGTGCTTGTTGTGGTTGAAAAACAGCGGGAGATCTATTTTATTGAGAACGTCAAATTTCATATCGACACCGTTAAAGGCTTAGGCAGCTTCGTGGAGATCGAGGCGATTGACCTCGACGGGTCGTTGGGAGACGAGCAACTCTTCGCGCAGTGTCAATTGTTCCTCAATCTGTTCAGGATTATTCCAAACGATCTGGTTGCTGTCTCTTATAGTGACCTCCTGCTTTCTCTCCCCCGCACGAGCGACAACCCAAACGCCAACAGGCAGACCACAGCCGAAATAACGAACACATCCTGAAATGCCGGAATGAAACTTCCTGGATCGTTGACCGCTTGGAGTTGTAGACGTTCCGTGTACACCGCGCGGCGGCTGTCGAACAGCATACTCGCGCTGGTGACACCTATGACTACTCCTAGAGTTCGCATCATCTGTGCCATGCTGCCAGCGACCCCCTGCTGCTCACGCGGGATCGCGCCCATGACAAAACTCATATTGGGAGTCTGGAATATGCCCAATCCCAGCCCAACAAGGCCAAGCGCAAGAGCGACAGGTATGTAGCCAGACCCTGCGTCTAAACAGCTGATACACCACAAGCCGAGCGCTTCTAGTCCAAGACCAAGGGTGCAGATCAGACTCGTCCCTAGACGGTCAGACAGTCTACCAGCTAAAGGAGCAGCAAGAGCCGTTGTCAAGGGATTGGGCAGCATGAGCAGACCGCCCACGGCAGCCGAATACCCGAGAGCGTTCACAATGTAGTACGGCACGAGCAGCCAGATGGCGAACATGGTACAGTTAGCCAGGACATTGAGGAGATTCGCCAGAGTAAAAGCTGGACGAGAAAAAAGACTCAGGTCGACCACCGGCGCACTCGCCCGCGTTTCAGTGATGAGAAACCCAGTCAAACACCCGCTCGCGCCCAGCAGAAGCGAGAGTACCACAGGAGAGGTCCATCCGAGGTCACGACCACGGCTCAGAGCGAAGAGGAATCCTGCCACGCTTCCAGCCAGGGTCAGGGCACCGAGGAGGTCAAAGCGTTGATCGTTCCCTTGGTCGTGCGCCACTCGTGGCTGTCCAATGGCGAGCACAGCGAGCAACAGTGCGAGCGGTACGCGGAACAGATACACCGCACGCCAGCCGAAGCTATCAACTAAGATCCCACCCAACGGTGGGCCAAGGGCAAAGCCGATAGCAGCACTCATTTGAAAAATGCCTAGTGCCCGGCCACGTTCTTCCGGCGGAACGGCCAGTGTGACCAGTGCCGGTGCAGCGGCAAACACCAAAGCGATGGCAACTCCTTGCAACACACGAGCAGCAAGAAGCCAGGCGAATGTCGGTGCCAGACCGCACAGGAGAAAAGCAAGCGCACTCGTAGCCAACCCCCACGTCAAAATACGCTCGTGCCCCCAGAGGTCCGCCAGGCGACCACATCCGAGCAAAAGACTTGCGTACGTGAGGACATAGCTAACGACGACCCACTGAATACGTGATACCTCAAGGGCAAAGGCGGTGCTAATGGCAGGAAAAGCGATATTAACGGACGAGTCCAGTGACCCTAATAATGCGCTCAGACTGGCCAATGGCAGGGCCAAACGGGAAGACCGGGGGAGAGAAGAGGATATGGTCTGCGTGTACTCCACCTTGACAATCTATACATGCGTGCAAGAAATGACGCATCTAATCAAGAATTCTCTCTACCTGTCAACCTTCATATTGAACTAAGGAGTATTCAACGATATGTCCCAAGCACAATCACTACGCACCCTCTTGTCTCAGCAGCGTTTGCTCATGGCTGCGGGTGCCTACGATGTCATCTCTGCCCGGCTGGTTGAAGAGGCAGGCTTTCCGCTCGTGTATTACTCTGGTGGGGTTTCGGCCGGTGCGCTCGGGTACCCGGACTTTGGTCTCCGTACGCTTACGGAAATGGTTATGCAGCTCGAAGGGGTCTGTCGCGCTGTGAGTCTCCCGGTGATTGCTGATGCCGAAGCCGGTTTTGGCTCCGTGCTCAACACCGTGCGTATGGTACTCGACTACGAGCGTATTGGCGTCGCTGGTTTGCATATCGAAGATCAAGATTCCCCTCGGCGTTGTGGCCATTTGGGAGGAAAGGTCCTCGTTCCGACTCAAGAGCACGCTGCTAAGATTCGTGCTGCCGTCGAAAACCGTACGAACCCTGCCACAGTCATCATCGCTCGCATCGACGCGATCGCAGTGAACGGCCTGGATGATGCGATCGGTCGCGCGGAGGCATACCTGAAAGCTGGAGCCGATATGCTCTTCTTTGAAGCATTTGAATCGGTAAAGCAGATGGAAAAAGTCTGTGCTCGTTTCGCGAAGAGCATCCCGCTTTTGGTGAACATGGTTGAAGGAGGAAAAACCCCCTTCCTCCCAGCGCAGGATCTGGAAGAGCTGGGCTTTCGGGTGGCGATCTATCCAGTCACTGGGGTGTTGGCAGCAGCCTTTCAAATGAAGAAAGCGTTCAAAATGCTACGCGACACGGGGACCTCACAAGGGGCATGGCACGAAATGCTACCCTTCACCGAAGTGTTCAATGGGCTCTTAGGCTGGGATCAGGCGCTCTCTTTCATTGATCACTACAGTGGGAAGAAAGAATAAAACGTCATGAATAAAACGTCATAAAGGACTGTTGAGGTTTCATTTGCATTTTACGCTTTACGTTTTACGCTATGATGAACATTCTGACAAAAGAACAATTTTCTCCATTACCGCTTCCTGAACAGCTCGACCATCTCGCGCGGGTCGATGCCAAAACTCGCCAGGAATTGATCCTCTCGGCGCGTCACAGCGTCGCCCTAACTCGGGCACTCTCTGCAGAAATGCTCTTGTATACGCTCAAAGAGGTGGGCCTTGCTGATTCGGTCGAACTGCTGGCGCTGGCGGCGCCTGAGCAGGTCCGTGACATGATCGATCTCGACTGCTGGCGCAAGGATCACCTCGATGATCGGCGGATGCTGTCCTGGTTGATGCTGCTTGACGAGGCTGGCAGTGGGAAACTGGCCGAATGGTTTCTGCACGCTGACAACGAGCTGTTAGTTTTCCTGGTGAAGGGCCATCTGGAGGTGGTGCGCAAAGCCGACATAGAGGATGATCTAGGCTTCGATCAGACACGGTATTTCACCTTTGACGACCAATATCTGCTCCGTTTTCTTGGCGAAGAAGAGCCGATTCTGCAGCTTTTACTCGAACGCCTACGAGTGCTGGACTACGACTGCTACAAAAATGTGCTGGAGAACAGCCTCTTTGATCTGGAAAGTGTATTAGAAGAAACGGCCTTACGCTGGCGCAACGCACGCCTGGCAGACCGAGGGTACCCGAGCTATGACGACGCTCAAGAGTTATTCCGCTTTCGCCCACCAGAGTTAGTCTCCTTGGACCGGTATCGCCGTGCTGCCCGCTCACCTTTACGTTTTGCGCATGATGAGGAGCTGATTCCCCCGAACCATGCTCTCTCACTGCTTGAGGTGTCAGATTCCTTCCTCGTTCGAGCACTTTCCGTTCTTCCTGCTGGAGACTTTGAACTGGTGAGCCAAGAGCTGGCTTACCTCACGAACCAGGTTGTGATTGCCGAGGCGTGTGATCCTGGAGAGCTTGCCGAGGTGCGACGCTGTGTCGAACTGACCCATGATTATCTGAACATTGGGCTTGCTTATATCGCCCAAAGTGAGGAAGCCGTTGCGTCGCGGCTCTTGCACGAGTGCACTCTCCGTCCTTTTTTCCAGGTTGGTGTGAATCTGATTGCGCGCTTACAACAAGGGCTCAAACAGATTGATGTGCACTTACGGCAGAGTGGCATCCCCCACTGGGTTGCATATCTCGACTCGCCCTTCCAGGAAACCTGTCTGGGGGTACAGCGGCGACCTGTGCGCTTTTTTCTTGGTTTGGTGACACCAGGAGAGATCCTCTATCAACGTTTTCGTACTTTGAGTGAGGTCCAGCAAGTGGAAACGGTCCTCGCGCAGGTTCCTCGGTGGTTTGCCGCCATGCAGCATTGGGGATTGCTTCCTGAAGGACGTGCAACTGAGGGGATAACCTTAGAGGTTCTGTGGAATACCGCCTTTGCACGTTGGGTAGTGGAGGAACGAACTGCGGTACGACCGTTGAGTCGCGCAGAACTGGTGGTGCTACAAGAACGGCTACGAAGGAAACACATCGAAGAAGAAAGTGCGACGTTCGTGGCGGTTGGCTCCCACCATTGCCAGTGGACCTCAGAAGAGGAAGAGGCGATTCTCGTTCTTGCTGCGCATGCCCGCGAAAAGCTGCGTGAGGCGCTGGCGGTTGATGCCACAACTGCCGATCTGAGGTTCATTGAGGGGCTGTTAATAGCGACATAGGGGTGGCTAGTGGATTGTGCCTGTGAGGTGGGCAGTTTTCGCCCTCTCCCGCAAAGCGGGAGAGGGTTAGGGTGAGGGCCTTCTCCAGTTGTCGTGTGACTGGAGTTTTCCTAACGCTCCTACTGCTGCTTTACTCAGCCCAACATCCCCTGAATGAGTTGCTCTGGTGAGCGCTGCAACCACTTGGGCAGTGGAATTCCCAAGCTGGCCAAGGGTCACCGCCGTAGCGCGGCGCACACCAAGATCAGGATCGGCTTCCAGCATTCCCAGGAGGATCTCTTGAGATTCAACAGCAGCGACTCTGAGCTTCCCGAGGCATGACAAACTGCCTAAACGGACCATCGGGTCGGGATCATGGAGACTCGCACGGTACACGGCTATCGCCTCAGCTCCTGTTTGTGCAAGATCGCGGAGGCAATAGAGTGCCATACGTCGCTGCACTGCATTGCCAGTACGAGCCCACCGTATCAACTCTGCAATAACCGACGGGTGTTGAGTTGCCAGTCGGAGAACGGCGGTTGCTGCAGCCCAGCGTAGATCGCTTTCCTCATGCCCCAGATTCTCAACCAAGACAGGGAGAGGGACAGGATCGGGTAAGTCGATCTGTGAGAGGGTGAATGCCGCAGTCCAACGCACGCGGGGATCGGGATCGGTCAGTTTGGTACAGAGGGCTTGGACGATCTCTGGCTGCGTCCCAGCGAAGCGCACGAGCTGAGCAGCAGCTCCACGCTGGACGTTCTTCCGACTGTGTCCAAGACATGAGAGCAGCCCGCGGCAGATCTCTGGTGACAGAGGGTGTTGCGCGTCCTGTGCGGCTAATGCCGCGAGTGCAGCGAGACGTGTCGAAACATCATTCGAGAAGAGTTGCTGAGTGATTTGAGTGACATTCATAAAATTCGGAGATAAGGAATAGCGGTTTTTCTCCTCTACTGGCTACTGACTACTTGAAAGGTGCCCTTTCAGAATCGTCTCAGGAATCGTCTGCAGTGGACCAATGCCCAGCAGGTAATGCTCAGGTTGCAAAAATGTCCGATCCACTGCTCTCCCCAAGGCGTCTCGCTCCAAGGGACAGCCACAGAGGCCTTGCTCTAGCGCGGTGATCGCCGCGGGGTTCGCTATGAAGTCGCCGCTGAACTGAACCGCCGTAAGAGTTTGTTTTGTACTGAGAGCGAAGCGTACTTGCAGGATGCCAAGCTGGATTGTTGTGGTGGCGTGAAAGGGGAAATCAAGCCGAAGGGGTCGGCTCTGGAGCCATGTATGGAGAGGGGAGCGCTCAACAAGAGCCGAGATCGCTTCTTGTTCTTCTGTACTCAGGTCCTGATCGTTGACCTCGAGAGCAGGCTGTTGAGCGAAGCCATGTCGCAACATCCCAGCGACTTGGGTGAGAGTGAATGCCTGCCCGGTCATACGCTCCAGGCTGGTCACTTGCTCAGGCGCGAAGAACTGGCAAGGGATGACACCGTGTGGGTCGGCCCGATCAAGCAGGTAAGGCAGAAGACTGAGATCTCGATTTACTGCGAATCCGCCTTCACACAGTAGAGCGCCGCTGTCTTCAGTCGTAAACGAGATCCAACCAAGAGGCTGTTGCCGCACGGTGAGAAGATCTCGCCCCGGATAGAATGCCTCGATGCCTCCCGCTTTCAGCCCTTGCAGCACCCCTCGCACGTGGCGGTTGAGCACTTGAAATGGTGCCAGATTGTAGGGGTTATCAGAGACCAAGGCTGAGCGATGGGGAAAGATCAGAGAAAACTGGACAAATCCCTGACCGCTCGGGACAACTCGACCACCGCTCAGACGACGTGCCAGAGTCGGCGTAGCCGTATCGGGTAACTGGTTGCTCGCATGATAGCGGCCAAGTAGTATCACATCTCCGGGGAGAGTATAGACACGGAGTATTGGGGTTCCAGTTTTCCGCACTGTCTGAAGAAAGAATAGATCTGTTGCCAGGTTCAGTGCTGGAGTACTGACTTCTTGCAAGAGAAAGCGCATGCGCATGATCTTCAGCAAGGGACAAAAAATTCCGTTCATGCTTCGACAAGCTCAGCACGAACGACTGAATGCCTTGACGGTTTGTTAAGATATGACAGTTCGAGTAGTACGGCAATGGTTCTCCGTTGATTTCCCTGCGGACGTTCAGTAGGATCATGCGTAATGGAAAATCTTTGGGATCGGGCTGAAGAGTTGCTTACTCATGGTAAGCCTTTTGTATTAGCGACAATCATTCGTACCCGTGGTTCGGTGCCGCGCGAGGTAGGTGCCAAGATGGTTGTGCCGCGCGAGGGCCAGCCCTTTGGGACCATTGGCGGCGGGTGCGGAGAAGGAGAGGTGTTGCGTCGCGCCTTTCCTCTGTTTGAGCAAAATATGCCCCCACGAATTGTCGAGGTCGATCTCACCGGCGATTTCGATCAAGATGAAATACAGGTTTGCGGCGGCTTGATGGATGTGGCGCTCGATCTCTGGCGACCGGAGGAGCACCAAGCGTTAGCCCATGCCCTGGCCGAGGCGACACAGGCACGCCGACCGACTGCTTTGGTGACGGCTATTCACCCTATTGCGAATCTGCCTGCCGGAACCAAAAGCTGCCTCTCTCTTCTGCCGGAAGGTGTCAGCCTGACTCCGCGGTTGTCGCTGGACCCGGCAGCTGTGCGGACTTTTGCTGCCTCAGTCTCGGCGGGGATCCCTCGGCTCTTTTCTCTTTCCCCCGAAGGCGAGTTGGTTGAAGATGCGGTTGTGCGTGGACAGGATTGGCCGCGTGTCTTTGTCGATGTGCAACCCGGTCTCCAAACGCTCTTGATTGTTGGTGGTGGCCATATTGCTCAGCCGCTCTGTGAGATCGGCTACCTGATGGGCTTTCGCACAGTCATCGTGGACGATCGCTGGGCGTTCGCCAGCCGTGAGCGGTTCCCGCATGCGACCGAGATTCGGGTCGGTCCATTTGTTGAGACACTTGAGAGCCTGGATATTAACGAGCACACTTTTGCTGTGGTGGTGACTCGTGGTCACACGTGGGATGAGGCCTCGGTGCGGACTATCCTCAAAAAGAACCCTGGGTATCTCGGCATGATTGGCAGCAAGCGTCGCTCAAAAGCCACACTCGAACGCCTGGCCGAACAGGGCTATAGACCTGAGGAACTGAGTCGCGTGCATACCCCTCTCGGGTTGGATGTCGCGGCTGAGACTCCGGCTGAAATTGCGGTCGCGATTGCTGCGGAAATTGTTCGGGTCCGCCGTCACGGTCCCTTCGAGACGATTTCATTGGCGGCGAAGGCTCGACCGAGCGGGCCATTGAAGTTTAGTGGGTAACCTCCGCATGATTTCCGGCCTCCTGCTCGCAGCGGGTGAATCCCGGCGTATGGGGTCGCCTAAGGCGCTGCTGCGCTACCAGGGGCAAACTTTCATCGAGCGCATTTGCTCAGCATTTCTGACCGCTGGGGTCGATGAACTGATTGTTGTCCTGGGTGCACGTGCCGAGGAACTGCGCGGGGCGTTACCAGCTCACCCAGCTCTACGCACAGTGGTGAACTCTCGGTACTTCCAGGGGCAGTTGTCTTCGCTGATGGTGGGGATCGGTGCGCTTTCATCTGACAGTGAGGCGGCGGTGGTAAATCTGGTCGATCATCCCCTGGTCTCCGCCGCGACGATCAAGGCGCTTATCAACTCATTTCGGGCTGCGCCGTTGCCGATTCTTATTGCCTCCTATCAAGGGAAACGTGGACATCCGGTCTTATTCTCCAGTCATATATATGGGGAAATTTTAGCCGCGCCGCTTGACCAGGGAGCGAAGGTGGTTGTGCGGAAAGATCCTTCCCGCGTCCGTGAACTCCCCCTCGACGACCCTGGCATCTTGGCGGATATCGACACACCTGAGGATTACCAGCGGTACGTTGTCGCCAAGCAGTAAATCACTCTTGGTTGTAACATGTTGCTATGAAGGGCCCTCTGCCCTTGCGAGAGTGCTTAAAAAAGGTTCCTCGTGCTTCGACAGGCTCAGCACGAACGGAAAATCTGTAACGATTTCAATCCCCGACTCGTTCGCCCTGAGCATGTCGAAGGGTGAACGGCGAGTTTTTAAGCAGTCTCCTTGCGGGAGAGGGCCGGGGTGAGGGGTGATGATTTATTGCTTATCCGTTCTCTGCAAGAACTCGACTGGCACGCCGTCTGGGTCTTCTGTGTAGAAGCTCCGCATGTTCGGCGCGATCTGTACCAGACCAGAGGTGATCGTCACATCTCCGCGCTGCTGCAGCTCTTTGTATTTGGCTTCGACATCAGGAACGTAGATACAAAGATGTGGACTCCCGACGTTGTTGTGGTGAAGATCCAATGTCGTTCCTCCGCCCGCGACATACTCGATGAGCTGGAGCATGAAGGGATCAAGAGTCAGATGCGCGACCTTTAACTCCGCGCCTGGGTTGTTGGTGAGCGTATCGAACTCCTTGCTCTTGGCGTTCATGATCTTCCATTCATGTTCTTTCATCCCCACGACATCACGATAAAAAGCGATCGACCGCTCCAGATTCTCGACGGTCAGTCCGACGTGAAATAGTTCCGCCATAAAAAAACTTCCTCCTTTGTTATGGGGCTTTACCACAATACCGCCAAGAAGCCCAGGAGTTGCTTGAGCATGGGTGCTATGTGAAGCGTATTACGGGAAGTGGACCGCCTTCCTCCTCCCTGCGGCCTATAGCCTATTGCCTGTGGCCTATTGTATCCCCCATCTTTCTCTGTGCTTCTTCGTTTGTTCGTGATAGAGCAGATAGCAGCCAAGGTCCAGAGGTTGGGGAATGTTTTGCCCGAAATGTCAGCACGAGAACCGTGAAGGCGCGAAGTATTGTGAGACTTGCGGCAATAAACTGGAACATGCGTGCCCTTCGTGTGGGAACCAGGTCCGCCCTGAGGCAGCCTTTTGCGATCATTGCGGCACTTCCCTGACAGAAGCAAAGAGGAAACGGAGAATCGGAGAATCGGAGAATCGGGGAAAAGAGAGAAAAGCAAAGCAGAGAGGAAAAAGGCAAACTCCCGCGAACCCCGGACCTCGGACTCCAGACTCCGG
>CAZCWX010000334.1:0-6168 GCA_964502465.1 uncultured Enterobacteriaceae bacterium | reverse complement strand
GAGTTCCGCATGGGGCAGCTGCGCAATTTGTTCTGTCGTCGGCAATCTCATCACGATAGGGAGAATAGCAAATCCTCCTTCTCTTGGTGAGAGCCTCGGGAAGAACCTCGACAATCTCGTGAGTAGTTACTTACGCCGAGCGTTGCCGCCTATCGCCACTTGTACTGAACGTCGCCGCGCCAACAGCGGAGTCGAGCACATGGCCCGCTTCCTCCTTCGACTCCGCTCCGCTCAGGATGAACGGAGCGGGACGTGGATGAATGTCGTACGCCTCGATTTTAGTTAATCCCATACAGGCTGGCGGCATTGCCAACCACCAACTTGTACACCTGGGCTTCCGACAGGCTGGCGAAGTCCCGGGCAATGGCCTCCTGGGAATGTGGGAAGGTACCCTCAGTGTGTGGGTAATCGGACCCCCACATCACGCGATCTATGTCGAGAATGCCCTCACGCGCCAAAATGACACCGGCCCGATCTTCTTCAAACGTCGCCCAGAACTGCCGGTTAAAGTAGAAACTCGGTTTCTCCTCCAATTTGGGTTCCATCCAGCGGCGATGGTCGGTCCACCAATGGTCCATAAAGCCGACCAACGTGGGAATCCAGCCAATGCCGCCCTCGGCGATGATAATGCGTAAGTTGGGATAGCGCTGTGGTACGCCCGCCCAGATCAACTCGGCCACCGCACGCTGGCCGGTGATGATCTTCGCCTCAACGACCCCCGGCCCGATGCCGAGTTTCAGAAACCGGTCATAGAGGGGCTCCCCTGTGGTGCCGATATGAATGGACACCGGCATGTCAGCCTCCTGGAGCGCGGCCCACAGCGGTTCGTATTCTGGACTCGCATAGTGCCGATCTACCATGGTCGTCGGAATGGAGAGCGTCTTGATGCCCTTCAGTTTGGCTGCGCGTTGGGTTTCTTTTACTGCCAATTCGATGGGTCCGCGCATCGGGATCAGCGCCGCGCCCAGAAAGCGATCCGGATCGGCGGAACAGAACTCGCTCACCCAATCGTTAAAGACGCGGCAACACTCCGCCTGATACGCCGCATCCGGTGCGGCCCAGAACTGCAGGCCAAAGCCGCCCGGATACATGACCTCGGCCTTAATGTGATCCAATGTTAGATCGGCTAGGCGTGCAGTGGGATCCCACGCCCCAGGCCTGGTGTTGGCATGGCGGCGGCCACCCATCATTTTAATTTCTCCGGCGATCTTGTCTTCCATCGAGGCGCCTTCAAGGCCCACCGGGAACGGCGTCACGCCGTCAATGACGTACCAGTCTGCATCCGCGCGCGCCTCCACATGCGGCGCGCGGTCACGAAAGCGTTTGTCCATCCGCTTGACCCACAAGTCCGCCGGCTCGACAAAATGTCCATCCGCCGAAATGTATCCACCTTCGATAGCTGCCATACACAAACCCTCCTTTGGTTTTTTTATAGTGATCAGCTTTCAGCCTTATCGGTCTCTCTCTCTGTCTCTCCTCTAGGGAATGGCGTCCGTTGACGGGCACAGGAGCTGCAGCAGATGCAGCAGTCTCGGCGCGGGGCGAACGGGATGACTTCTTCCGCGCATATTTCAACCCGTAACCTCTGAGCTTGCGGAGCACGGTGGTTCTGTGGAGGCCCAACGCACCGGCGATAGCGTGCACATCCCCCGCGTATTGGTGGCGAATTTCACGCCAGCGCCGCGCCTCGTCGGCGTCGTGTCGGGCAAGGGGTAGAACAGACTGTGAGTTCAGTTCAAGGAGCCCGTTTGCATCTGCTACCGCTCCCATCAAGTCAGCCGGGAGCATCGGGAGTGTGATCGTTCCATCCTCCTCTTCGTTTTCCGAGGCGAGCTGCCACACTACATTCTTCAGTTCGCGCACGTTGCCCGGCCAGGGCAACGTCTGCAACTGGCGCACGACATCGGGGTGGAAGGACAGGTGGGTTCCGTTCTGCTCATTGAATTCGGCCAAAGCATGGTCGATGAGGCTGGGAACGTCCTCCGACCGTTCCCGTAAAGGCGGGATGTCTACCCGGTTGGTCGCCAACCGGTAGTACAGATCCTCGCGCAACACTTTGCCCTGCAGCAACGCGTCCGGCCCCTGGTTTGTGGCCGCCAGAAATCGTACATCGAGGGTGACCCATTTCTCTCCCCCAATCCGCCGCAGGACTTTATCCTCCAGGACGGTCAGCAGCTTGGCCTGCATCGCCATCGGCATGTCGCCGATTTCGTCTAGGAAGACCGTTCCTCCGTGCCCCATCTCGATCAAGCCTTTGCGCCCCTTGCGTGAAGCACCGGTAAAGGCGCCTTCGCTATAGCCGAACAGCTCCGCCTCAATCAGCGACTCGGGCAAACTGGCGCAATTCACATGGATGAAGGGCCCCTGGGCGCGGCGGCTCATCACATGGATGTAGCGGGCCAGCAAGGTTTTCCCAACACCAGTCTCTCCGGTCAGCAGAATGTTGCCGTCGAGGCGCGCCAGGCGCAGCGTGCGCTCCAACACTTTGCGCATGACCTCGCCTTGGTAGACGATATCTCGCCCTAAAACCTGGGAGTGCAAAGTGCGCAGTTGCGCCTGGTAGAGTGAGGTCAGTTTTTGTAGTTCGTCGACTTTTTTTCTTGCCTCATTGAGATCGGTGACATCACGAATGGTCGCAATGGCATACTGAATCGTGCCTTGCTCGTCACGCACATTCGTGTCCATGTACAGCATCTGCTTGCCGTTGGTAAACACCATGTAGCCGGGCGAGGTGTAGTCTTGGAGGCGGGTAAAGCGAGCGCGGATCTCGCTGAGCGAGTGACCCGTGAGTTCAGGAGCACTGATGGCCCGCACCGTCGGCAGGGTGGCAATCTCGCTCACGTTACGCCCAAGCAGTTCTTCTCTCGGCATGCCCAGGATTTGACAGGCTTTGCTGTTAATCCAGATGAGGTTGCTATTTCGATCGTAGACGGTCACGCCGTCCTGTAGCGCGTCGAGCACGACACTGAATGGTTGACAGTCGAGAAAACATGGGATCATGGTCTTTCCCTTCTCCTTTTCTCTCCTCACGATAGGAAAGAGCAAGTGAGCGCTGCCACCCTCGGTCACACCTGCGGCTGCTTGGTCTTGCGCTGGTACTTCGCCCCCAACTCCTCTTCCTCCTTCAGGTACTTGGCCATGCGCTCATTGTTGTAGCCATACGGTCCACTGCCGAGCAATCCGACTTCCGCGACCGCCAGTTCCTCAAATTCGGCTTGCGCTCCTAACCCTTGCTCGGTCGGGAGCCCCACTTTCTTCCACGCCTCAAAACCGCCCTCAAGGACGGACAGGTTGCGGTAGCCCAACGTCTTCACCGTGGGCGCGGACAGCGTGGATTCAGTGCCTTTGCGACAATAGAGTACCACCTCGGCATTCTTGTCCTGTACTTCCTGTTCGATCTGCAGGTCCAGCCGCCCGCGCGACATCCAGCG
Organism: uncultured Enterobacteriaceae bacterium; assembly: GCA_964502465.1. Taxonomy (GTDB): domain Bacteria; phylum Desulfobacterota; class Binatia; order Bin18; family Bin18; genus CAZCWX01. The sequence continues at coordinate 2,737 of CAZCWX010000334.1, read as the reverse complement.
TGCACCAGGAATATGCGCGGTAGCAAAGTCCCCCGCGCTGCGCAGGTCCAACAGGACGACACGTTCACCAGTGGTGAGCCGCGTCTGCAATGCCTCTGGGGCGAGAAATCTCGTTTGCGCACGCGCGTCGGTCAACCCAGGGATCGGCAACTCTTGCGGTTCTACTCCAGGAGGAAGCCCGGGGAGAAGGCGGGTGAGCCACCCCGGTTGCCCATAATCAACTTCGTGCGGCGCTCCCGCTTCGAGGGAAAACCCGTGCGCGGTCCACGCCGTCGTGCCGCCGTCGAGCACGGAGACGTGAGGGTAGCCCATATCTTTGAGCAGAGCGGCGACCAGAACGCCGCGCGCTCGGCTATCGCACATCGTTACGATGGCGGCATTTTTGACTCCGACGAAACACTCGACCAGTAGCGCGGCCTGCGTTCCCGGGCAAAAGCGCGCGCCGGGAATATGACCGGCACGGTACTCGTCAAGCTGGCGCACGTCGAGCAGATAGAGCAGTTCGCCTCGGTCCTGCCGGTCCTTGAGTTCTTGTGGAGACAGAAAAGAGAGGTTGTCCTCGCTGGCGACTCGCTCGGCAAACTGCGCGCAGGCGGCGTGCGCAGTGGTGGAAACCGCGGGCACCGGCACACCCGGACCGGACTGCAATTCACTCCCATACCCAGCGATGCGCCACGCGCCCGTGCCACCTTTGAGCGCGTATACCTGGGGAAAACCCATGCGCCGCAGCAGGTGTGCGCCCAGCAAGCTCCGCGTGCGACCGGCGCAGTTCGTCACGATGGGAATGCTCTGCTCCCGCACGATATCCGTGACGGTGACCGGAAGCTGGCCGCCGGGCGTGCTATACGCCCCGGGCAGATGCGAGTTCAGAAACTCAGGTTCGGTCCGCGTGTCGAGAATGTAGAGCTTCTCGCCCTGTGCGAGCCGGGTATGGAGTTCTTCCGCCGTCAGCTCCGGGATGTCTTCCTCCACCTGTAACCGTTCCCCATATTCCTTGCCGCGCAGACTCCAGCCGTGGGGCGTCTCATAGCCAGCCGCTTTCCAACTGCGCAGACCGCCATCTAAGACTGACACGTTCGTATAGCCAAGCGACTCTAGCGTCGCGGCAGCGCGGGCTGAGCGCTGACCATTATCGCAATAGAGAACAACCTGAACATCTTTCTTAAGGACCAATACCGCAATGTACTTCTCAAGATGCCCGCGCGGCAGGGAGAGCGTCTCGGGAATCTGCCCCAGCGTAAACTCACCCCAGTCGCGCACGTCGAGGACCGCGTACAATGTGTCGCTTTCCATTAGCCTCTTGAGCGCTTGCGCACTGATTGTCGTCGCCATGAGTGTCCCTCCTTTTTTGGCATATAGCATATGGCGTATGGCCCGAGCCATCTGCCATAGAGCGAGTGAAACGAGCGAGCCATACGCCATACGCTATTAGCTGTCCCTGAGATACTGCGGCCAGTAGTGCTCCTCAATACCGATAGTCCGGAAGATGTAGCGCGTACGTTCGGGAATGTGGGTAAATGCCTCCATCACTGACGGGTCCATACCCAGCTTGCCTACGACAAAGGTCTCAGCATTGCGGCGGTTGGCCTCCATCGCCGTTTCCAGCAGCGTCTCGTTGTCGGCCACCATCTGCCGCTTGCGTCGGTCTTGCTCTTCCGACGTGCCGCTGTGTACATACTCGCGCATTGCCGGATAGAGAAACGTGAGATGGCCCGCTTCCGCTTGAATCTCATTGGGCATCCAGCGCACCAACACCGGGTCCAGGGCAAAGGGCTCTAAGATGTTGGTCTCCGCCGGATAGGCCTCGGTATGCAAACCAATCGCGGCAAAAAACCCACCCAAGTCGCGCCGCAAGATGGGATGGTACGTCTTGGCGATATTCTCACGATAGGGTACGTCGTCGATACCGTTCCAGTAGTTCTCCCCGCTGAGTTTGCAACCACGGGTGATGTAGCTCGCCGCGTGCTGCATGTCCTCATACCCTTGCTTGAGCAAGCAGGTGCGCCAGGCCGCCGGCATCTCGTAGTGCGTGGCGGCGTAGGTGCAGCCCAGGACGATCATGTCCAGCTCGGCCAACCCGACCACCGCCAGATAGCGGGCGAAGTAGCGTTGGCGTTTGGCGTCCAGGCTCTCATATGTCGGACCCTCCTGCTGCACCCGAGCCCGTGCAGTCAGCCACTGTCGTTTCCAGCTCGGGTCCACGTCCAACACCGCAGGCGGATCATCAGGAATAGTCGGGAAAAGGATCTCACCGTGTTCGATGTCACGGCGAATCAGTTGGGGAAGTGTATTGATATCGAACATAGGCTCTCCTGAATTTTCTTCTCTCACAGGGTCACAGCGGAATCACCAGCGAGCGAAAGTTAAAGGTATCCAGCATCACCCGGCGGCTCGTGATCCGCCATCGGCCATCGTCTTCTTGCACCACCGTATCTTCGTAGCGGCCCACATAGCTGAGCTTTGACACGCCGTCGATGTTGCGCGTTTCAAACAGTACGAACCGGGACTCTATCCGCGCTTCGCTCGCGTTCGAGAAGCGCACCGGTCCCCAGGTCACGAGATGGGACTGCGCGATACGCTCCCGCACGCGAAATGGTTCCTCCAGGAGGCGGAGGCGCGCGGCCAGCCCGGCACGATCGGTATCCAGGATCACCGTTCCCATCTCAGTCACGCCATCGTTGCAGACGAGCAGATATGTCGCGTCTTTGCTCAATACATCAAGCCACTGGTTGAACTG
>CAZCWX010000333.1:0-3369 GCA_964502465.1 uncultured Enterobacteriaceae bacterium | reverse complement strand
CACGGGTTTCTGACTCTTTTCGGCCATTTTGTCGGCTCTCTCGCTAAACCTGGACAGACGTTTCGATGTTTCTCTCTCGTTCCGCGGCCTGCATCTTCTCTATCTTCACCGCACAGAACTTAAACTCGGGGATTTTGCCATACGGGTCCAGTTCATCGATGGTGAGTAAATTGGCCGCAGCCTCGCGGAAGTGGAAGGGAATGAAGACGCTGCCCTTCTGGGTGCGTGCGCCGATCCGTGCCTTGAGCACGATGGTACCGCGCCGGGAACTGACACGTACCCAATCGCCATCCTGCGCGCCAAGCGCGTACAGGTCTTCTGGGTGAATCTCGACAAACGGCTCAGGTTCGATAGCGTCCAACGCTTTCGAGCGACGGGTCATGGTGCCGGTGTGCCAGTGCTCCAATACCCGCCCGGTGTTCAGGACAAAGGGAAATGCGGTATCCGGTAACTCTTTGGCTGGCACGAATTCGGCGGGGACAAATTTCCCTTTGCCCTTGGGGAAACTCTCAACAAAAAGAACCGATTGGCCAGGTTGGTCTGGATCAGGACAAGGCCAGAGTTCACCAGAGGTGCCCAGCTTTGCATAACTGAGCCCAGCGAGGCTGGGAGAAAGGGAGGTAATTTCACGGAACACTTCTTCGGGCGAATGATAGCGCATGGGATAACCCATGCGGGTGGCAATCTCACAGATGATCTGCCAGTCGGGCCGTGCCTGACCAGGCGGCTCTATAGCCTTGCGGCCAATCTGTACCCGCCGGTCGGTGTTGGTATAGGTCCCTTCTTTTTCCGGGAAACTGGTAGCTGGCAGAATCACATCGGCGAATTCCGCGGTCTCAGTGAGAAAAATGTCCTGCACAACCAGGAACTCGAGACTCGCGAGCGCCTTACGAACCTTGTTGATATTGGGATCGCTGAGGAAAGGGTTTTCCCCCATCATGTACATGCCCTTGATCGTCCCGTGCAGCGCACCATGCGCGATCTCCACTACCGTCAGGCCAGGATTGGGATCCAGCGACACGCCCCAGGCTTTTTCAAATTTCTCTTGTATCTGCGGGTTGTCAACCCGTTGGTAATCGGTGTACACCATCGGGATCAGGCCAGAATCCGACGCCCCTTGCACGTTATTTTGCCCACGCAGGGGATGGAGCCCGGTTCCTGGACGGCCGATGTTGCCAGTCATCAGACAGAGAGAGATCAGGCAACGGGAATTGTCAGTGCCGGTGGTATGTTGGGAAATGCCCATGCCCCAAAAGATCATGGCATTCTTTGCCCGGCCATAGACACGGGCAATAGTACGAACCTGCTCGGCCGATACGCCGGTCAGTTTCTCGATTACCTCCGGCGTGTAGTGTTTCACGGTCTCCTTGAGCGCGGCAAAATTCTCGGTGCGCTGCTCAATGAAGGCCGGATCTGTCAGCCCCTCAGCAATGATCACCTGCATGAGCCCGTTGAGAAACGCGACATCCGTGCCTGGTTTATAGCGCACGTAATGCTGGGCGTGATCGGCCAGCGCCGGTCGGCGCGGGTCAATCACGATCAATGTCATGCCTCGCTCGGCCGCTTGCTTGAAGAACGTGGCAGCAACCGGGTGGTTCTCTGTAGCATTCGAGCCGATCACCACCGCCACATCAGCGTATTGCACATCACCAAAGACATTCGACACCGCACCTGAACCGATCGTCTCTTGCAATGCCGCAACCGATGAAGCGTGACATAGGCGGGTGCAGTGATCCACGTTGTTGGTACCGAAGACCGCACGAATCAATTTCTGAAACAGGTAGGCCTCTTCGTTCGAGCATTTGGCTGAACCGAAGCCAGCGAGTGCACCAGACCCGTAGTGATTTTTGATATAGTTCAGCCTGGTAGCAACGAGAGCGAATGCCTCATCCCACGTGGCTTCGCGGAACGCAGGAAGGACCTCGGCGTAGTCGACAATGCCACCAGGTTTCCGCTGCCAGTGGCCATCTTCGCCACGCACATCCTGCGAGAGCGGGCCTCTGGGATAAAACTCAGGCCTGCGGATCAGTGGCACGGTGAGACGCTGGGGGTGCAGGGCATAGTCAAAACCATAGCGACCTTTGACGCACAAACGGCCGTGGTTCACTGGGCTCTCGCGACCGCTCACTTGTACAATGGTGTTGTCCTTCACGTGATAGGTAATGGCACAGCCGACCCCGCAATAGGGGCAGACCGAATCGACGGTTTGGGTTACAGACAATGGGACATCAATCGTAAGCGCTTTGTCAAACAATGCGCCAGTGGGACACACAGCCGCACACTCTCCGCACGACACACAGGTAGACTCGCCCATAGGGAGGTTCAGGTCAAAACCAATGTGGGCGTGTGCGCCCTTGCCAGTACGACCAATCACTTCGTTGTTTTGGATATCATCGCAGCCGCGGATACAGCGGTCGCACAGAATACAGGCATTGTGATCCACAGCAATGACAGGAGACGAGGCGTCGTGGCCGTCTTGTATGAGTTGTGGACGGAAGCGGATTGAGGTATACCCCTCACCCTGACCCTCTCCCGCAGGGGGAGAGGGGACCCCTGTCTGAGATGTCAGTTGAATCTCTAAATTGGGATGAGTAGCTTGAGGCTTCTTTTTACTGAGCAAACCATACTTTTCGCCCAGCAGTTCGAGTTCACAGTTGCCATTCTTTTGGTGTTTCACACAGGGCATAGGGTGATCGGCAAGGAGCAGTTCGACGAGCATCTTCCGGGCGCGCCCGATTCTGTCGGTGTGCGTCTGTACTTCCATGCCGGCCTCGACCTGACGGATACAGGCGGCTTGCGCAACACGTGCGCCTTTGACTTCGACTGCACACACACGACAGACCGCTACTGGTGAGAGCCGTGGGTCATGGCAAAGCACCGGAATATCGATGCCAAGCTGCCGGGCTGCGTCCCAAATCGTTGTCCCTTCGGGCACGGCCACCGTGTGACCGTCGATGGTGAGGGTTAGTACGCTGGTTTCTTGTGGATGTGTTGTGGTCATAGGTGTTATCCTCAGTGGTTTCGCTTTATCGTCACCCGACATAGATGCGTAGTAGCGACTTTAGTCGCTTCCCCTCCCGCCGCGACGACTAAAGTCGTCACTACAACCCCGGATGCCGACGGCTACTAATTGAGTTTTCCAACAGTATCATTCTTCACCTGGTGAGCTACACATTCAATTCCTTCCGTTTCTCCGCCGGTACAAACCCCTGCTCATCCCATCCGCGGGCTTTATAATACCCTTGGATCATCTCGTGCAACTCGGTCGCAGTCAGGCTCACGCCTTTGGCTACACCTGTAGGAAGTGCCTCGCTCAGCAGGCGCGGCGGCAGCCAGTCATCACACGGCTGCCAGCCTGCACGGATATTG
>CAZCWX010000332.1:0-2651 GCA_964502465.1 uncultured Enterobacteriaceae bacterium | reverse complement strand
AGTGTTCACGTGCTCATGCTCCTGCTGATCTCCGCGGCCGCCGGCTGTATGTCCAAACCCGCCGACTCAAAATAACTCATGACTTGCTCGGTAAGAGCGGGGCCAGCGGTTTGAGGTGATCCCGCCTGGAACGGGGGCTCGGGGTTGTACTCCATGGCTAACTGGATCACCTTCGCGACCTCTTCTCCGCGCAACTTTGCCAGGAGTACCAACCCAAAGTCGATCCCCACCGTCACGCCGCCTCCGGTGATCCGGTTGCGATCCACCACCACGCGCGCGTCCACGGGCTCTGCCCCGAACAGGGGCAGGCGGTCGCGCAACGCCCAATGGGACGTAGCCTTATAACCGTGCAGTAAGCCAGCTGCACCCAGAATGAGGGAACCGCTGCAGACCGACGTGATATACCTGGCCTGGGCGGCGCGAGCGGCGAGGAAGTCGAGCACCGCGCGGTCTTGCATGGCGGCCATCGTGCCGAAGCCGCCCGGCACGAACAGGACATCGAGGTCATGTAGACAGTCGGAAAAGGTGGTGGTTGGCTGGATGGCGACCCCGGAGTCGGACACGATCATGTCCTGTGTCTTCCAGACCAGGTGGATCTTTGCGTGCCAAGACCACACGGTGTGAGGGCCGATCAGATCGAGCAACGTCAGTCCCGGATACAGCAACATGCCGACTTGCAGCGGCGCCTGAGTGTGTTCCATATGTTCCTTCCTTTCTTTCCTCTCCAGAGGGGGTGCCAATAGGCACACCACTGCTTCTGCGTTCCGTGGAACGCCCTTGACGAACTGCTCTTTGCTTCGGACCCTGTCTTACTTTACACGCTTGGTGACTTTGCGCCTTCCAGGTGGCGGCCGCGCGCGGTCGAGCAGCGCCTGAAACGCAGTACTCGCGCGCCGATCAGCATCAGCAGCGCGGTGCTGTCTGATGAGAGCAGCACGCTCTATACTAAATAAAGGAAATGCCATCGTGAATTTTCCACCACAGCGAAGGGACTTTTCCACCACGGTGAGAAGATGCGGGATTTGCCTGGGTTACCTTGGCCGCGCTCGGCCAGCGGACCACGCAGATCAAAATGGGGACGGGCGTCACCTGCCCAACGTATCGTTATCCCCCTCTGTGGTCGCGCAAGCTTTTGCTACCCTGGGCCTGCTATATCCAGGTCGGGTATTTCTTGGCCTAGGCTCAGGCGAGGCCCTGAATGAGACGGCAGCGACCGGCGCGTGGGCGAAGAAGCCGGAACGTTCGGAGCGGTTGGTAGAGGCCATAGTAGTGATTCGGCAGCTCTGGACCGGGCAACACGTGAAGCATCAGGGCAAATACTACCACGTCAATGCGCGACTGTATGATGTGCCTGCGATTCCTGTGCCGATCTTCATCGCAGGCAACGGTCCGCAGGCGCTGCGCCGTGCAGGACACTACGGCGATGGCCTGATCACTGACCCAAAGAGTTGGCAAAAGCACAAGGCAGAGTTCGAAGCGGGGGCGAAGGCAGCAGGGAAAGATCCCGCCCAACTCCCTATCCTCGTCGAACACTTCGTGGTTGTCGGTGATAAAAAAGACACCGAGGCCGCCGCCCAGCTCTGGCGGTTTCTCCTCAAGGCGTGGAAGCCCTATTTCAACATTCCCGGTCCACGGACCATCCAAGAACGTGCGCCCGTGGAGGTCCCGCTCGAGGAGGTGTACAAGGAATGGCCGGTGAGCACGGACCCAGAGGTACACGTGCAGGCGTTGCTGGCGTTATTCAAAGCCGGCGCCACGGAAGCCCATATCCACTCCAGCCAGCAAGACCAGATGCGGGTCATCAACTTCTACAGGCGAGACGCCTTTTCTACAGGCGAGACGCCTTACCACGCGTGCGCCGGCAGCTGGAACAGGGGTAAGCCGCGTACGGCCGGGCAAGGCAAGCGAGTGTGGGTTCACGGTGAGCGGCGGAGTCCCATTAGGCGGCACACTGTACGATTGCCCGTATTGAAGCCAGACATGTGATTCGCAGGGGGAGATCCACCGGACCCACGTCGCAAACTCCAGCAGAGCAGTTTAGTGATTAAATTGTTCGTCTTCATCCACAGTTTGCAACAGCATCCATAACTGCATAAGGCAGCCTGAGCAAGCTCGTCTTTTCGAAGCAGTGGCACGGTCGGTCACCACATCATGCCAGAAGAGCACCACAGAACTTGGCAGACTCACTATAATTGCTCAGTACTGCCAGTAATAATGCTCTTTTCTTGTCTTTGTTTCTTCAGCCGTCTTCCTCCTAAATCAAACCACAGAAGATTGGCACACTCGCCTTGTCACCCTGAGTGCAACGAAGGGTCTCTCAGAGAGATGCTTCGCTTCGCTCAGCATGACAGGATCGAGCTAACCATCTAGTGAGGTGTACCAAAGTCGTGTGGTCCGATTTAGCCTTTGTCCGCGTTTCTTTCAACCAGTCGTTGCATATTGGGATCAAGCTGGATTCCAAGGCCATCGGCCAACCGGTCCATAAAGTTGAAGGTACAGGCGATCAACACGATATCCACCACCTGCTCTTCACTAAAACCTTGTTGTTGCAAAAACTCGAGATGTTCGCGTTTAACGGTTGCCGGTTCGCGGGTCAGCTTAAGCGAAAAGTCGATCATGGCCTTGTCTGGTGGCTCAAGCGGCGCGTTGGC
>CAZCWX010000331.1:0-25925 GCA_964502465.1 uncultured Enterobacteriaceae bacterium | reverse complement strand
TGTTCTGGGTTACGTAGAACTTGCGGGTTCGCTTGCGATCGCCAGCATTATCGCTTGCGTATTGCTGGCCGTCTTCGGTGTTCTTGACCTTTGTTTTCAGCACAACTTTGACAAGTATGCCGATGCCTTCCTTATCAGGTTTTCGTCTCCACCAGACGAGAAAGAAGAGGCGCCCACATAATCGGGTAAGGGCGGTCATCGCTGACCGCCCTCCCCACACCACCACGGCATGCGGGTCCGCACCGGGCGGTTCAGGCAGGATGTGAAGTGAGAGCAAACTCACTCAAGGCTGGGTCGATGACCCTCCGCCGCAGAGCCGTCGCCCGGTCGGGCCTGGCTCTATCGAGGCGGTCACCCCTCCGCCTTGTCCTCCCTGTGCGGTCCTTCACTCGATGCCACCGGGGCACTGAGCTAATATGACCTCTGCTGACTTCTGCTCCGCGGTCAGAGAGGATCTCTCCTCCCCGCAGTCAATTTCCGTGGCACGCCACTTCCCAGGACACGGAGCAGCTCTCCCCGGAGAAGACCGTGAGTGGTTACGGCCCAAGCGCGACATGTACCCCATCCCCTGGTTCACCGGACTGTGCGGTGTTGTGCCCGCTCGTCCGCGGGACGCGAGCCTGGCTATGCCCTTCGTGTTCCTCGCCTCGCAACGCGGTCGCCGGCTTCCTTCAGACCCCACCTCGCGGTGACGCCCTTGCCTTGGACTCGTAGTTATCCTCATGTATCTTGCGACTCATGAAGGTGAACCTCCGACAGGGGACTTCCACCCCCACACTCACGCCCATGCCGGGCGTACACCATGCGCTCCACCGCATCGCCGCCCGGTGGCGGTTCTGCAAAAGCCGAAGGGCTTCGGTGAGGCGGCTCGCGGTGCGCTTTGACGTTAGTGCGCCAAACGAAGCGTGGCGCTTCTTGCCGGGTGGAAGTCCCGGCTGAGGAAGGTCTAACCAACCACTCATACCGAGCGTGGCAACTGTGGAGGAAGCACTGATGTAGAGCCAAACGAAACAGTTGAAGCGTACACAGGGAACCACGCAGCCCGTAGGGGAGCCCGCACTGGAATTGGAAGAGATGTTGTTAACGCGTCGCCCAGAAGAAATCTTTGCTGCAGAAGATGAGATCGATTGGGAAGAGTGGGTGGCGTTTTTTAGCCGAACGCGTGAACCAGATAGACGCCGTAAGGGACTCGTGGAGATACCATTATGATTACCAACGCCGAGCAGTACCAAAAAGCCCAAGAGGAGTTGCACCTCTTAGAGGACAGACTCCACCGCCTACAGCAGAGCCATCCGTTGGGGGCAAAAGGTTTCACCAAAGCTGGGATTCGGAAGATGATTGCCCGGTTGCATGAAGAGCTTGCATTGTATGAGGGCAGCCAAGAGATGCACCAAGGCGATCCCACATAACTGACACTCGGGTTTTCGCTGTGAGCAAGCAATAGATCAATACCTAACCACGGCCTGGAACTGACTGCCTCCAGCGTCTGCTCGTCTCTCGCTCCCGGCAACAGCTCAGGCCCAGCATTAGCCAGTCACGATGACTGACGTGCTCACTACGGATTCTGACATTTCCTCCCAGTCACACGAAGGGAAATGGTGGCCCGTTTGACAAACTTGGAGAGCTAGGAGGATAATCGCTGGTGATGAGAGGTGACCATGGAACGTAAACTCACGGCGATTCTCAGTGCCGATGTCAAAGGCTACAGCGTTACTCGACCACCGCAAGATGGAATTTCGCATCGGCATCAACGTGGGGGATGTGGTGGTAGAGGGGGAGAGGATCTACGGAGATGGGGTCAATATTGCCGCACGCCTGGAGAGCCTAGCGGAGCCTGGCGGTATCTGCGTCTCCGGGACCGTGCACGACCAGATCGAGAACAAGCTGGCACTCAGTTATGAGGATCTCGGCGAGCAGACGGTCAAGAACATCGCCAAGCCGGTGCGGGTGTGGCGGGTACGGGGCGAGCTTGGTGCGGCTACCCCTCTGAGCAGCAGGGCACAGGCCCCAACACTGGCGCTGCCTGACAAGCCCTCCATTGCTGTACTGCCCTTTACCAACATGAGTGGTGACCCGGAGCAGGCATATTTCAGTGACGGCATCACTGCGAAACAATTGGCAGCACAATATGCGACGGATGTTCTGCATCGTGGTAAATAGTGTTCTCTGCGACGATGAGCGGTCCAGGTTCACCAAGCGGGCCACCAGTATTTGGATTCACGTCGAACCGCGGGAAGTTCGATGATGAGACATCAAGCCGGATCTGGTGACCACGCACAAAGAGGTTACTGGTGGGGTACAGCGTGATCGTGAGCGGAGACACTTCACCTGGAGTGAGGAGTGCAGGAGTCGTCCACGAGTTGCGATAGCGGGCACGGATAATGGAGTCGGTCAGGTTGAGCGCATACCCGTCCGGGTAGTCTGCGTTTGGTGGATACACATCGATCAGCTTCACGGTAAAGTCGGTATCCAATGCCGAAGAGGAAGCCCAGAGCTGTACGGTAATCGGTCCAGTCACTTCGGTGTCTTCTGCCAGTGGCAGGGTGGTAAAAACCAATATATCTTGACGCGCTGCTAAGGGCAGGTTGTCCTTCATGCCGAACATGCCTATGCGCGCTCGTTGATCGAAGCCACCCGCGGGCATAAACTCAAACCCCACGGAGATGCAGCCGCCAAGGGTTGGTACGGGATCGCGGGGATCAAAGCGATACGTGCTTGCACTCGCCTGGGTCTGGGGTGTGTCTGGTGAAAGCAGACCTCCAGCGTGCAGGTAGTACGGGGTCGCGCGCGTACGCGCGAGCGGCCATTCGTTTTCTTCTCGCCAGTGTCCACCGTGGTCAATCCGTCCGCCAAGACCGAGCACATCGAAAACTTTTTTGCCGCTCCCACCGCCCATGACAAAAATCTTCACGGGTGGTTCATCCATGATGCCGGTCTCAAGCCCTTTGAGCCAGTAATCGAACCAGCGCAACCGCAGCCCATTGTAGACCTCGACTGCTTCTGAGCCGAAATGGGCGTCGCCTGAGAACTCCTGGTCCATGGTCACCCCGTGGAGCCAGGGGCCCATCAACAATCGTTGCGGACTCTTCTTCAGTTTGCTGAGCGCAATGAAGTTTTCTGTCGTTGCCCGTGCATAGGAGTCATACCAGGAGCCAAAGTAAAAAGTGGGAACGTCGGCATGTTCAGCATAGTACTCGTGGATCGCATAGCCACGCTGGCGCCAGTAGCCGTCGTAATTCCCATGGGATTGCAGGTCGAGCGCCCACAGCTCATAGGTTGGCAGCAACCGTAACGGCGAGGTGCCTGTTTTGAGCGGCAGTTTCCCCAGCCACATGCCGAGATTGTTGCGTGCCTCTAAGAGTGCAGCGCGGAGAATGGGATTCGCGCGTGCTTCTTTGCTGGTCACCGCCATGTGGAACGCATAGATAAGAAAGCGCTGCTCCAACGCGCCGTTTTGCCGCATGGAACAGGAGTAGTAATCGGACGGTCCTTCGGTGATAAACATGGTCGTCAGGTGCGGCGGATTGAGCGTTGCTGCGGCACTCTGGACCGCAGCCATGTATGACGTTCCCATGGTCCCGACCTTGCCAGTACACCAAGGCTGGGAGGCTGCCCATTCGATGGTATCGTAGCCGTCAGGTGCCTCATGCGCGAACGGATACCATTCCCCTTCCGAGTTCCCACGACCACGAACGTCCTGGACGAGCACGACATAGCCGTGTCGCGCCAGGAAGCGGGCGTGCAGCACGAACCGAGTCGCCTGCTTATCATAAGGGGTCCGCTCAACAATGACCGGAAACGGACCTGCCGCTGGATGATTGTGTGCTGCCGGGAAGTAGATATCTGTCGCCAGTGTGATCTCATCGCGCATCGGGACTCTGACATCACGGTCCACACTCACGTCGAATGCTTGCCAGGAACCTTGATAGCGGTGCTCTGCCATAGGTACCTCTGTAAAGGTGTTTGCTGGTGTGTCCGAGTCGTCGTAGCGACTTTAGTCGCCTCACAGACGGCAGGAACGACTGAAGTCGTCACTACAAAACTGCTGGTTAGATGAACGTTCCACCACTCATATTGAGAATCTGACCGGTGATATAACCGGCATGGTCTGATGCAAAATACGCACACGCTTCGGCGATTTCTTCGGGTTTGCCAATCCGACCGACTGGAGTCTCGTTGGTGAAACGGTCCAACTGCTCCTTTGAGAGGTTGACTAAAATAGGAGTGTCCACCAAACCTGGAGCAATCGCATTCACCGTAATACCAGCAGGTGCGACTTCACGGGCGAAGGCTTTCACGAAACCGTGCGTGCCAGTTTTCGCTGCCGCAATGTGGGTCATCTCTGGATAGCCAGTCAGCCCAGAAATCGCGGTCACACAGATAATCCGCCCCCACCCCTGTCCGGCCATTGGTCCCACCACCGCACGTGCACAGTTGAAGGTGCCTTTGAGATCAACGTTCAACACCGCATCCCACTCCTCTTCGGTCATGGCAAGGAAGGACTGATGATGAAAGATGCCGGCGTTGCTGACCAGAATATCCAGGTGACCAAACTCGGCCAACGCCTGCTCAACCATCGTATTGACCTCAGCAAAACTACCGACATTGGCGCGCATGCCGAGCGCGCGACGTCCCAGCGCCTCGACCTCTTGAACCACAGTTGCGATTTTCTGTTCGTCCCGTCCGTTGATCACGACATCGGCTCCTTCACGGGCAAATAGTAATGCGGTCGCCCGGCCAATACCAGAGCTCGAGCCAGTAATCAGTGCTGTTTTTCCCTGGAAACGCATAATTCCCTCCTGCGGTTTCTCCAGTTCCCCGTGGGGACTGGCGTAAGCATAGCGGAAACCATACAAGAAGACAAAAGCGAAGCAGCAGGAAAGGGGTACGAGAGGAGAGTCGAGGCGACTTTGGCATGAGAAGGAGTCGCCTGCTTGCGGCATCTGCTTGTCTCTGCTGACTGCTGAACGCTGACTGCTGAACGCTGACAGGAATATATGCGACGACCAATCCTCATAGTGGCAATGATGCTTTTCTTTACCCGGCTGAGTGAGGCAGCAATAGATCATGCTCCCTGGGATGCGCTGCTCAAGCAGTATGTGGATGACAATGGACGGGTAGCGTATCGAGATCTGCAATCGCACGATCACTCTGCCTTTGCCCGGTACCTGGCAACTTTGGCGACAGCGCAAATCGCTGGGATGGCTGAGAATGAAGAGAAAGCGTTCTGGATCAACGCTTATAACGCCGCCATTGTGAATGGGGTCCTGACAGGACTGACTGCTGAGGGCATCCTTGCGCGGAAACGGCTTTTCAGTTGGTATACCCTCCGAGTTGCTGGGAAGGATCGTTCTCCTGATGAGATCGAACACCAGATTCTGCGGAAAAAGTTTACTGACCCGCGTATTCACTTTGCCATTGTCTGTGCATCGACGAGTTGTCCAAAGCTGCGTCGAGAAGCCTATGGGTCCGACCGGCTCGACCACCAACTCGACGAAGCAACGCGTGAGTTTATGAATGATCCGACTCGGAACCAGATCGATACCCAACAGGTCGCGTTATCGATGATTTTTCAGTGGTTCGCTCAGGATTTTGTGAGCGTTGCGGGATCAGTGCCAACCTTCGTGGCCGGCTTTGTTGATACGAACAAACAAGAGATCCTGGCTGCGAAGAAAAATGATTTCTCCTATCTGGAATACGATTGGACGCTAAATGCGCAGAGCGGCCAGCGGATTTCATAACGGCAACAGGAACCTGCCTTTGGCAAAGTCTTTCCTTTCTGAGGTCAGTGTTGCGGACATTCGCCGCGAAAAAAATCGGGCACGGGAGCTACGCCACTCTGAGTGGTGGAAGCGGAAACGGGCCGCTGGCGTCTGCTATTATTGTCAGTGTCGTATCCCTCCTACAGAACTGACCATGGATCACCTGGTTCCACTCGCACGTGGTGGCAAGTCTACGAAGAGTAATCTCGTGCCAGCTTGTAAGGACTGCAACACCAGCAAAAAGTACACGCTGCCATGGGAGTGGGAGAGTGGGGAGTGATCTCAAATAACTACTAGGAAAGAACCGGCTACAGCTCTACCCAGTCAACAATGTGTTCATCCAGACGCTTCAGAACGACGGCGCGTTCTTGGACGACCTTTCCACGGACTGAGATCCCTGCCTGGTGCACGGTGTTGGAATCCCCGGATACCAACGGATGCCACCACGCCAGTCCTTTGCCTTCGGCGATGCGGCGATAGGCACACGTTGCAGGGAGCCAGTGGAATTGCTCGATATGCTCTGGTGTCAGGACCAAACAATCAGGGACAAGGCGTGTCCGCCGTGCGTACCGGGTGCAACAGCAGCGCTGCGTGTCTAAGAGGCGACACGCTACCCCGGTATAATAGATGCGTCCCGTATCTGCGTCCTCCAGCTTGTGCAAACAACAACGCCCACAGCCGTCACACAGAGATTCCCACTCCTCTTGAGTCATGTCGGCAAGAGATTTGGTTTCCCAATACGGCTTGTGGTGTGTGGTCATCCTGGCTTCCTTTCTTTGCTGCGTTGTCGTTGTGAACGAATTAGGAAACCTTGGCATATACATCTTTGAGAGGAAGTGTGCAATCGATGGTGGTCAGAGGCACGAGGTCTTCGAGTTGATGAAATTCGGTATATGTCCATGTCCGGTCATTGTGACGGACATAGCATTCAATCCGGTGAGAATCTTGAGCGACCAGCAGATATTCGGCCAGTGAATCGAGACGCTGATAATGTTCGAACTTTTTCCCTCGGTCGTATGCTTCTGTAGATTCAGATAAAACTTCAATGATCACTTGAGGATTCAGAAGCGTATCATTGTGTTCGTCTTCAAAGATTTCTTCACCATAAACAACGACTACGTCAGGATAGGTGTACTTACCGAGTGCGGGGATTTTCACTCGCATGTCACTTGGATACACATTGCAAGGGCGCTCTAATAACTGATTGCCAAGCACTCTAATGATGCTTGCCACGATTGCGTTATGCCGTCTGCTGGCACCGGCCATGGCAAACAGTTCGCCCGCAAAGTATTCGCTCTTCTGTTCAGCTTTCCGTTCGAGAGCCAGGTACTCGGCAGCTGTCAGCAGCTTTTGAGGTTGGGAAGACATGGCGTCATTTCCGTTTCGTTGTTCCGCGGGAAATTCCTAGTCGATTTCTACCTCGATCGTGTCTCCCATAATATGTACCACATAGGTGCGGACCGGTTTGCGAGCTGGACCACGCACAACCGAGCCCGTTTCCAGGTTGAAACGGGCGCCGTGTGTGCGACACGTCACCACCGTGTCCTGGACTCGTCCATCGGCGAGCGGAAAGCGGTTGTGAGAGCACACGTTATCGATGGCAAAGACGCGGTCGCCGAGGTGAAAAATTGCCAGGCGTTTCCCTCCTGCGACAATGGGTACTCCTCGACCTTCGGGAAAGTTGGCAAGTGTACCGATGGGAATGCGAGTAGCCATGGGAAAGTAGTCAGTAGTCAGTAGTCAGTAGTCAGTAGAAAGGACTGGAGAATGGGAAGAAAGGCCTACAAATCAACGCGATAAGGAACATGTTCCTTATGTCCCAAAGCTCCAGTCTCTAGTCCCAAGTCTCCAGCCGCTCTTACGCCGGTGGAAAGCCATACAGCCGCACGGCATTGTCGTGGACAATTTTGCGGGTGTCCACTTCAGGGATCGCGGCAAAGTTCTGCGCGACCTTCTGGCGTGAGAATGGCCATACGCCTTCGGTATGCGGATAGTCCGACCCCCACATTAAATTCTCAACGCCCATCAATTCCCGCGTTAACACTCCTGCCCGATCATCTTCAAACGTTGCGTAAAATTGGCGATGAAAATAGGTGCTTGGCAGCTCAGGGAGACGCGGCTCCATCCAGCCTTTGTGGTCATGCCACCAATGGTCCATAAACTCCAAGGCCGCACCAATCCAACCGATGCCACTTTCGACTAAGGCCCACCTGAGCTTCGGGAAACGCGTCGGTGCGCCACCCCAAATAAGATGTTGCAGCGTATCGTTCATCTCAAATTTCACGATGCCGATGATAATACCTCCAGCGCCTGGACCATGCGCCCGGCCAAACGGGTCGCGGCCACCAATATGCATGCTGGCGATAAGATTCATGTCTTGCATGGCTGCCCAGAGCGGATCCCAATCAGGGAGGTTGTAGGGTCGGTCATCGACCCAGGCGGGGAGCATGACGCTGACCAGCCCGAGCTTGGCGCAGCGTTCGGTCTCGGCCACTGCCCACTCGATTGGCCCACGACAGGGAATCATCCCCACACCCTTGAGTCGGTCAGGATACGGTTGACAGAATTCGGCCAGCCAATCGTTATAGGCGCGGCAGCAGGCATACAGATATGCGGCATCAGGCGCCCGTACCAGCGTCAGACCGACACCAGGGTAAATAATCTCGCCAGCAACACCATCAAGATCCTGGTCTTTAAGGCGTTCATGCGGCTCCCAGGTGCCAGGGCGATTGTCTTCGTATCGATACCCTTTGGGTTTGGGAATATCCATTCCTTGCGCTTTCAGGTCGGCCATTGGTCCTTCAAACGCCAACGGACGAGGACGGAGTCCATCGATGACAATATAGTCCCCAGTTTCGTCTAAGGCCGCGATGCGTGGTGCTTTGTCACGCCACTTCTTCTCCATGCGGGTGAGCCAGAGGTCTGCGGGTTCAACGATATGAGAGTCCGCTGAGATCAAACGTTCAGTGTAGATTTCGGCCATGAAGCCTCCGTTTCGCTGTCATGTACTCCGTGTTGTGGGAGGTCAATCGTATTTTGCTTATCGCCTATGGCTCGCTTGCTGCGCTCGCTCTAGGGCCTATGGCAAGCATGGAAGAGCCTAAGCCGTATGCCGTACTCATCCTCCACGCATCTCGCTGGTGCCGAGCACGATTTTATTGCAACGGCAACTGCCGACCTGATGGAGTTCGATGACGTTGCCAAAGGGATCTTGCACAAACACCTGGTCAGAATTGTTCCCCACCAACCCTTGAATCCGCCAGTGCCAAATACCACGCCGTTCCAGCTCTTCTCGTGCTTCCTGAATGTTTTCCACCGCAAGCGCAACGTGAGGCAGGGTCGGATCCTCTTTTTCACTCCGTGCCATTGGCGACATACCCCTCGCTCCCATCAAGTGAATCTGCGAGGTCTGTTCGCCCTGGCCAACATACATCCAAAACCCCGGAATGCTCGGAATGTTGGGTCGGCCAGGGTCGGTCTGCAGGCCGAGCACGTCAGTATAGAATTGCCGGGCCTGTTCGACTTCTTCGGTAGTGGTGCCAATGCGGATGCCATGGTGGTGTAACTCAACAACTTTAATCGGCATACTCAGTCCTCCTTACTGTATGACTGTGAAAGGGCAGGGTGTCATCCCCTCCTTTTTCTCATGCTATAGCACAACACTCCAGCCCTGGAGAAGAGTAAGGAGAGGCGGAGGGTGTTCTTGCTCTCACGATTGGTCAGGTTGTCGATTTCCTTTATCCATGGTAGAGCCGTTGGGGATCTTTACTTCCGACCCTAAAGGGGGGGCGATGCCTGGGCCGGTTCGCTACCGTATTGTGGGAATGATCTTCCTGTTGGCGCTGATCAACCATGTCGATCGAGCCAACATCTCCATTGCCGCTCCAGCCATGATCCGCGAATTGGGCTGGGATGAGGCACTCTTCGGAATCATTTTTTCCGCGTTCCTGTGGGGATACACTGTGCTGCAGTTACCTGGCGGCTATATCGCCGACCGTTTTGGCGGTCGGCTGATACCCTGGCTGTGTCTCGGTTGGTCGGTGGTGACCTTCCTGACTCCGTGGGGGGCATCGGCGTTCTGGTTGATGTTGAGCCTGCGGTTCCTGGTGGGTGCCTTTGAGGCACCGATCGTTCCAGCCATGAGCATTGCCAATGCGGCCTGGGTGCCACGGCACGAACTGGCGCGCGCGCAAACGGTCATTCCGGCTGCCTTAAACGCCGGGATTATGCTTGGCTATCCGCTTGTGACCCTTGTGACCGTGCAACTTGGCTGGCCATGGGTTTTTTATCTTTGTGGGGGAATCGGCATCGCGTGGGCGTTTGGCTGGCTCTGGTACGGTCGTGCGACCCCAGAGGAGCATGCCGCGGTCTCGCCCGCAGAACTGCGCTATATTCAGGCCGAGCGAGTGCGGCCTGCCTCTGAACACACCGGGTGGGGGCCGGTGATCCGCTCACCACGCGTATGGGCGTTGGTCGTTTCTTATACGCTGTGGGTTTATACCATGTGGTTGATGGCCGCCTGGTTGCCGACGTACCTGGTCCGTGGCCGTGGATTCTCCATTGGTGAGATGGGCGGCCTGGGGGGACTGATCACTGGCATGGCTCTGATCGGGACTGTGGGAGGAGGATGGCTCTCTGATGAACTGCTCCGGCGGGGTGCACGCGCTGATACCGCTCGCAAGACCCTGTCTCTGATCGGGATGTTAATTGGCGCGCCATTTATGGTTGCCGCGGTCAGTGTGGAGTCGCCCTGGCTTTGTGTGATACTGCTGATGGTTGCTCGTTTGTTCAACGATGCGGCCTTAGCCGGATACATGAGCCTGCCAACGGAAATGAGTCCTCGTCATCTGGGCGCAATTTGGGGGTGTATGAGTACGTTTGGCAGCTTGGGCGGTATGGCTGCGACCATGCTGGCCGGATTCCTGGTTACGGCGACGGGCAACTGGGCGTTGCCATTTTATACTGGTGCGGCGGCTATCTTCATGGCCGCCCTGGTCATGGCGTTTGGGGTCTCAGCCCAGCCGTTGTTTTTGGAGCACCCAGAGGAAGTCCACACTGCCCAGCCTGAGCCGGTCGGGTAGAAGCGATGAGCATCGCCCCAGACGTCTTATCTGCGTGTGGTCACTTTTCGCTGACGGCTGACCGCTGACTGCTGAATATCTTTCTTGCGGAACGTGGGGATCACCTCTTTTGCGAACAAACGTACGCCTTCAAGATCGTAAAGACCAGGGCGACGCAGATTGATAATAAAATGCGTCACGCCGGCGTCGATGTACGTTTGCAGCTGCTGACGGATCGCCTCAGGGTCACCCACCAACACACTCTCGCGCACCTTTTCGACGCTGACCTTCCGGAGTTCAGCAATGCGCTCGAGTAAGCCTTGGACTTCGGAGGGATCGGCTTTGAGGTACAGGGGCGTCAGATACGAACGTTCGATTTCGCCACAGTTACGGCCGATTTTTTGGCACTGCTGTACTAAGACTTTATTTTTTTCGGCGACCTCCGCAGGCGGGAGGTTGGGAATGTTCCACATCTGCGCGTAGCGCGCGACGAGGGGTAACGTCAGTTTTTCGCCGATCCCACCAATCATGATCGGTGGATGCGGTCGTTGCAGCGGTTTGGGCATGAACGGCGCGTCCACCAGCGTATAGTATTGACCCTTGAATGACACAGTAGGATCCGCAGCCCACAGCTTGGTGATCACCTGCAACGCTTCTTCCAGTTCCTTGGCTCGGACCGGGGTAGCAGGGAAGGGGATGCCGTAGGCCTGGTGCTCACGTTCGAACCAGCCGAAACCAATGCCGAGAATGAGGCGGCCGTTGCTCAAGTGGTCGACCGTCGTGGCCATCTTGGCCAGCACCGCAGGGTCACGAAACGTGTTACTTGAGACCATGGTGCCAATCTGAACACGCGCCGTGACCGTGGCCATCGCGGCTAACAGGGTCCAGGCTTCCAGATTAGGTCCATCTGATGGACCAACGCTGGGCAGTAAATGATCATTCGTCCACAGCGTATCAAACCCCAACGCTTCGGCTTCTTTCCAGACTTCCTTCAACTCTTCGACGGTAGTTTGCTGTTGGGCAACCTGCAAACCAAAGCGGATCGTCGGCTTTCCCTCTTGAGCCAACGCAGCGGGGCTCAGACTGAAGAGACCCACACAGACCAACCAGCCAATGAAATGTTTCATGTCGTTCCCTCCTTTTCCCAGAGCGTTTCTACCTCTCTACCTCGAACCCTGCTTCTTCTACCAGTTGCTGAGCTGCGGTGGCGTGCTGGCCCGGTGTCGTTAGATAGCCTGCGACGAAGATGGAGTTTGCCGGATAGAGGGCCAATCCTCCCCAATTGCCCAGATAGAGTTCTCTTCCTGCCGCCATGCGGATCTCGCTGCGGGGATTCAAGAAGCGCATCAAGCAGAGCGTTTTCAGCCCTTGGGTTGGTGCAAAATTGCGTCGTTCTCCTAATGGGGTGCCAGGGACAGGATAGAGAAAATTAACCGGAATAGAATCGATGCCCAGCCTGCGAGTCGCAAAAGCGAGTTCGATAATGTCGTCATCTGTTTCGCCCATCCCAACGATTCCCCCAGAGCACGTCGCGAGGCCCGCACGTTTCACATTCTGTACGGTTTCTATTCGGTCATCGTAGGTGTGCGTGGTGCAGATCGCTGGATAGAAACGGCGGCTGGTGTTGAGATTGTGGTTAATCCATCCCACCCCAGCTTCTTTCAACTGCCGTGCCTGCGCTTCGCTCATCAGGCCGAGAGACAGACAGAGCTCTAAGGTGGGACACTCCTGCTTAATCGCCCGTGTGGCTGTGCTGAGATGCTCGATGTCTCTGTCACTCGGCCCTCGTCCGCTCGTAACCATACAGTAGCGGCGCGCACCAGCAGCACTCGCTTTCCGCGCACCGGCGATGAGTTCCTCTGTAGAGAGCAAGCGATACTTGTTGATGGACGCTGTGGAGATGGCTGACTGTGAACAGTAATGACAATCCTCTGGACACAGACCACTGCGGGCATTCTGTAGGACACAGATCTTCACCTTGCGGCCGAAAAACCGCTCGCGCACAATCAACGCGGCACGGAGCAGCCCTGGTAAGCAGTCGTCCTGGGTGTGCATGACCGCCGTTGCTTCTGTCGCAGAGAGCGCGGCGCCGGAAAGCGATTTTTCAGCCAGCGATGAGAAATCGACCATGCCATTCCTCCTTGATTGCAAGATCAGGATAGAAAGCTTCGCTCTCTATCCCAGCACTCCGGTCAGATCAACCGCCCTGGCGAAGAGGTCACCGAGCGCTCTGCGATCCTGTTTGATGTCTCCACTCAACGACAGAAAAGGGATGCGACCGCGGCAGGGAACGTCAGTCAGACGAGCAAGGGTTTGCGCGTTGGTCTGGATAGCCAGGTCTGTAGTGGGGCTGGGATGGTTCAGGATATACCCTAAAAGAGGAAGCGACAGCGTGCGGGCGTAGCGGAAGGTGAGGAGTGCATGATTAATCGCGCCGAGTTTTGAGCCTACCACCACCAGAGTCGGGATGCCGAGATCATGGGCCAACTCGGCGAACGTGTACTGACCGTTCAATGGCACCAGCAACCCCCCGGCTCCTTCGACAATAGTGAGGTCATGGTGCGCAGCGATCTGCCGGAAGGTCGAGAGAATTGTTTCTAGCTCAATGGTGACCCCAGCTTGTTCGGCTGCCACACTCGGCGCAACCGGGGGGGCGAAGCGATAGGGACAGATCGCATCTACAGGAAGACGTGTTTGGGCAAAGGCAGCCAGACGCATCGCATCCTCGGGATACAAGCGTCCGTTCTGTATGGGGCATCCGGTCTCGGCTGGCTTGAGTACGCCAACGGTTTTCCCGTGCGCAGTCAATGCGGCGGCCAGACCACACCCCACGAGTGTTTTCCCGACTCCGGTGTCAGTGCCAGTGATGAAAATCGCGCTCATATCCGTGCTGTGACCGTGGCAATCGCCGCGCAAACGACGTCGAGCAGCAGAGTCAATTCTTTCAGAGAAATGCTCAGGGGTGGCATGAGGACAATGACGTTTCCCAGCGGGCGAATCATCACGCCGTGTTGACGCGCTTCCTGAATCACGCGGACACCAATCTTCTCAGCGGCGTCATAGGGCACGCGGTGCTCGGCATCGCGCATCAATTCGATGCCGACCATGAAGCCCCATTGACGAACGTCAGCGACATGGGCGAGGGGGGCGATATCTTTCTGTAACCGTTCCGTTAACAGCGCGATCTTTTTTTGCAGGGTGTTGAGCACCCGGTCCTGCTGAAATATGGTCAGGCTTGCTATGGCCGCAGCACAGGCAAGCGGATTCCCGGTGTAGGTATGGCCGTGAAAGAACGTCTTAAATTCTTCATACGGAGCCAGAAAAGCAGAGAAGATCTCTTCAGTCGTGAGCGTTGCGGCCAAGGGAAGATATCCGCCAGTCATACCTTTGGCGAGACAGAGAAGATCCGGCTGCACACCCGCGTGTTCACTGGCGAACATGCGGCCGGTCCGACCAAAACCGGTCGCCACCTCATCGCAAATCAGGATGATGCCATGCTCTCTGGTCAGGTCTCTGAGCGCCTGCAGGTAGGCGACAGGGTGCGCCCACATGCCGGCTGCGCCTTGCATGAGTGGCTCGACGATGAGAGCAGCAATTTCGTGGGAGTGCTCTGAGAGGACATGGCGGGCTTCTGCCACTGCTGCGTCGAGTGCCGCGGCTGCTGACATCTCCTGATAAAAACGCAAGCAATGGGGTGGGGTGAGACGAAAAGCATCAGTGAGGACCGGGCGATAGAAATGATGGAAGAGCGCCGAATAACCGACGCCCATCGCGCCGAGTGTGTCGCCGTGATACGCCTCAACCAGCGAGGCAAATTTCACCTTGTGCGCAGCGCCTTTGAGCTGCCAGTATTGGAAGGCGAGCTTGAGGGCGATCTCAACGGCGGTCGCACCAGCGTCGGAGTAAAAAACCCGCGTGAGGCCAGGTGGGGCGATTTCCACTAACTGCTTCGCCAGCAGAATAGCCGGAACATTCGCCAGTCCAAGCAGCGTGGAGTGCGCAATCTGTGACAGTTGCTCGGTAATAGCCGCGTTGATCCGCGGATGATTATGGCCGTGGACGTTGCACCACAGAGAAGAGACGCCATCCAGGTACGTGTTGCCCTGCACGTCGATCAGGTAGTTACCTTCCCCACGGGTGATAATGAGGGGATCTTCGGCCAACCAGTCCTGCATCTGGGTGAACGGATGCCACAGGTATGTATGGTCCCACGTTTTCAAGTCTGTGTACGATGGGGTCATGAGAGAATACCGATCTCCTTTCCTGCGGTAGCGAATGCTGCTAGTGCCTGCACGAGTTGTGAGCGTGTATGGGTTGCCATTGGGGTCACGCGCAAACGCGAGGTGCCGTCTGGCACGGTTGGGGGACGAATGCCTTGAGCAAAAATGCCCCGCCGCAACAACGCTTCTGCAAGCGCCATCGTGTGCGTTGCCCCGCCGATGAGCACCGGCAGAATAGGCGACCGTGTTGGCCCCAACTGGTAGCCGAGATCTGTCAAGCCGTGCCAGAGAAAAGCGGCGTTGTCCCAGAGCTGCTTGCGCCGCTCTGGTTCGTGCCTGACCACATCGAGCGCAGCAAGGGCCGAAGCTGCGACCGCTGGTGGAATACCGGTCGTGTACACAAAACTCCGTGCCCGATTGATCAGCCAGTCGATGAGTTCCTGACAGCCGGCGACATAGGCTCCCGCTCCGCCCAAGGCTTTGCCCAGGGTCCCCATCTGAATGTCAATATCGTTCTCTAAGCCGAGTTCCTCCACGACTCCGGCCCCACGTGGGCCAAAAACGCCTGTGCTATGCGCTTCATCAACCATCACCCACGTCGTGTGTCGGCGCGCCAGTGCCACGATGTCCGCTAACGGCGCGACATCACCATCCATGCTAAAGACTGAGTCCGTAACAATGAGCCGCTGGCCCGACCGTGGACTTGCGGCGAGCAGGTCGGTGAGGTGTGCCATATCCCGATGACGGAAGATCTGTACGCTGGCACGTGAGAGTCGGCACCCATCAATGATACTGGCGTGATTGAGTGCATCACTGAAAACGATATCTCCCGGCCCCATCAACGCGGCGATCACGCCAATATTGGCGTGATATCCAGAAGGAAAAACCAGCGCTGCCTCGGTCTGCTTAAAGGCCGCCAATCGCTGCTCGAGTTGTTGATGTAACGCCATGTTCCCGGAGATGAGGCGTGAGGCACCGGCACCACAGCCGAGGCGGGCGATCGCTTCCTGGGCTGCGTGTTTCAGCGTTGGATGGTCAGCCAGTCCCAGATAATTGTTCGAAGAAAGCAAGAGGACCTCACGCCCATCGAGAGTAATAGTGCCTTGCTGCGCTCCAGTAACAAGGCGGAGTGTGCGGTAGAGTCCGTCTTGTTGGACTGCGGCGAGGCGCTCTAACAAAAAGTTTTTTAACATAGGCCAGCCATACTCGTATGCAGTTCACCTGCGAATGATGAATCGGTCATGCTGAGCCGGAGCACCACGGAGGCGAAGCATCCTTCGACTTTGCTCAGGACAGGTCTCACGGCCAGGCAACGCTATGAACAGTAGCGGGAATGGATACCGTCCAGCATGCCCCAGAGTGCATCGAGTGCTTGAGTGCAGGCGGAGATTGCCTCATCTGCGCTGTCGGGAGATAGGTGGGTGCGGAGGATCTGACGGGCGGTCTCGGCATGGAACCGATCGGCCTGAAGATGCACCTGAAAGAACGCCAGCCCGCGCGCCTCGTCTATGCCATAGAATTTTTTCAGCCCATCAATTTTCGTCACAGCGACCTCAGGAACCTGCGCCTCATAGGCTAACAGCGCGGTCATGCCCACCAGATAGGGACGATCTCGGGTGAGGGTGCGAAATGTGTGCAGCAATGCCGTCGTCTCTGGCAACGGCGAGGCCGCCGCCACATCGTCTCTCTGCACTCCCAGCGCTTCAGCAAACCGGAGCCAGAGTTCAGGATGATTGTCCGCCCCACGCTCTTCCTCCAGCAGATTTTCCAGGAGCTGTTGTCGGACAGGCAGGAGTGGGCAGTTGGCATGCACAGCACTGACATAGGTGGGAAAGGCCTCGACCTGTCGATAGTACTGTTTGCTATATTCCTGCAGTGCGGACAGAGAAAGCTGGCCGGCACCCCACGCCTGGTAAAAAGGATGGTTGAGCAGGTGACGTTCCTGAATGCGGCTGTCCACGGTGTGGAGCACGTCTGCGATCGTTCGATACATCAAAACCTCCATACTAGTTTTTTCCATTGTCCGATACGGGATCACGACTGCTTGATCACCCCAGTCTCCAACAGCTGCGTGATCTTTTGCTGGTCGTATCCCGTTACTTCTTGCAGCACCTCTACCGTGTGTTGCCCTAAGAGCGGCGCAACAGATGGCAGGTGTGCCGGAGTGCGGGAAAATTTTGGGAGAATCCCGGTCTGCCGTACCTCACCCCACTGCGGATGCGTATGGAGCGCGAGTAAGTCATTAGCGGCGACATGGTCATCGTCAAACAAGGCAGGCAGCGGGAGGATGGGTGCGCAGGGAACTCCAGCCCTATCGAGGAGCGCAAGCCACTCCTCGGTCGTCTTGGTGGCGAACGCGTGCGCGAGCGTCTGTCCGAGGTCGCTTTCGACCTGTTCCTGGCGAGCTGCGAGGAAACTGTACTGACGATGCAAGTCTGGCCGATCCAGCAGCAGGCAAAGCGCCTGCCAGTGGACCTCAGCAAGAACAGCAAGGAAGAGGGAATTGTTCGCGGTCAGGTAAATGCGATAGCACGCCCCGGTGCCCCACAGGTCCGGCCCACCATTTTCCATATCAGGCCGACCATCATAGAAGATGAAGTTGCCCGATTGCACAGCCATCGAGGCGTTCAAGAGGGAAGTTTCTACTCGCTGCCCCTTTCCCGTCTGCTTGCGGGCATAGAGCGCAGCGCTGACCCCATACGCGGTGAGCAAAGCGGCCGCATAATCGCACACTCCACAGGTGAGATAAAAAGGCGGATGCCCATGCCCCCCTTGGGCACGCATGATACCAGAGCGTGCTTGCAAGAGTGGATCGAACCCCGGCTGATCATGCTCTGGACCGCTCGAGCCAAACGCGGTGACCGTGGCGTAAATCAGGCGAGGATTGAGCTGCGCCAGGGTATCGTAGTCAATCCCATACCGTGTGGTGGCGCCGGGACGCAGGTTTTCGACGACCACGTCGGCCTTGCGTACTAAGTCATACACCACAGCCTGGCCTGCCGCACTGCTCAGATTGACCGCCAGCCCTCGTTTGCCTTGATTCCAGCCGAGAAAGCCGAAGCCAAAGGCACGAAACGCGTCCCCCTGCAGCGATTCCACCTTGATCACGGTAGCGCCAAGCTGGGCGAGGATCATCGGACCCAAGGTCCCAGCGATATAACTGGCAAAATCCAGCACAAGAACACCGTTCAACGGGGGCGGCTGCCGGCCGTCGTCCGTCCGCAGTCCGCAGTCTCGGATTGGAGGGGGGGGCTGCTGACCGCTGACGGCTGACGGCTGACGGCTGACCGCTTGACGGCTGACGGCTGACCGCTTGACGGCTTCCGTATCTTGTCCCAGCAGCGGTGCAGGTCCTTTGACTGCTCCCGGCGTCTGAGAGAGCCGGAGCGGCACGCCCATCTGGACCGTCTTTCCCAGGTGTGGGTCGTCGAGTGTGACGCGCATGCCATTGTAGAGCGTCTGAGAAAAATCCATGAATTCTTGACGACTGGTGACCGGAGCACACGGGACATCATGCTCGCGGAGGAGACGCAGCCATGCGGCGCGGGGCTTTGTCATGATGATCGCGGCGATGTGCGCGGCAAGCTCATCGCGATCTGCTGGTGCGATCCCCCACGGAGCCTTGTCGTATCGCGGGTCAGAGACCCACTCTGGGCGCTCTAACGCCAGGCAGAACTTGTTCCAGAACGTTACGTTGCCACAGGCAACAAACAGCCAATCATCGTGGGCTTGATAGAGGCGGTAGCACGGAATCGGGCCGAGGGGATTGAGACGACCGCTAAAGAGACGGAGCAGTTCTGGATGATACAGGATCGTCCCGGTCTGCATGGCAAAAGCGCCGGCGAGCCAGGACACCTCAAGCTGCTGTCCTATGCCGCTTTGCTCACGTGCACAGAGGGCAGCCGCGATCGCGGCACTGGCAACGAACGCGGCCCCATAGCTGGCGATGGGGATGACGAGATACACGCCGCCATCGCGATGGGACCACTGGCTGCCGAGCAGGCCACTCACTGCTGCGACGAGCGTATCGTCCGGGTAGCGGTGAGCATGCGGGCCAGTGCTGCCAAACGCTGGAAAATGACAAAGGATGAGGCCGGGGTTTTGCTGGGTAAGTGCGTGATACGAGAGGGCCAAGGTTGCTGCTTCCCCGGGCTGGTGGTCGGTCAGGAGCACGTCCGCAGTCGCAGTCAGACGCTGGAATAACTCCTGTCCTACTGTCGTCGTCAGGTCAGCAATGACACTCCGCTTGCTGCGATTCCATACATGGAACCCCGCTGTTCCTCTGGCTTGGTCACCGCCGGGAGGTTCGAGCTTCACCACCTCTGCACCTTGTTCGGCCAACAACATGCCGGTATAAGGTCCTGCGATTCCCTGCGTTGCCTCAATGACTCGTATGCCGTCCAAAGCACCTGCCATCATGTTCTCCTCGTGCAATGGATATACAACCACTCAAAGAAAGAATAGGAGCACACACTATGCTTACTCCTCTCGAAAAACTCAATCGGGCACTGCGCGACAACCGGCCAGAGGATTATCTCGCTCCGCTGCACCAGGCACTGGGTATGCGACCGCTGCAGTTTAGTCCTGGGACTGCGGTGTGGGAATGGGACGCAGTGCAAGATCACGTACTGAATCCGTTTGGTTTGGTTTCTGGTGGCTACCTGACCGTGTTCGCTGATGAGTTGCTTGGCAGTGCTATCGGCTCGGTGTTGGAGGAAGGAGAATTCGCTACCACTGCAGAGTTGAAAATGAGTTTCCTCAAACCGGTGCCAAAAGGAATGGTACGCGGTGAAGGAAAAGTCTTGCGCAAAGGCAAGCGCGTCGCGTTTGTCGAAGCCTGCATAAAAAATGCACGCGATGAACTGGTGGCAACGGTCAGCAGCACCTGGACGATTGGCACAGCCTGAGCAAGGAAGGTCAGCGTTCAGCCGTCAGCGCTCAGCAAAAATAAGGGGATTCCACAAGCAAGCCACTCTTCCTCGTACCAGAGGCTGGACAATATCTCATGGTTCCTCTTGTCTGGCTGACTGCTGAAAGTTCATAGCTGAACGCTGACAAATGAAAAACATGTTCAATGGGCAAGAAAAGAGACCGCCTGGGCACTGGCGGTCTCCGCGGAGGGAGGAAAAGGGAGATGGTAGATGGGGACAGATCTCGTCCATCCCCCTTTCGCTCATGCACATCCTGGAGGGCACACCAGGATGTGCAGTGCGAATAGAGAGCAAATCAAATACCATGCTTGTGGACAGAAGGCTGAAAAATGACAAGAGGCCTGATTTACTAGAGAAATTGGCAAAAGCGGTGTGAGCACAGCGAGAATGCTGTTCCTTTGGCGGTGTGCATTCTGCAACACATGAGGAGAGCACTGCTCAATAGTGCTGGAAAATCTGCCTCATTGCAGGTTGCAAGCTATATTGCAAAGCGCAACAAAAAATACGATTCTTGAGTAATCCGCAATTGTCCACATTCCACATGAGGTGAATCTTGTCTGAACATCAGTTTCCGGCGCTGACGTTGCCGAGTCGTCGCGAGATGCAAGCAACCGCGAAGGCGTGGGAAGCGTTCATGGCAGGACAAGAGACCGGATTAGACAAAGTCCGGCCGGCTATCCGCGCATCATGGCTGCGTGCCCAGCGGTTGGGAGTGGATCCATACCTGCGAGAGATCCCCTTAGTCCTTTCGGCTGAGGATCTTGAGAAGCTGCAGGAACGCGAAGATCTTATTTATGTCACGACCCCGGTGTTCGAGACCATGGTGCAAGTCTGGAAGAAAGAGCATTTCATGATCGGGCTCAGCGACCGTGACGGCTGCATCCTGCACGTCAATGGTCACCCCTGGGTCTTACAGCGAGCGATGGAGATCAATGCTGTGCCAGGTGGAGGGATGGCGGAAGAGTTAGTTGGTACGGCGATGGTGAACGTTGTCCTGGCACAGGACCGTCCTGATTACGTCCTGTGGAGCGAGAATTACTGTCAGGCGTTTCACCCCTGGGCCTCGTTTGGCGTTCCTGTACATCATCCCATCACCAGAGAAGTCATCGGGGTGCTGGGGATCTCCGGGTATCAACGAGCGTATGGACATGCCGAGGTGATGCTGCGTCTGGCCGATCGCATTGAGCAGCTCCTCCATTATGAGGAACTGAACCGACGCGTCACCCTCCTCGACGAATACCACCGCTTTGTCCTGCAACATCCGCACGACACCGTCCTGGCGATTGATGGCAGAGGGCACGTGTGTGGCGCGTCCCCGTCGATGAGTGACCTGGTCAGGGTGCCGCAGAGTGTGTTGGGACGATCGTTGTTACGGGTGCCTGAACTACAGGTAGAGGGGTTCCGTCCCCTGGTGCAACAGGACGAGATCCGACCATACGCGGTACAGATGGATATCCCTGGGAAAGAGCTGTCGCTGAACGCGACCGCGATGCCGATCAAGGGCAACCGGCAACCAGTGGGAACCATCCTGGTGTTGTCACGGCCTCAGGAGACGCGGCCAGTGAGGAGCCGTCGCGCTTCCTGGTCCGCTTCCTACACGTTTGCCGATTTAACCGGAAAGTCGCCCGCCTTCCAGCACTGTCTGACGCTGGCGCGTCGCGCGGCAGCACAAGACTTCCCGGTGCTCCTCTTAGGCGAGTCCGGGACGGGCAAAGAACTCTTTGTGCATGCGATCCATGCGGCCAGCGCGCGGTGTCACGGGCCCTTTGTCGCGGTCAATTGTGGTGCCGCCAGCGATGAACTGCTCGCCGCTGAACTCTTTGGCTACGTCGAGGGAGCTTTTACCGGTGCGGTCCGAGGCGGACGAGCGGGAAAAATAGAATTAGCCCACGGCGGTACGCTCTTCCTCGATGAAGTGGAAGCGATGTCTCCACGGATGCAAGTCAGCCTCCTGCGCGCGCTCGAAGACGGACAAGTGACGCGGGTCGGTGCAGAGCACCCGGCAACACTCGATGTCCGGGTGCTCGCGGCTTCCAATGAAGACCTGCAACGCGTGGTGCAACAGAAAGCCTTTCGTGTGGACCTCTATTATCGGCTGTCGGCTTTTCCCATTGTGCTCCCGCCGCTCAGAGAACGGCGAGACGACATGCCACTCCTGGCGCGCCATCTGCTCGACCAGTTAGGCTTTCCCCACGTGCGTCTTTCTGCCGATGCGCTGGTGCTTCTCAGTCGGTATTCCTGGCCGGGCAACGTGCGAGAGCTGAAAAACGTGCTGCTCCGCGCCGCACATGGAGTGACAGAGTCAACCCTGACTCCGGCGCACTTCCCGCAAGAAATCTCCGCGCTGGCGGCGGAGAGTGCCAGCGTGCCGGTTGGGGCGCTCAAAGAAACCGAAGTGACCCTGATCCGTCGAGCTTTAGTCGAGGCGGACGGCAACCTGGCGCGGGCCGCTGCCTGCCTCGGCATTCATCGCGTCACCCTCTACCGCAAAATGAAACGGTACGGCTTGCCTGGCGTGAGGCCGCGCGAGGCAGGCATGCGCCAGCCTGATGCGTCAGCGTGATGCGAGGTGCCGTTCTCGCCCACTGGGATGGCAGGACTGGGACGAACACGAATCGCGAACGAGGTGCAGACTGGCGTTTGCATTCTTCGCCGTGCTCTTGCTATGGATAATGAGTGCCACACAAACACCTCAGTAACAGGTTCCCCTTCGCGCATTATCATTTCTCCCTCATTCCCCAGGCCCCCTTGGACATGCCGCCTTTCAACAAAGGCACCACCATCCGTGGTGGTTTTGGCACGGTGTTTCGCCGGCTGGTCTGTATCGATCTCAGGCTTGAATGCGCCGCCTGTGAGCTGCGCTACACCTGTCCTTACACCACAGTCTTTAACCCGTTCGTGCCGCCGGCGGCGGAGCGTCTGAGCAGAAATCAGAACATTCCTCGTCCGTTTGTCGTTAAGCCACCGCTCGAAACCAAGACCCGTTACCTGCCTGGCGAGCCGCTGGCCTTTGACTTGGTCGTCGTCGGGAGCGCGATGGACTATCTGCCGTATTTCATCGTGGCGTTTCGCGAATTAGGTGAAGGGGGATTGGGCCTCAATCGCGCGCGCTGCGTTCTGTCTTCTCTCACGGCATTGGGAGTGCATAACCAGGTTTCTGCGGTCTACGACGGCAAAGAGGGGATTGTCCGCCCGCCGCAAGAGCATCTCAGTTGGCACGCGCTACGTTCTCGCGTCCCTGACCTTGGAGATCTGCAAGCGCTCACTGTTCGGTTCCTCACGCCGACAGCGTTGAAAGCTGAGGGCGAAGTGGTGACCGTGCCGCAGTTTCACCACCTGATCAAACGGCTACGGGACCGGGTGAACGCGCTGTCGTACTTTTACTGTGGTGAAGCGCTGAACGTTGATTTCAAAGAGTTGGGTCAGCAGGCAGAGACAGTCAAAGAAGTTGCTGTGAAGGGACGCTGGATCGACCGCGACCGTCGCACCCGCAAAGGGGCGATGCAAGACTTAAGCGGTTTTGTCGGCGAAGTCACGTATCGCGGGGACCTGGAGCCCTTCCTGCCGCTCTTATTGTTAGGCGAATATATCCACGTCGGCAAAAACGCCGCCTTTGGCAATGGCTGGTATCGGCTGGAGCGGCCTCGCTAAACATTCCCTCTCCCGAGAGAGGTTTTTCTTCCCCTTTGCCTTCAAGAGAAAATAGCATGCCAGTCCCGGCGAAAAATTATGGAAAGATCCGGCAGGGACGCTTTCTGCGAGTTTCATAGAGCTGGTAAGCCACGTGTGCCGTGCGGCTTGACTTCTGGAGAGCACTAGAGGTATAGCGCCATTCATAAGGGTCTAAGGAGAAGGCGGTCAGGAGACGAGAGAGCCGCCACTTTAGGGCCACCTGTGCCAAGCGGGTGGCCCTTTTTGTTTGGACTGGAGGAAAGAGAAGAATGGACTCTACCTATCGTGCCGATACTCCTCATCACGAGAGGACCTCCACAGGGCTCCCTCGTCGCCGGAGAGCGCGCAGCCCACCAGTATGCAGGCCGTCACCGAGAGGCAATGCAGAGAAACAGTAACCTGCCAACAAAAAGGAGGGATTATGGACAGGTTAGAGGAAGACCGGCGAGGGGGCACCTTATGCCTGCAGGTCGCCATGTTGCTGAGTGCTTTGGCGATCCTGATCGGGGTACCACACCTTGCGTTTGCTCAGGGGGGCGAGGTGGAGTTCAACCACCCGTGTCCAGCCGCGCAGGACTTCGGCGCGGTCACGCTCCCGTTTACGGTAGAGGGCAGTTTAGATACCCCACCAGATTTTCCTGATGTGGATTTCTTCCGATTCACTGCTACGCCGGGTGCTGAGGTGAGGGCGGATCTGATCGGGCTGGAGCTCGGAGATCCCTTCCTGGGACTCTTTGACTCCGGATGTCAGCTCCTTGCTAGCAATGATGACAGCGGAGGGCTCAATTCCAGGCTCCAGTTTGCCATCCCGGATGACGGGGTTTTCATCCTGGCTGCAACGAGTTGTTGCGATGGGGACTTTAGTGGCACGGGTGGCTCTAGTGGTTCCTATCAGTTGACCATTACCCCGCTTGTGCTAGCCGGGTCTATCAGCGGGAGGATCGTCGATGCAGTCAGTGGGACTCCCCTCCGGGGAGATGCTTTCCCCTTTGCTTTTGTGGAGTTGCGTCGCTGTCTTGACAGCGACTGCCTTGAGTTTGAGTTCGTTAACGCTCAGTCTACGGACAGGGAGGGACGCTTCCTGTTCTCCAGTGACGGTGCAGGGTTCCCTCTGACGGCGGATAGGTACCAGGTCGTAGCCTTCGCCGATCAGTTCCAGACCGACCAGACCGCGCCTTTTGACGTTGGTGAGGACGAAGATCACGACATTGGCGACCTCCCACTCACGCCCTTTCCGATCCAGTTCTTTGCCGTCGATCCCTGCGGGAACA
Source organism: uncultured Enterobacteriaceae bacterium (assembly GCA_964502465.1). Classification (GTDB taxonomy): domain Bacteria; phylum Desulfobacterota; class Binatia; order Bin18; family Bin18; genus CAZCWX01. The sequence goes on along the minus strand of CAZCWX010000331.1, from coordinate 1,009 downwards.
TTGCGCCGACAGGAGGGACCTGTACCTATAGTGTGAGAGTCCGGAACAGTTCCTCTACCACTTTCAAAGGCGCAGCCTGGAGTCTGATCAGTGGCTTTGGGATCGGCTCTCTCGCAAACGAGACCGTCTTTCAAACGGGCAAGAGATCCGGCAATCCATCCCCGCAGAAGCTGGCCTTAAAGCCGCAGCAGAGTACCTTCCTCCAATTTCAGTTTGACGTACCGGGCACGGTCGCCGAGTTCGCCTCCTTTTGCGCGGAGGCCTTGGTCGGGCAGGATCCTAGTCCTTTCTTTAACACTGTCGGACGCCGCTTTCTGTTCTGCGTCTCTAAGGAGGGCGGTACATTTAGTGTGGTCCCGGAAAAGAAGGCCCGCAAGCTATTTCGACAGTTCGAGGGAAAGCGCTAGTTCGATGACACGCCGGTGCGGCCGGAGAAGCGTCGAGCGGTGGCCGGAGCCTCTCGCTCTCCTGCAATCCTGCAGGATCAGCAGGCATAATCGGGAAGGGTGATCACACGCCTCTGACTCCTGGTATACTAAATGGATCGCAACATAGAAGGGTTCTGGGTGAGATCCTCAGGGCCCTTCCCCTGAGCGCAGTCGCCTGCTTGCTAGCCGGCAAGCGCATTATCCTCAGGGAACCTTTTCACCATAGCCCTTCTGCTGAGGAAGATCGGCGTGAAATCGACCAGTGCCGGAGGGATTCCAACAAGATTGGCTTCGCCCAACGCAGCCAACATGCCCTGTCCCTTGTATGGTAGAATCTGCGGTGTGAAGGAGTGAGGCGACGGACCAGCGAGGAAGGTAAGCAGGTAAGCAAAAGGGCGTCAATCTGACCCACATGCCGAGGGAGGCTGACCTATGCGGCAAGGCAGTCGTGCATGGTTGTTGCGTTATGGCGTCGTAGCCGGGAGTGTGACTCTCGCGCTGCTGTTGACCGTGTTGCTCCAGTCCTGGATTGAGCGCAACGTGGTCGTCCTGTTCCTGGCTGCGGTCCTGTTCAGTACTGC
>CAZCWX010000330.1:0-5133 GCA_964502465.1 uncultured Enterobacteriaceae bacterium | reverse complement strand
AGATGCGGGAGAGGTCAGAGGTGAGCACTTCGGTGATCCCGTTACTGAAGTAGTCCTGCTCGGGATCTTTACTCAGGTTGTCGAAGGGCAGGACGACGATGGAGGGTTTGTCGGGCAGGGGCAACGCCGGAGGCTGCGCCTCCGGAGTGCGGAATGCGGAATGGGGAATACGGAATGAAGAAGGGAAGAAGGACCATAGGGTCGCGAGTCCGCCAAGCAGCAGCACGCTCACGAACACGACGCGCGAGCGCAGCGTCGTGCCCACCCGACGCAGCTTTTGCCTGCCCTTTTGCGACTGGGGACTGGGGACTGGGGACTGGGGACTGTCTGTCTTTTCCCATCGTACCCGGTACGCCCGCACCGGCTCGGCAAGGTTCTTGAGGTGTTGTTCGCCCAGAGCTTCGTACTGGAGGGGCAGCTTGGTCTTGACCTGGTCATAGACTGTGCCCGAGATCAGAATCCCGCCGGCTTCTGCTAAACTTTCCAAGCGCACGGCAATGTTGATCCCATCGCCGTGCAACTGCCCACCGTCCTCCAGTACCTCCCCCACATGAATGCCCATGCGAAACTGGATCCGCTGTTCACTCGGTACCACGGCATTGCGACTCTGCAACTCCCGTTGCATCTCGACCGCGCACTGCACGGCACTGCGCGCACTGGAAAATTCGGCCAGGAGGCTATCGCCGCGCGAACCCACCGCATGGCCGCCGTGCTGCTGGACCACCGCACGCATCATCTCTAGAGACGGCGTCAAGACCCGCAGGGTGGCGACTTCATCGGCTTCGATGAGGCGGCTATAGCCTTGCACATCGGCGTGCAGAATGGCGGCCAGCCGCCGCTCCATGCGTGGTGAGGATGGAGGGACAGTGCCTGCTCTATCCGTCATCGCCTGAGATTATCCTGTAAGGACTTGAAGACTGTCAACTGTCTTCCACAGGTTAGAAAGGACAAAGCCAGGCACCAACCTGTAGTGAAGTGACATGCGCTCATAAGGTTCCCCCCTCTTTTCTCTTTCATCGTAGCCTCAATCGCTTCATCAACCGGGAGAGATTGGACTGTGGCAAGCCGAGACGAGCGGCGGCTGCGGTTTGGTTGCCCTTTGTTGCTTCCAGAGTTCTGCGAATTCGCACACGTGTGAAGACATCGATCGCCTCTGCGAGTGGAAGCGCTTCGTCAACGTCCTCCATCTGCGGAGCCGCGTTGAGAGAGTCCGTTGGCTGTCTGCGTAGCTCGGCTGGGAGGTCAGCGTAGGTGATGGTGAGACCTGGAGACAGCACGACAGCGCGTTCGATGACGTTCTGCAACTCGCGGACGTTCCCTGGCCAGAAGTAATTTTGCAGGCCTTCGAAAACGGTAGGCTCGATCGCTAGGTGAGAGCGGTTCATCTCTCGACAGTAATGATCGACAAAGTAGTGAGTGAGTGCTGGGATGTCCTCTCGACGGTCGCGCAGCGAAGGGAGCGTGAGCGAGAGGACATTGAGTCGGTAATAGAGATCTTCACGGAAGGTATTGTTCTGCATTGCTTGATGCAAGTCACGATTCGTGGCTGCGAGGATACGCACGTCGGTGCGCATATCCTTCACCCCGCCGACGCGTTGGAATTCTTTCTCCTGCAAGACGCGTAACAATTTGACTTGGAGAGTAGGGGCAAGGTCACCAATTTCGTCTAAGAACAAGGTGCCGCCGTCAGCCAGTTCGAACTTCCCCTTCTTCTGGGCAATTGCTCCGGTGAATGCGCCTTTCTCGTGGCCAAACAATTCGCTTTCCAGCAGTTCAGGGGTGAGAGCGGTACAGTTGACGGCAACGAACGGCTGCTTTGCGCGTGGACTCCACTGATGGATCGCGTGTGCCAGGACCTCTTTTCCAGTGCCACTTTCGCCCAGGAGGAGGATGGTGGTGTTTGCTGCAGCGGCAGTGCGGGCCAGGCGCAGCACCTCTTGCATGACTGGGCTCTGGCCAACAACCAAGCGGTAGCGATCCTGGATTTTTTCCTGAAAGATGGCATTTTCGTTGCGCACCCTATCGAATACCTTCGCTCGGGTAATCGCCGGGGCGGCCAAGCCGCCAAATGCCATGAGGAGTTGCAGATCGTCTCGGGTGAAGCCATCCGGGGTGATGGTGTTCAGCGCCTCGATAATCCCGATGATTTGATCGCGTTGCTTCAGCGGTGCGCAGAGAATCGACTTGGTCAGGAATCCTGTCTGCTGATCAACCCCGCCAAAGAACCGTGGGTCTTGTGAAACCTGGTTGCTCACGACCCCTTGTCCTGTTCGTGCTACCCATCCTGCTATCCCTTGATCCAACGCAATACGAAATTCTCCGACTTTTGCCCCTCCCGCCATACAGATGAATGCCAGCTGCTGCCTGGTTTCATCGATCAGCCCAATGCTGCACCCTTCCACGGCAAAGAGCTGGATAGCGGACTCCAGGATCGCGTTGATCAGCTCATCTGGCTCGACTGTGCTCATCAGCAGTTGGTTGATCTCGATCAAGCTTTCGAGCCGTAAGCGAGTCTGGTCGACGTGTTGCCGCATATCAGTCGGATATATCACGTTGATACTGAATACCAAGACTGAATCAATGACTTGCCGAAGAGCGTAACGACGGCCTTCAGAGAAAGACCAGTATTCTTCCTATCTTCAGCGAATCGCTGGTATCCCTTCCGTATAGGCCTCTCATTGGTACAGTTCCTGCTCAATCAGCACTCAGAGTGAGACAAATTTTGCGATGAAAGGAGTTTATACCATGTGGGGAATTATGACACAGTCAGGGTTTGCTACTGCCAGCGTTGACTTCACGAACGCTTTGTCTGTGTTGAATGTCGGGCTGCTCGGTTCATTGGTTCTGCTCGCTGGCATGATCACCGTTTCAGCCCTGCGCTACTCTTGGTCCCAGGCAGCTCGGCAGGCGGACGAGACGACGTCTGCCCCTGAAGAATATCGGTACGCCGCGTAGCTTTTGTGTCAGTTCTTGGTGAGGAACAAAGCCTTTTATGACAGTCATAGGAGAAGCGCAAATGAACGTATTTGATGTGATCACGCCTCTTCTTCTGCTTGGGACAGCCTATGTACTCCTCTTTACCGCTACACGTTAAAGTCTTATGGATGCTTCTTCCTGAAGTCATTCTACCAAAGTCTCCCTTAACGCATCGTTCTGTCCGGAAACGGAGGGTGGTTGTTTTCCACCCTCTCATGCTCTCCTGACCTCTTTCTCTTCTCTCGCTCCTGATGTAAAGGCTGTTGAGGAGGGTGGCGGTTTCGCAACACGCCACTGAAAAGGGGTTATGGAGCGGATTTATCATCTTATTGTCCAGAGACCAAAAGCTATTCTTTTTCTTCTTTTTTTACTCACCAGCTTTTTTGCTTATCACGCCCAACACATCCGTTTAGATAGCTCGATCGAAAGCCTGCTCCCGCAGAACGATCCGGCAAATCAGTACTACGCAGAGGTCCGCCAGCTCTTTGGCAGCGACGAGATCGGTGTCGTTGGGCTTATCGCCGACACTGTGTACACCCCAGAGGTGCTGCAGAAGATCGCGCGCCTCACTGAAGAGATCCAGAAAGTTGACGGGGTGGAAAGCGTGTTGAGCCTCACGAATGCGGTAGACCCAATTGCCGATGTCGTAGAACCGCCCTTGCTGATCCCCCACATCCCTTCCACCTCTGCGGATCTAGAGGACCTACGGAAAACGCTGGCAGACCGACCCATTTATCTCAAGAATTTGGTTTCTCCCGATGGTCGGGCTGCCGCGATCAATATCTTCTTCACCAACATGGATAACGATGAGTTCATGCGTCGCGGAATTGACGACACGATCCAGGCGATCGTGGATCGAGAACGTGGACCTGAACAATTGTACTATACTGGTTTGCCCCACTTTAAAGTCTATGCCACCAGAGCCATGTGGGAAGATTTGACCCTGTTCGTCCCGCTGACGCTGCTGCTCATTATGAGCGTGTTGTTTCTCAGTTTCCGTTCCTTGCGTGGCGTGTTACTCCCCACGGCGACTGTGATCGTGAGTCTGATCTGGACCCTCGGCATTATGGTGCTGGCAGACAGCCGCCTCAGTATTGGCAGTATCGCTCTTCCTCCGTTAGTGCTGGTGTTAGGCACTGCCTACTCTCTCCACATTGTGGCGGAGTACTACGAGCTGGCTCACCCTGGCCGCTCAGTCAGTGAAGTGGTCCATGAAACTCTGCGAACGACGACTCCGCCGCTGTTCATTGCTGCCTTTACGACGGTCCTGGGTTTTCTTTCGCTTGCTGTCAATACGATCGTGAGTATTCGTGAACTCGGCATCTATGCTTCGGTCGGTATCAGCATCGCTTTTATTCTCTCGGTCGTCTTAGGCCCGGCATTTCTGTCTTTGCTGCGCCTGCCGACTAGGCGAGAAGAAAGTTTTTCCCCAGGGTTAAGTGCGACGCTCCGGACGGCATGCCGATTTTCCATCCGCCACCGTGGCACTGTGATCGTTATCGGTCTGCTCATCTCTGTCTTGTCGTTGTGGCAGACCTTTTCTATCCAGGTTGATTCAAATTTCCAGTCGTTCTTTCGTGAACACGATCCTATTCGCCAGGCAACCGATGCGATCAACCGTTACCTGACCGGCAGTATGGCTTTTTACGTGGTCATCGACAGTCCTGAGCCCGATAGCATGAAGCAATGGGACACCCTGCGCCGGATGAAGGACCTGCAACTGTACATCGACTCTCTTCCTGGCGTGGATAAGACTGTTTCCTTTGTGGATTACTGCGAAATGCTGGATCGCGGTGCTCAGCAGGGCGGAGGCGACGAAATCCTGGTTTCCCCCGAAGGAGAAATTGTGGAATCCCTCCCGCAGGGAGAGCAGACGACGTTTTGGGACAATCCTGCTCAGTTAGGCGCGGTGATGCAACTGGTCGCGAGCAGCCCGAAGAGCTTCTCGCTGGTCGTGAGTCCAGACTTTTCTCGCGCCAACATGATTGTACGCACAACCCTCTCCCGTTCTAGCGATATTGCTGCCACAGTGGACCGTATTCAGCAGTATGCGCGAGACCGTTTCCCCCCTGAACTGAAAGTGCAGGCGACTGGCAACCTGATTCTTCTCACTCGTACCACCGGGGATATCATTAGCGGACAAATCGAGAGCCTTGC
>CAZCWX010000329.1:0-2557 GCA_964502465.1 uncultured Enterobacteriaceae bacterium | reverse complement strand
GAGCGTTGGGGTGGCCTTCACGTTGATCCGCTCCGCTTCTTCGATATCTGCCCTCACCAGGCTCGTGGTCCTGCCGTCGTTCATGCACTGGGTGAAACGCTCGACATCAAGACCAACGGTTCTCGCATAGTTTTGTAGATCCTGGCGGGTATATTGTTTCTGATCCGCGAAGAGGAGGTCAGCATACTCCCAAAACTTTCCTTGCTCCCCAGCGCATTCAGCGGCAAATGCCCCTGCACAGGCACCGGGGTGCACCTGCTGCGACAGCGCTGAGTTGCACGCTTGATCGAGCGGGTAATGCCGGAAAACCACTCGCACTTTGTCTGGATTGCTCTGTTGAAATTGGGAAAGGGTCTCACGGGCGCGGGCACACTGTGGGCAGCGAAAGTCAACAAATTCTGAGATAGTGAGCAACACCTGGGGGGGACCTTCTGTATGGCGCTCGGCTCCCCTCAAGGTCACCTGTGGCCGGCTGTTATAGTAGCGGACAAAATCTGCATCGATGGCAGACAGGTTTTGTTCGGTCAGGAATTGGGCTGGATCTATGCTGGCTGCCGCTCGAGATTGGAACCAGCCAATTCCAGCGGTAAGGATCACATACCCCGCTACGCTGTACGCGACGCGCCGTGCAGTCATGGTCGCGGAGCCACGTCCTAGAGCGACGGCACCGATCAGCAGACCAGTGTTGACTGCGTAGAGGGAAGCACACAGCAGGCAGAAGGATTTGATCACGAAGAGTGAAATCCCTGCCAAATACAGCGAGAGGACAAACGCCCAGCCGCAGAGCACAATCAGTAACCCAGCTTGGTTGAGGAAAGAAGCGAGCAGGACGGCAACATAGGCAACGGCACCCCACAGCGCGATCGGCTGTCCGAAAAGTTGGGCATACGGACTGCTCAGGACGGCATTGCAATTGATGACTGTTCCCTCTCCACAGAACGGGGCGTCGATGATGCCATTCGTGCCAGCTTGATAGTGTAAAACTGTGAGATAGGTAGTGATAACCAACCCCGCGACCGCAAGTACACGGATCGTCAACAGCGGCCAACGTGGTTGTGTTTGTGGGCGGGGGCGGATCGCCTCGACCCTGGCAGCGGTACGCCGTTCAGTTTTTATTTTCTTGCCAGACATAAAAATAAATTACCATACCTTTTTTTGTTCAGCCACGAGGGGGAGACGCTTGCGTCTCAGCAACAACCGTATGAGGAACCGGGCGATGGCGACCAACCTTTTGTCCTGTTACTCGCTCTCGAACCCGTGGCTGGTGAACTTGAGCGTCCGGCTGTTCTCCGTCACGGTGCGTACAACATTCTCTGGGGCACCGCCAGGAATCTCCGCTTCGATTTCTAGCGTCACTCGCACCGATGACCCAATAAGCCCAACAAGGTGCGTGATGACCTCGTCAGCGATCTTACTCGCGTCACGCCCGGCGCGCGTCGGATCAAGCGTCACCGTACCGTGGTAGCGCTTGGGCCGCGGCGGTGCGACCGGACCAGCCGGAGAGGCAATCGGCGTCACCGGCTCCGGGGTCGGAGACGTGGTTGTGGTTGTGTCAGTGGTCCCATCAACAGGCTTCGCGGGCGCGGTCTCCGCGTTCATTTGTCGGCGCGCAACTTCGGGGCGGACGAGTAGTCCAGTATCGGCGTCACTAACCACGATGTTCTGTCCGCCACGCAGACCACGGTAGCGCTGAGCGGTCTCATCGTAGCTTTCCGCATAGGCGAACGCATCTTGCTCCCAGGTGAGGAGAGCAAACCCGTCGCGGACTGCGCCAATCAATACAGTAGAATCCCTAAGCCGTGGTAGGTAGAGGTAGCGCCCGAAGTCATCGACGAGTTGCTTGATAGCAACATGGTCGCCGCGCCAGAGCGGTACGCGGTCGAGTTCCATCCTGAGACGTGAAGCCGCCAAGCCCATTACCAGCAGCTCGTCATTACGCAGTTTCTTGCTTGCCCGCATGGCAAGCGCGTCCTGCCCCGAGAGCCGGATGGCTTGCCATTCCACAGGAGCTTGTGGGCTTGCCTGCGTCGGCACGATGAGCCACTGATAGGTCTCGGGCAGTCGCGCCGCTACCGTGCCATCGGCTGCCGTCTTCTGCGTCTCGGCCTGTTTGACCTGATGCGGTGAGAGATTAAGGGTTTCCTTCTCGTCAAGGATCGACTCCCACGCGAGATACTTCCGTACCGCTTCGTCCAGGTCCTGAAGTCGGGTCAGATCAGGAGCGAGAAACACTAAAGCGTTACGGTACAAGCGTGGGGTGGAGCCGCGTGTTTCGAGCATTGCCTTGGCCGCTTTCTCAGCCGCGTTGCCAGATTCCTTGCTGTAGGCGTGGTGAATGCCAAGTACGACTAAGCGCGCATCGAGGTCATCGGGTACGTCCGCGCTCGATGCGGGCAAGGGATGCACCCGGCCAAAATCGCCGGTCTTGCGCAGATCCGCACGCAAGCGCTTATCAATTTCTTGCGCCACTTTGTCCGGGTCGCGTTTCAGTTGCTCGGCACGGTCATCGGCAAGCTTGGTGACAGTCGGCTGGGTCGAGTACCAGTAGCGTGGCCCG
>CAZCWX010000328.1:0-8915 GCA_964502465.1 uncultured Enterobacteriaceae bacterium | reverse complement strand
CTCCAGCACTTACTGTGAACTCACCTGCGCCCGGCCATGAACTGGCCGGGCTTCAGAACGACGCCGGCTAAAGCCGGCTTTCAGTCCCCTTCAGGGGGCGCAGCCGTGTAGCCCGGCGATTGATCGCCGGGCGGAGTATGGCACAGGGTGTTACGTAGTGTACGAATCTTATGTGGTTTGATTTAGAATCTCATTGCCCTGCAGGGGATACCGTCCTGTAGCCGGGCGATCACTCGCCCGGCGGTACTGAGGGCTCAACCCCACAGGGAATGAAATACGCCCGGTTTGTCGACACGCTCGTAGGTGTGCGCTCCGAAGAGGTCGCGTTGCGCGCCGATCAAATTGGCCGGCAGACGTTCGCGTCGGTAGCCGTCGTAGTAGGAGAGAGCCGAGGCGAAAGCTGGAATGGGAATGCCTAACCGTGCAGCCTCACTCACCACCCGTCGCCAGCCCTCTTGACTCTTACTCACAGCCTCGCAGAAGTAGGGGGCCAGGAGTAGGTTCTGGAGATCCGGGTTCTCTTGGAACGCCTCTTTAATGCGGTTCAGAAAGCGGGCGCGGATGATGCACCCGCCACGCCAGATGGTGGCGATTTCATCAGGGTGCAGGTGCCAGCTATTCTCTTGCGCTGCCGCCAACATCTGTACAAACCCCTGGGCATAGGCCACTATTTTGGAAGCATAGAGGGCATCCCGGACAGCGCTGATGAAAGCGGTTTTCTCGCCTTGGAAATGGCTTGTCGGCCCCGGGAGAATTGTGGCCGCTCGCATGCGCTGGTCTTTCTGAGCGGAGAGAAAGCGGGCAAAGACGGCCTCGGTAATCGTGGTCGCCGGAACGCCCAAGTCAAGTGCGAGCTGCGAGGTCCACTTGCCTGTGCCCTTTTGCCCCGCCTTGTCCAGCACCCGGTCCACTAAGTAGTCTCCGGTGTCGGGATCTTTCACCGTGAAGATCTGCGCGGTGATTTGAATGAGAAATGAATCAAGGTCGCCCTGATTCCACTGCTGGAAGGTCTGGGCAAGCTCAGGGTTGCTTAGACCAACGGCATGCTTGAGCAGGTCATACGCTTCAGCAATCAACTGCATATCGGCGTACTCGATGCCGTTGTGGACCATCTTGACATAGTGACCTGCACCACCAGTGCCAATGTATGCACAACAGGGGGTGCCATCCACCTGTGCCGCAATCTTCGTGAAGATCGGCGCGACAATATCGTAGGCCGCTGGGGAGCCGCCTGGCATGATGCTTGGGCCGTTCAGCGCTCCTTCTTCGCCACCTGATATGCCGGTGCCGAGAAAAAGCAGTCCATCCTTTTCCAGTTCTTGTTGGCGTCGCTGTGTGTCGGTATAGAGCGAGTTGCCGCCGTCAATCAACACGTCACCGCGACTCAGATGGGGCTTGAAGTCGGTAATGACTTCATCAACTGCTGGTCCTGCCTTGACCATGATGAGAATCGCACGTGGGGGCTGCAGGGCACTGATAAACGAGGCACTATCGGTCGCGCCTGTCATCTGCCCTTCTGAGCCATACTTGCTGACAAAGTCGCGGGTCTTCTCTGCCGTGCGATTATGGACGACAATGGGGAAGCCGTTGCGTGCCACGTTGCGCGCAATGTTCTGCCCCATGACTGCCAGACCAGTCAGGCCAAAGTGTGGTTTCTGCATGAGTGCTTCCTCCCCTGTGTGCGGTGGTGTTGATACTGCCAATCCCCATTATGTCTCTTTCCTGCCTCTCTGTCACGAAGAAAAAGAGCGACCGCTGTCAAAGGGAAGGCCCGCTTATTGCCTTCGCACTTCGGCGATATATTGACGAGACGCTGCCAGGGCCTTTTCGTCGACAATGCCTGCCACTGCCTCTACCAGTGAATCGATTAACGCTTCGCTGCCTCCTACTCGCAGCATCGCCCGGTGGTGCGCAGCGATCTGGGGAGCACCTTGCGCGATCAGGACGCCTATGACGATCGCTTCTCGCTCGATGAGCGAGAGTCCTGCTCGGCCAAAGACCCGGCCAAAGTCGTCATAGCGCACCCATTCGGTCAGCTCGGGGCTTAGAAGCGTTAACTGTTTGGTGAGTTCCTCTGCGCCCGCGCCTCCAACCCCAAGCTGCTGTTGAATCTGCGCCCCCCGTTCTCCCCACACCTTTACCGCGTATTCCTGCCATGGCTCGGTCGGCTGAGGAGCCTTCCCGCTGGAGCGTTCGTGGATGTACTGCGGATACACTGTCTGGAAGCTGCTCATGGTGCTGATGGTGCGGGGGTATCCTATGTAGGGGAGGAGATTCAACACCGTTTCATACATCTGCAGTTCACTCAGCCCTGCCTCTTTCCCTTGCCTGAAGAGTTGCTCGGCTTTATCAAACTGTCCTGAGGCGCCTGCCGCAGCAATTGTGGCAAGCATGAGGAGGGTAGCCTGATTGGACGTCGTTGCTCCTGGTGAGGGGGTTTCTGTCGCGTACACTACCGAACCAAAACCCTGAAGCACGCTCAAGAAAAAAACGAGACCGTACACGGTTCGATGTCTGTTATTTTTGCTCGCACTCTTCATTCTGTGTTCCTCATAAGAAAAGCAGTAATTTCTCGCTCTCAAAAAAGAGACACCCTACCATAGGCATTGTGTCGCCTCTTTGCAATTCTTGCTGGGAATATTGAAACCTTGCGGGAACTTACGAACCTTTCTACATATCACCGGGATATATCGCATTGATACAGATAATTCTTACGCATTGATACAGATAATTCTTAAAAGAGGGACAACCTTAGCTGAGGAGAAAAATAGACGATAAGAAAATCACGATTTATTGAATACTTAGCGCAGCCCGTTTTCTCGACTCAATGGGAAGTTTATGCGGCACGGATTCTGCTCTTCTTTTCTAGGAGTCAGGAAACTACAGAAAGGAGAACAAACTATGCTGTACTTCAATACAAAGAGGATGATCACAGGATTTTTTGCGGCCTTCGTACTCTGCGTTCTATTGAACCCGTCCCTTCCGCTTGCTGCAGAGCGTGACGGTACGACGTTCTTTTTCTCTTTTGAGGATGTAAAAGAGGGGGTACAGAATCCAACGTCTTCACAGTGGTCTTCTTATGTCACCCAGATGATGCGACAAGATCAGGTGAGCAAAGAAAGCCCGATTGAGCGGAATTACCGTTGGGGGAACGGGCTCGGATTTGATGGGTACGCTGCTCCGGGGTCCCGCCGACCGCTGTGGGGATATTAAGAAAGAAATAGAATGGTATTGAGCCTAGCTCCTGAGTCTTTTGCGAATGGCCTCCGGCTCAAGATCCACACCGTACAAAATACGCCGAGTTTGGTGTGAGTACTTTCCTGCGCGTCTTTGTTGGCGTGCCCACTCACGAACTCGGCGCAGCCAGGCAGTATTTGTCAACTTCACACTTTCTGCATGAGTGCTCATACGATCTCTTCATCTTTACCGTCGTTCTCTCAGGCGATCGGCTGACTCCGCCGGCACAACCTCGAGTGCCATTTTCTCCGCCCGTCGAATGATTGTCATTGATGAGCGCACTCCAACCTGCTCCTCTGTCAGGAACCGATGAAGGTCATCAATGGTGGCAGTCGGATGACTGCCGTAACGAATGATCACGTCTCCTTCACGCAGGCCAGCTCTCTGGGCAGGACTATGTGGCTCGACGGAAACAACCAAGACGCCCTTTTCCACTGGTAGGTTATGGAAACGAACCATACGGCGTGGAAGTTCGATATTCTGCCCTCCCACACCAATATAGCTGCGACGGATTTTTCCATCGCGCATCAACTTTCCAGCCACAAACTGCGCCGTGTTCATAGCGATAGCGAAACATAACCCTTGGGCCGGTAAGATGACAGCAGTGTTCACCCCAATCACTTCTCCTCGCGACGTCACGAGTGGACCACCCGAGTTCCCAGGATTCAGGGCTGCGTCAGTCTGGATGATGTTGTCGATCAACCGTCCAGAGCGCGACCGTAGGGAGCGTCCAAGGGCACTGACAACGCCTGCTGTGACAGTGCATTGAAAGCCATAGGGGTTGCCGATAGCAATCACGAGCTGCCCGACACGGATTGCCTGTGAGTCACCAAGTTGCACCGACGGGAGATTCGAGGTGCCGACCCGAACCACGGCCAAATCGGTATCTGGATCTTCTCCGATGAGGTCCGCTTGAAAACGGCGACCATCTGAAAGGGTCACTTCCAGCCGGGTTGCGCCGTGTACAACGTGGCTATTGGTCAGAATAAAGCCGTCTGGTGTAAAGATGAACCCTGAGCCGTTTCCGTGTAACTCTGGCGAAGGGCGTGGGGTGGGAGAGTGACGGTGTTCTGAGGATGTATGAACCTCAATATTGACCACTGCAGGGCTGACCCTCTCCGCCGCGCTGATGACCGCCTGGGAATAGGCATCGAGCAACTCGGTATCGGAGAGCGCAGTATCCTGCGTCGTCCGCTCTTCCTTTCGTGGAACACTCTTGTTTGTCACAAGCCTCAGTACATGTTTCATCGTTGTTTTCTTACTTCTTTCCATAGCGCTGGTCTTCTAGAAACATGAGCATGAGACGGGCGTTGTCAAGAGTTCCATTTATTCGCTCCTATCCTCCTCCGCATTCGCGTAGCGATTTCAGCTGTCGCTTCCCGGGCAAACGGCTAAAGGTTCTTCTGTAAGCCCTCAAAACCTTGTGCAACAAGGACGGCGTCTCAGCCTCGTTCTCCCACCAACGGCGAAGTGACCTTGACGAACGACTCGCTCAACGAAGTATGGACATCCACAACAAACGGCTGGTCGGCTGCCAGTGCTTCCTGCAGTGCAGGGGCAAGTTGTCCTGGATGCTCGACGCGAAGACCGCCACATCCCATCGCACGGGCAATTGCGGCATGATCAAAGTTCGCAAAGTCACAGGCGATATTGCGCTCGCCCTGGCCATGTTTGACCCAGCCGAGGGCGGTGTTGTTGAAGACCACAGACACGATGGGGATGTTCTCTTCGATGGCAGTCATCAAGCCATTCATACCAATAGCAAACCCGCCATCACCGCAAACAGCAACCACGCGACGCTGCGGATACACCAGCTTGGCAGCGAGCGCAGCCGGGATCGCATATCCCATCGCGCCGACACCAGCTGGCTGGAGGAAGGTGCCGGGTCCTTTCGTCTGATAGTAGTGCGTCATAAAGATACGATTCTCTCCAGCATCGCAGGTGATGATCGTATCGTTCGCCACGGCCTGCTGGAGTTCTTTGATCACTCGTTGGGGTAAGATCGGCGCTGCGTTGGAGTTAAATTCCACGGCGTGAAAAAAGCCGTGCTGTTGGCGAGCCGAATGGAGGCGTGAGCGAGCCGACTCCATTTTTTCTGCAGTGATTCCCTCAGCGGATTCTACAGCGGCGAGCAATTGCGAGAGGGTCGCTTTCGCATCGCCAATCAGGACCTGTTCAACAGGATACGTCCAGGCGGCGTTCTTGGGTTCAATGTCAATTTGGATCAAGGTTTGTCGCCGAGGATCGAGCAGTTTGGGGGTTGCAAAAGCGGTGTCCGTAGGAGCGAGTTTCGAGCCGACAATCAGCACGATGTCTGCCGCGCCAATCACAGCATTTGCGAGCGGCGTACCAAAGTTCCCGCAGACTCCCAACGCAAGATCGTGGATTTCTGCAAAGGTTCCTTTGCCAGAAGCAGTGGTCGCGACTGGCGCGCCGAGCGCTTCTGCCAGGCTGGCAAGTTCAGCATACGCCTGACTGATGCGCACGCCATTCCCGGCGATGATCACTGGACGTGCGGCTTCGGTGAGCAGGCGGGCAGCTTGCTCGATATCCCTAGGGTCGGCGAGAAAAGGAGCAGTCGGGAGAGAGGCATTGATGGCATATAAAGGCGGCATGGAACCTGGCCCAACGCGACCGCGTAAAGCCTGACTGTGATAGAGGACTGCCACCGGTCCGCGCTCGCCACTCAACGCGTGCTTGATCGCCAGTTGCGTGCCGTGCACAGCTTGCACGCCATTGGTAGCGACCATGGTTGCTTTGGTCATGCCGGCAAAGACCTGCTTCGCGTCCCACGAGCCATATTCGCCTGAGCCTGATTGATAGGGACCGTGATGGGAAAAGGGGGCATTGTCACTCAGATCGGTGAGGAGGAGCATAGGAGAGCTGGAGAGAAGTCCTTCCAAAGCACCCAAGCTCGCATGAACCATAAACGCCGCCTGTCCAATGGCAACGCCTGGCTTTCCTGTTAACCGACCATATACCTCAGCCATCACACCAGCGCGGGATTCCTCGCGCACGAGCACGGTCCGAATCGTGGTTGTGTGATCGTAGAGGGCGTTGAACAGCATTCCCATGTAGCCTCCTGGGATGCCGAAAACCATATCGATCCCCGCCTGTTCTAGCACTCTGATGATTGCCTCGCGCACTGGAACTTCGTCCTGGAGCAATAGCTTCGCGCCCTGGCGTTCTGAGGTGCTTGTTGCCATACTCTTCCCTCCTTTTCTTGCGGTCCGGTTTAGCACGGCACCTCTCACCAAGCGAGCACACTTTAGACAGAACAATCTCGCTCATAGGATAATGCCCCCGCCTGCGAGGCCATGTGACAAGGAGTTGAAGTGCCATGCAAGTACGTATTGGGATCCACATGGGTTTGGTCGTAGTCAGCGAGATGGGAGGGAGTAACTCCCGTGAACAGATGGCACTGGGTGAAACACCTCATATTGCCGCCCGGCTTCAAGGCAGAGCTTCACCAGATTCAGTGGTAATAAGCGCAACAATATATCGGTTCGTGCAGGGAATGTTTGAGTGCCAGGATCCCGGGCCTTATATCCTAGAAAAATGGTATTCTTTCAGTTCGTAGTCTGCACCCGCTGACCCTTTGGCTTGATCGATTCAATGCCTCTGACCATTTTCTCCCTGTGCGTCTTCCTGTCATACTACAGATCACTAGAAAAGACTCCTCATAGGATATTGACGTGATATATCTTGACTGCTCCACGCGCCAAGAGTAGTTCCCAGTAGCGAAAAGCTCTGGTGTCAGACTACCGCGAGCAGAAGGAGAGACACAATGCTGCAAGCCATGATTGTTGGCAGTTTACCCAGACCCACCTGGCTGGCTCCTCCTGGGCAGATGTATGTGAGCTGGAAATTAGACGGCGACATGTTGAAAGAGGGACAAGATGATGCCGTGCTCCTGGCGCTCGCCGATCAACAAGAAGCAGGATTGGATATTTTCACCGATGGTGAGCAACGTCGGCGTCATTACATCTGGGGGTTTTGCGAAGGGCTGACCGGCCTCGATTTTGCGCATCTCACCAAAATCCAAACTCGTGGTGGCCGTTACCAGACTCTTGTGGCGGCTGCGCGTGTCACCGGTCCTATCCGGCGCTCAGGTGCGATCTTGCTGGACGCGCTGCGTTTCCTCAAACGTCATACGACGCAGCCGGTAAAAATCACGTTGCCCGGACCGATGACGACTGCTGATACCCTGGCGGACGAATACTATGGAAACCGTCGCACCCTGGCAATGGAACTAGCGAAACTCCTCAACGAGGAGGCGCTCGAACTGGCTGAAAATGGGTGCAATATTATTCAGTTCGATGAGCCGTGCTTCAACATTTATCTCGACGAGGTCGAAGAATGGGGCGTCGGTGCATTAGAAGAGGCGGCCAAAGGAGTACAGGCGCAGACTGCCGTCCATATCTGTTATGGGTACGGGGTTCCCCAGGTGCTGCAATGGAAGACCACAAATACCGATTGGAGCCATTACGGACGGACGCTCCCGCTGCTGCGGACCAGTACGATCGATATGATCTCAGTTGAATGCGCAGCTTCGGGGGTAGATCAATCTGTCCTCGCTCTTGCGCAAGGTAAAGATCTGATGGTTGGGGTTATTGATGTTGGCACAGAAGAAGTTGAGACGCCTGAGACGGTGGCGGCGCGCATACGCACTGCGCTGCAGCACGTGTCGCCCGATCACCTCTATCCCTGCACCGATTGTGGCATGGTGCCGCGCTCGCGCACCGCAGCGCGTGGGAAAATGAAAGCGCTCGCGGCTGGTGCGTGGATCGTCCGGTCAGAACTGCTCCAGCAAAACAATCAACAATCAACCGTCATGGGTTTCAGAGGGGAGCAGTAAGGAGCGAAGACAGATGGGATACCTCCGCGAAATTTTTGCTGGCAACCCACTGCTGATCGGTGCGTTCCTTGGTGTCATGATTGCAGCGCTGGTCATTTTCTTTGTAGAGCGGACCCGCCGATAAACAAGACAACAGCAGTCTCAGCAAAGACGGAACTGGTAGAGGAGAGGAGAGCAGAGAGCGGCTATGAAGCGGACCTCGTGGCTGGTAGGTGGTGTACTCGTCGTCCTGATCGCAGTGGTAGTGTACTTAACCCTACAGATCGGTGGAGTGCGGTGTGAAGTGTGTATGCAATTCCATGGTCGAGAAGTCTGCCGTAGTGTTGATGGTACAACAGAAGCAGAGGCCCTGAGCGCGGCCACAACGAACGCCTGCGCGCTTCTCACCTCTGGCGTTACCAATGTCCTGGCCTGCGAGCGGACACCCCCGCGAGTGTCGGAATGTCGCCCTTTCTAAGACGAATTTGAGAAAGGGTAGGGACAAGGTATTCCCTTGCCCTCCCCAGGGCGACTCACCGAGTCACCCCTACAGTTTCATTGCGGTTGCTGAGGCCTGAGTCGGTTTTTCCGCTATAGTTTCAGCTTTGTCCCCGCTGAACTGGGTCTGAAAACTTGTGAGTTGGGTGGGTCGCGACCCACCCAACTCCTTTCACCTGCCTACAGCAGATAATACGTCGCTTCGAACCACAGCAGGTTGCGGTTGGTGAAGTAATTGAGCAGCGACCAGGAGTTATCCATGCGGCTGCTGGGAAACCAACTTGTGCCCATGGATAGATCGACCGGTAGGCTCATGAAATCCCGCCACCACCACTGTCCATAG
>CAZCWX010000327.1:0-6092 GCA_964502465.1 uncultured Enterobacteriaceae bacterium | reverse complement strand
ACCGGGGACGGGCTGCAAAAAGAGACCGGTGAGTCCGTGAATATAGACAATCTCACCAGTGTCGCTAACGATGACGCTGGGCGGGGCAAACTGCTGCACCAGCAGCTTTTCCACCAGGCTGGCCAGTGTGGCATCGGAGGGCCTGGGAAGGCCACGCACGGGGGGTTCTTCTGTCATCGGCTTTGCAGCCCACACCGGCAGAGGGGAAGCGACGGCGGATTCTTTGCGTCTGAACACTTTCCAATGACGGTCAAGGGGAATAAAGAGGTCGGTGAAACCACCAACCGTCTCGGATGAGCCGAGAAATAGGAGCCCGCCGGGATTCAAGACGTAATGAAACAGGGGGATGAGCCGGTGTTGTACCTCGGCATTCAAGTAAATCAACAGGTTACGGCAGGAGAGGAGGTCAAGCTTGGTAAAAGGCGGGTCAGCCAGGAGGTTCTGCCGGGCAAAGACGACACATTCCCGAATCTCTGACTTGATGCGATAGTTACCGTCCTCTCTCACGAAATAGCGCTCGAGCCGCTCACGGCTGACATCGACGGCAATACCCTCAGGGTACAACCCAGTCCGGGCTTTCTCGATGGCTTGGTTGTGCAGATCTGTCGCAAAGATCTGTATGGGGCACGACTGCTGCGAGCGATCGAGGTACTCCCGCAGCAGGATGGCGAGTGCATAGGCTTCCTCTCCAGTGGAACAGCCGGGAACCCAGACCCGGAGGGGCTGATCCTGCGAACGGGTGGCCACGAGGTCAGGGAAGGCGGTGGTCGCCAGGAATGCAAACGCCTCGGGATCACGGAAGAAACTGGTCACCCCGATCAGCAGTTCCTGGAAGAGCAGATCAATCTCATAAGGATGTTCGTGCAAGAACCGGAGGTACTGTTCCGTATCCTGCACCTGGTGGACATGCATCCTCCGTTCTATGCGACGCCGGAGCGTATTGGGTTTGTAGGCAGAAAAGTCATGCCGGGTGTGATTGCGCAGCAGGATGTAGATACGCCGCAACAGGTCGGGTGTCAGTGCCGCCATAGAGGCTGGCTCGACGGCGCCCTGCAAATATGGTCCCCGGGCAAAAGAGATCAGGACGTGCGGCATCTGGCGTATTGGCAACACGGCGTCGACCAGGCCAGTGGTAATGGCACTATGCGGCATCCCGGTGAACTTTGCTGACTGCTCCTCCTGCACCAGGGTCAGCCCGCCTGCTCCCTTGACGGCTTGCAGACCCAATGTCCCGTCGGTCCCGGTTCCCGACAGCACAATGCAGATCGCCTTGTCTTTCTGGTCGTCCGCCAGCGAGCGGAAGAAGTAGTCGATGGGAAACGGCAAGCTACCATGGATGGTGTCCGCATGCATGGGCTGGAGGACAGAGTTGAGCAGCGCGAGATACATCCCTGGTGGTGACAGGTAAATATGATTGGGTTCCACTTTGACGGTAACGGTCGCCTCGTGCACCGGCATGGTAGTGCGTTTCTCGAGCAGCTCACGCAAGAGACTGACGCGGTCCGAGGCTTGATGGGTGACAACGACAAACGCCAGGCCGCTGTCGGCCGGCGTGTGAGCTAAAAAATCTTCCAATGCTTCCAATCCGCCTGCCGAGGCCCCAATCCCAACAATGGGGAAACCAACAGCCTTCGACTGATCGGTCAGGGGGGTGGAAGGCTCGGTTTCAGCAGGAGGCGGCTCAGCAGAACCGGACCGGGGTGCTTGTTCGTCGGCCATGTGGTGATCTTTGCTCCCTCATCTAACATGATACGGCTATCCCCTACGGGCCGTCAAATAGTCGGAAAAAGTGGCGGCACTCTCGCAGAATTGAGAAAAAAGGACCGTAAGCATTCTCATCTTTAAGAAATACTCTGCTTTTCGCCCACAGTGTCCGTGCTTTTCCTCTGGTCTCTGAATTGCATTTGTACCTAGACAAGGAGGGCGGTATGAGGAAAATGGGGCGGAGACCAAAACGAGGATTGCTGACAGCAATGTCTCTGGCCGTCATGCTTGGGCAGCCAGTGCTGTCCGTTGCTCAGGAAGATTCGCCACAACTGGCGTGGGGCAAGGAAATCTTCCTGACCCGTTGTGCTTCCTGTCATGGAGAAGACGGTAAGGGAGATGGTCCGGCGGCATCAGCGTTGAAAGTGCCGCCTTCTGACCTGACCAAGATCAGCAAAAATCATGGTGGCACCTTCCCGCGCACAGCAGTGGTGCGCTTCATCGACGGCGAGCGACCCGTTCCCGCGCATGGCCCCCGGCACATGCCGATCTGGGGGGAGGTATTTCGGGCAGAAAAGGCAGACAGTGAGGCCCGCATGCGGATCCTGTCCCTCACGGCGTTTCTCGAGTCGATTCAGGAACAGTAACTGACGCGGCTCGTCAGCAGAGAAAAAGTGGTTCCTTTTTCTCTGCGCAGCCAGTATTCAGGCTTCCAGCGTCTCTCCGGCTAACAGCGCGTCGAGTATGTCGCTGCGGGTGATAATGCCCACAAGCTCTCCGTCTTCTACTACCGGCAACGCGCCGAACCGTTGCTTGCGTAACCGCTGCGCCGCTTCCCGTAATGAGGTCTGGGGACTGACCGTCACAACATTGTACGTCATGAGTTCTTCCACGATGTGCGACTCGCCAAATTCGTCAATGTCTTTGCCACGGAAGAGCCGCAGGCTCGACGGGTAGGCGTCGCGCACATCCCGGTCGGTGACAATACCGACCAGCTTGTCGTTGACCACCACCGGCAATTGGTTGATACGATAGCGCACCATGCACTCACGCGCGTGACGTAAGGAGTCCCGAGGTTTTATCGTCATGACCGACTTGGTCATCCATTTCGCCACATTCATCATTGCCTCCCTCCGTATAGTGATGTCCTTATGAGCGTTCCCACTCGACGGACAGAAACTTGGGCTCGGACCAGCGATAAGTAGTCTGGCCCTGGTAGGTACTCTTCAAAGTGCGTCCAATGCGTTGGGCGAGCTTCTCGTTTGTCGTTGTCACGACGATGCCCTCGCCAGACTCAGTCAGCTCAACGATGCGTTCGAGGGGATTCATTCCCTTGGCCCGTTCTTCTTCGTTGCGGATCAGGTGGACGATTTCCTCCTGATGCGCGCTGAGGAACGGACTGGAGTGCAAGGTGACCTGCCCCTCAGCGTAGCGGTCGCGGATCTTTTGACAGGCAGGACACACCACCATATGGGTGGTGGGCTGCATGGTTTCCCGGAC
This sequence comes from uncultured Enterobacteriaceae bacterium, assembly GCA_964502465.1. Lineage (GTDB taxonomy): Bacteria > Desulfobacterota > Binatia > Bin18 > Bin18 > CAZCWX01. The sequence goes on along the minus strand of CAZCWX010000327.1, from coordinate 2,888 downwards.
ATACGTGTCATGATCGAAAAACCAGTGCCGGCGCTGATAGATGGCGTGGCATTCCGTACACACTGCCACTTCACCAGGATCAAGGCGCGGTTGGTAGGGATCGCTGGCATCAAATTCAGCCAGGTTGCGCCGGGTCCGTACATTGCTGTGGCTGGGAGATTTCCTAGACATTGTTCTTCTCCTTCTCAACAGGGAGGTGTCATGGGAGCCGCGTGGCGGACGCGGAGTTGTGTAACGCTTTCTTCTTGGCATCGTGTGAGTGTCAGGGTGAGAACAAGTGGCTGCCGTACCATCACTAAGAGAGAGCAAGTCCTGTACCGCAGGGAAGCCTAGCTTTTACAGAGAAAAACTGGCTCGCGATTCCTATTGGTAGGAAAAAAGCAGGCTGAGATTGGCAACCGTGAGAAAATGTTTGGGCACGGTCGGCGAATCTGTTGGCCCTGACCTCAACTCCTTCCCCCTTCAGGTATCTTGCGCCGTCCCCAGAGAGACTCAAGGCACCATCAAAGGCTCATTTGAACTGCTCAGCCACTGGGACAAGAAAAGAGCGTACCTGGAAGAGAGCATCGACAGCGCGGTGAAAATTTCTTCTATCAGAGACAACAGGCCAGCTGTGATTGAGATGCACCCAGACTCAATCAACTTATGAAGCGTCGCTTTGCCTCCATACTGATGCCAGTTTACATAGAGACATACGCGTAGCGGATATCAGCAAGATGAGTGCGTCCAGTTGCCATCCCGTTCCTTGAGCCAGGCACCCACCTGCTGGATCTGCTGCTATGCTGCCTGCCTGAGGAGTTGCGTGGCTATCCCTGCGCGCCAGCGCCTGAGCCCTAGACGGATATAATCGGGATCAAGACCAAGAATGTGACAGATGCTCACGAAGCTACACAGCCACGTGGGATCGTCTTGCATCAGCCAATCTTCTGCCTCATTAAACAAGCGCTTACCACGCCGGTCGGTCGCCGTCGCGTACTTCATGTATGTTTCAAGACCTTCCTGTAGCACTGCCCACAGGAAGCGACACTCCGGCTGCTTGCGGATACGCTCGGCTACTTCAGGTGGTGGTACGGATAGGGAGGATGTATGCGTAGAGGTATTCATTTTTCTCTCCAGCTGCCTCACGATTCGTTATCCGTCATGTGAAACAGTTATGTGGCCTGAGATGGCATTTTTCCTTCGTCGGTCTTTTATCGGGTGCAGGGAAACGCCTCAGATGCTCCCCCTTCTGGAGATCACGGTGGGAGGCATCGTCGAGACAAGAAAAGGGGGGCGAGGGAAGAGAAAGACTCGAAAGTATAATTATTTAGACGCACGAGGCTAAGAGAAATTCATTGGGTGCCGGATTGCAGAAATGAGAAAGAAATATCGCTCAGTTTGCGGTTCAGCGTTCTCACAGATGGGATTTTTTCTCTCTTACCTCTTACAATTGCGAAAGCTCGTCTGCCTTCTGCCTCCAGTACATCATATTTTCCTTTGTGTAGGAGCGCAGAGCTACAAGTGGAGTCGTCCCGCTCAGCGGATGCAAGAACGGCATTCGAATTGCAATTACAAAGAATACTGGAGAGCGTGATGTCGTGCCAGTTCCCCCCCTAACTTCAGCCCAGAGAGGAGAAAGAGAAACGATGCAAAAACCCTGGCAAATCACGTCCCATGATTTCCCCTTGCCCGAAGCAATACATGCGGAGATTCGCGAACGTGCCACGAAACTTGATTCCTATTACGATGGGATCATTGCTTGTCGGGTCGTCATGGAGGCACCAGGTCTCCGAGACGAGATCTGGCATACTGATGATCACGATTATCGGAACGTGAAAGCGCTTGTCGAAAAACTCAAGGCGAGCCAATAGCAAAAAGCCTAGTGGCCCGTAAGGAGCAGGACCTGGAGTGATCACCATAGACGGAGCACAAAAGTCGGGCAGTGGGACGATTGTCCGTTACACCGTTGCTCTGGCGGCTCTCTTGGGCCAGCCGCTGCATTTATTCAATGCCCGCGCGAAGCGACCGAAGCCAGGACTACGGCCGCAGCATCTGAGTGCGGTCCTCGCCTGTGCGGAACTGTGCGGGGCGACAACCGCAGGCGCACATGTTGGCTCCTCGGAATTCACCTTTGTGCCGGGGAAGCGGATCTCAGGGGGAACGTTTACCTGGGATATTGGCACTGCTGGGTCCGCCACCATGCTCGCGTTGGGTATTCTCCCTGTGGCTTGTTTCGCTGATAGCCCTGTCATTGCACGCATCACGGGTGGGGTATTTCAAGACTTTGCGCCCTCCCCACACCACATGCAGCACGTACTCACACCTTTACTCCGGCGAATGGGAGTTACAATGGAACTCCGTCTGCTGCGGGCAGGGTACGTGCCCGCAGGAGCTGGCGTCATAGAGTTACGGGTACAGCCGGCAAGACATCCCCTCACCGCACTGGCCCTGACCGAGCAAGGGATCGTTCGGCACGTGTCCGGCGTCGCCTTTTCGAGTCACTTACAAGCGCGTCGGGTCAGTGAACGCATGACACAGGTCTGCAGCCAGATGCTGACAGAGGCTGGATTCTCCTGTCGGATTGACCAGGTGTATGACTCGGCAGCCCAGCATGCTGGAGCCAGCTTGGCGGTGTGGGCAAAAAGTGCGACCCGCTGCTTGTTTGGCGCAGATCGTGCTGGCGCACTGCGGCGTAGCTCAGAAGCGATCGGTCAGTTCGTCGCACAGACGTTCTTGGCGGATCTCTCTACGGGCGCGACGGTTGACCGTCACATAGCAGATCAGTTAGTCCTGTTCGCTGCCCTCGCCGCTGGTACTTCTCAGTACCTTATCCCACGTCAGACCGATCATGTAGACAGTAACCTGTGGCTTGCCGAACATTTTGGTGCTCAGGTTCGATTGCAAGAACA
>CAZCWX010000326.1:0-3699 GCA_964502465.1 uncultured Enterobacteriaceae bacterium | reverse complement strand
GAACGACGCCGGCTAAAGCCGGCTTTCAGTCCCCTTCAGGGGGCGCAGCCGTGTAGCCCGGCGATTGATCGCCGGGCGGAGTATGGCACAGGGTGTTACGTAATGTACGAATCTTATGTGGTTTGATTTAGTCGCCAGTGTCTTGTTTGGCTTGACGGAAATCGAACAAGAGTACCGCCGCGAACGCCAAGCGGCAGGCATCGCCGTGGCCAACTGCCGTGGGGTCTACCGGGAACGGGCGAAAGGCACGACCAAGGCGAAGCCGACCCGGGCGCTGGCTCCTCGTGCGTGCGGCCTTGATGCCGCAGAGATCGCCAATGCGCCGCAAGTCAGTCTCCGCATGGTCTTCCGGTATCTGGCTGAGGAACCTACGTCGGTGTAAGTTCCTCAGCAACATTTTTTTCACGGTTACGCTGGGAACCCCTCTGCTCTCGCTCTTCCCTATGACACACGGACTGGGTCCCTCTATACTCTCCTCGACCTACTTAACGATGAGTCCTGCGCAATCACCCTGTTCCCGCCAGCGGGCAAGCATGTCGTAAAAGGGCACCGCGCCATCGGGGTACTGGCTCTCAAGGAAACCCTGGCCCTCCCTTTTCCCTTCGCCGTTGTAGTACCCAGGCGTGCAGACGTCCTGGTACGCGGTCATGAAGGTCGGTGCGGTCACTAGCTTCACCCAATCAGCTTCAGCCTCGACGGTAGGCTCAGCTGCCTTCGCTTTGCGCTCATTCACCTGCGTGATGATATGGGCGATGTGGGTGGCCTGCCCGTTCAGCATGTAGGTGAAGTTCGGCGCCAGCCCGGTCTGGGTGAGTCCCATATGGAAGAGATTCGGGAAGCCGTGGCTCAGGAAACCGTGGTAGGTCTTCATCCCCCTCGCCCAGTAGTCGGAGAGAGACACGCCGTCGCGGCCGTACACCTCAAACTCGGCGCGCCGCGTGTACGCCGTTCCGACCTCGAAGCCCGTCGCGTAGATCAAGCAGTCCACTTCGTACTCGACACCGTCCACGACCACCGCGTGCTCGGTCACCCGCTCGACGCCCCTCCCTTTGGTATCCACCAGCTTCACGTTGGGCCGGTTAAAGGTCGGCAGATACTCGTCGTTGAAGGTCGGACGCTTGCACCATTTCCCGTACCACGGCTTGAGCGCCGCGGCCGTCTCCGGGTCGCTCACGATCGCGGACACGCGCTCACGAATCTCGTTCATCTTCTGGTAATCGGCGACCTCCGACAGGTACGCCATCGCTTCGTCGGAGAGGCCAGAGGCTTCTTTGCCCGCCATCAGCTTGGAGAGCATTTTGAACAGGCTCGTCCACTTATCGCCCACAAGATCTTCATCGACGGGGAGCCCAGCCAAAATGGAGCAGAAGTTGGTGTTCCGGTAGTCCTGCCAGCCGGGCGCGAGCGTCTTCACCCATGCCGGATCGGTGGGCTTGTTGCCGCGTTCGTCCACGGAGGACGGCGTGCGTTGGAACACATAGAGCTGCATCGCGTGCTCGCCAAGATGCGACACGCACTGAATCGCGGTGGCCCCGGTTCCGATGATGCCCACGCGTTTGTCCTTGAGTTTATGCAAGCCGCCGGTGGTATCGCCACCGGTGTAGTTGTAGTCCCAGCGGCTCGTGTGGAAAGTATGCCCCTTGAACTGCTCGATCCCAGGGATCGCGGGGAGCTTGGGCCGGTTCAGGGGCCCACTCGACATGATCACAAAGCGCGCCTTGAAAACGTCGCCGCGATCGGTGGTGATCGTCCAGCACCCTACCTCCTCATCCCAGCGCGCCTCTTGTATCTGCGTCTGGAAGCAGGCTCGCTCATAAAGGTTGAAATGTTTCCCGATCCGCTGGGCGTGTTCAAAGATTTCCGGCGCGAAGGAGTACTTTTCCTTCGGGATATAGCCGGTCTCTTCGAGCAGCGGCAGATACACGTAGGATTCGATGTCACACTGGGCGCCGGGATAGCGGTTCCAGTACCAGGTGCCGCCAAAATCCCCGGCCTTCTCGATGATGCGAATGTTGGTGATCCCGGCCTTCTGCAGCCGCGCCGCCGCCAGGAGGCCACCAAAACCTCCGCCGACAATCACCACGTCGAGTTCTTCGTGCATCGCGGGGCGCGTGAAGCCCGGCTCGACGTAGGGGTCCACGTTGTAGTGCACGTGCTCGCCGGTGATTTCCTGGTATTGGTTGTTCCCGTCCGCGCGGAGACGCTTCGTGCGCTCCTCGGCGTACTTCTGGCGCAGTGCAGCAGGGTCGAAGCCCAGCTCTGCGGGAGTCGGAATTCCGTTCGGTTTGGCTTGCGCTACAGTTTCACTCATCGCGTCAGTACTCCTTCTCGATTAGGACGCCTTCCTTACGCGGGGCGCGTGAATCAGGGCTTGTAGGTTGAGTGACCCATACCCCTCGGTGGTATGCAAACCGCGCACCTCGTGCAAAATCCCGTGGCGGCGCGTTGCCATGTTGCGCCTGCGTAGTGAATGCCTGGTCCCTCGTTCCATAGGGCGAAGTTTGGCACATCGATAAAATTTTTACAATACGATGGTCGGTCGGCACCGAATGGTTCGAATCACCTCAGCCAAACGACCGATAAGGGAGAGCATTCTTTGCGAGGCCCCACAGGAGACCGGTCGCCGAGCCTTCCTCCAGCGCACAGGGACGTTGCAAAGAATGGCTCGGAGGAGAGCAGCAATTTCTGCGGGACATTTCTCAGAGATATGGATCCGTAGCGATGAAAGTATCAGCTGAAATATCCGCGCTAGCGATAGGTGTCGTAGCGCATCCGGCTCGCATGCTGCTGGAAGTAATGGAGAATGGTGACGAGCGCGGGAGCTAAGTCCAGAAAGCGCTCCAGGTGAGTGAATACCTGCTCCACCTGGTCCTCTAGCAGCAAGGTTTCCTGCTCCTTGACCCAGGGGACAACAAAGGCGGACCCCCCTCCATAAATCAGCTTGCCCGCTTCCCACAGATACGAGAGGCATCAACGAATTCGCTACGGGAGACACCAGCGATCTCTGCTGCCCTTCCCTGAGAGAGAAGTTTCATCTCGTACCATTTCACCGCTGCTGCCATGCGCAGTTCTCGTACAAAACTCTCCGGGTCCTTGCGCAGCGAGGCCAAAGCACCTTCTGGCATTTCGATTTTCATTTCGACCATGGATAATTTCCCCAAATTGTAGGGACGAGGCACTGCCTCGCCCTCAGAGGGCGAATCATCAGGTCGCCCTTACGTTACAATTCGCCTCTGAACGCCTTATCAAGCACCGACGGCAGCAAGGCGTCAAGCTCTGCGGCGGTTTCGGCCTGCAAGCGCTTCAGTGCGTCTACCTTTGCTTTTACCTTTCGAAGCATCTGCTGAACAGACAGCGAAGGAAGAGGCATCTCAAATGCAAGGAAATCAGCTGGGTTAAGGCGTCTCCTTCTAACATTTGTACCGGTGCTTACGGCAGATAAAATCGGCCAGACTGAAGGGGTCCGAAAATATACATCTAACGTTTCCGGCAGAACACGGTCCTTGTTAACCTCAAAAACAGGAAATTCTGGAGAGACAACAAGCCCGTCACAGTCAGGAGGAACAATACTGAGGGCACCTTCCCATGCCATGAGCTTCGGATAGACAAAATTTCCAGTCTGCAGACGTGTAAGAGAACTATAAGCGAACTCCATACCGGACTTGTGCTGTCCTTTGAATACTCCTTTCCCAAAACAAT
>CAZCWX010000325.1:0-5120 GCA_964502465.1 uncultured Enterobacteriaceae bacterium | reverse complement strand
TGTGGACCAGGCGGGCTTCGATTCGATTTGGTTGACAGAGCATCACTTTACCGACGATGGGTATCTCGCGGCTATTATGCCGACGCTCGCTGCCCTCGCGGCTCGCACGACACGCGTTTCGCTTGGCACCTACGTATTGCTTGCGCCCTTTTATCACCCGCTCCGGTTAGCCGAGGACACCGCGACAATCGATGTGATCTCCAACGGGCGTCTGCGGCTCGGGATCGGCCTGGGGTATCGAGGGGAAGAATTCGCTGGCTTCCAGATATCGCGCAAGCAGCGTCTCGGCCGCACCCTCGAAACGATTGACATCTTGAAACGCGCCTGGACCGGCGAGAGCTTCAGCTTTGCGGGCAAGTATTTTCAGTTTCGCGACGTGCGCGTCCTGCCCCGTCCGATGAGCAAGCCGCATCCCGAACTGCTCTGGGGCGGCATGGCACCCACGGCGATCAAGCGCGGCGCGGAGCTGGATTTGTCGTTCGCTTGCAATCTTGGCCAGCGCGAAGTGGCGCTCTATCGCGACACGTTACGGCAACTGGGGAAAGACCCAGCGGGCTACAACATCGTCAACAGTCGTATCGTTTACGTGGCTGACAATGCCGAGCAGGCGTGGGCCGATATTGAGGTGGGCGCGATGTACCAGGCTGCGCTCTACGCCAAGTGGCTCTCAGACGCCACCGGCGGCGAGCAACGCTGGATTCAGCCGGTTCCGGATAAAGTCAGGCGTACCTGCGTGTTGGGATCTCCGGAGGAAGTCAAGCAGCGACTGTCGGAGATCATCGCATCCAATCAGATGACGGAGATGATTGTCACCATACAACTGCCGGGCCTTGACCCTGCTAAGACGATGCGCTCGCTGCAGCGCTTCGCCACCGAGGTGCTACCCGCCCTGCGGCAGTAAATCTGCTGCCGACCGTCACTGGTATAAAGGAATCAGAATCTCCTTTCTGCTGTTCGCGGCAAATCCCTTTTTTTAACGACAAGAGAATGGTAGAGAAAGAAGAACCTTTGCACGCTGTTTCAAAGTTCAAAAGGAGGAAATTCGATGACACAGAGTGAGCGTTTTCCATACCCCGGCGCGATTGACGCGGATGGGCATATTCTCGAACCGCCTGATACGTGGGAAAAATATATCGATCCGCAATATCGCGCTCGGGCTATTCGCATCCGCAAAAACCACGAGGGGTTGGAAGTGCTGGAAGTTGGTGGCGCCCCAGCCAAATACTTCAGACCTGGTCAACTGGCCCAGTCAGGAGCGATGGGCAAGAAGGGAGACGCCCTCAAACCGCACCCCGACAAAACCTATGTGAACCAGGCGCCCTTTGGCTCGATGGATCCCAAAGAGCGCCTCACCCGCATGGATCAAGAGGGCCTGGAGAAGGCCATCATCTATCCCAGCCTGGGGTTGTCGTGGGAAGCCGAAGATATCGATGACTTGGAACTGCAAGCTGCCTATGCCCGAGCCTATAATCGCTGGGTCGTTGACTTCTGTGCCGATTCCGCTGGCCGACTTATTCCCATTGCCCATATTTCCTTTGGCGATCCCCACGAAGCCGCCCGTGAACTAGAGCGTGCGGTCAAAAGTGGGTGCAAGGGTGCCTTCTTTGTGCCCTTTACCCCAACCTACAAATCTCATGCGCACCCCGACTATGACCCTTTCTGGGCAAAGGTTCAGGACCTCGACGTCCCGGTGGGCATCCATCCGAGTGGCGAGCCGCCCGCCAAGCGCGTCCACCAACGCTTTCGTGATATGCAGAAATGGGCGCTGTGGCACCATAATGTCCATGGGGCGCAGGGTCCCTTACAGGCCTTTACGGCAATGTTTCAGTACGGCTTGTTTGACCGCTTTCCCACGGTCAAAGTGGTGGTGTTGGAGTCAGGCGCAGGCTGGGCAGGCTATCTGCTCAATCGCATGGATGCGGTGTATGACAGTGTATTAGGGGAGACAGTGCGGCTGAAAGAGAAGCCCAGTTATTACTTCTACCGGCAGTGTTGGATCTCGGGCGATCCAGACGAAAAAGCCTTTGGTCACGTTGTCGACTTCGTCGGGGCAGACAAATTCTTCTGGGCCTCGGATTTCCCGCACTTTGACCATCCGGGGAATTACATGAACGAGTTGAGAGAGCTGGTAGAGCCGATGTCGGAGACGACCCGTCAAAAGGTTCTTGGAGAAAACGCGGCCACGGTCTACGGTCTCTAAAACCTGGAGCGATGAGGATTGATGGAGAACCACATGGGGTTGACACAGTCCCTGACAAAAACCCCCCGCGCGAAGCCTGTGGTGAGCCCTTCGACTCCGTTGCGCTCCGCTCAGGACAGGCTCCGTCGAACCACGATTCCCCCCTTTTTCAAAGGGGGGATAGGGGAGATTTCCATGCACAGCACCTGATGTGAAGTGTACGAATGTTCTGTGGTCTGATTTAAGCGACGAGGTCCAGCAACTCCGGAATCCGGCGGATGAAATGACGGGGTTTCGGACTGTCGGTGGGTGGCTCGCGATCAGTCCGATCCCAGATCATCACGGAACGCAATCCCACACGATTGGCACCGACAATATCCTGCTGCGCCGAGTCCCCGACGAAAAGGGCTTCTGTCGGAGAGCAGCTTGCCCGACGCAAGGCTTGGTGAAAGATCGCAAGGTCAGGTTTACACGATCGTGCTTCCTCGCTAGACAACAGGGAGTCAAAGTAGGGTGCTATCTGTGCAAGTTTGATAAGATGAGCGAGTTGATCCTCGTCAGCATTGCTGACAACTCCGAGGTACAATCCTTGGTCCCGAAGCGTTTTCAACGTTTCAATCACCCCATCCCGCAACGCAAAATCACGGACCCGTCGCTCACGCTGTCGCTCCCGGTACCGTTCGATCTGTTGATCGGTCAGTGTTGCCCCGAGGTCCTGAGCCATGCTGAGTAAAACATCTCGAAAGAGATCGCGATGCAGATAATACGGGCGAGGGAGGTACTCATAAAACACGCGCTTCAGCGCAACCCGGTAGGTGTGAATAATGACCCGTGGTGCTTTTGCTATGCCAGCCCAGCGTGCTAACTCGGTCAGACTCTCGCGTTCTCCTTCCGCAAGGGTTGCGTAGTCAAATAAGGTTCCCCCCAAGTCGAAAAGCACAGCGCGAATCTGGGCCATGTTGCTTTCCTCAGTGTACCAGGGCGCCGTAGCCTATCGCGGGATGTTCACTTTCCACCGTGTTTCTGGCAATGGCGTCGCTTACCAATGGATATCTTGCTCTCCTTCAACCCAGGAGAGCGTAGGAAGATCTGTGTTGCCAAACTGCGGAACTTCTTCTCCAGGAGTGAGATAGGCAGCAAGGATTTCTGCAGGAACGCATCGGTGACAGTCAAAACGGCGACGAACATACGAAAATACGCCGACCCGTCGCAAGGCACGCAGGATATCGCTTGGCGCAGTTGGATGTTGAGTGGCATCTTCCTCAAGGTGTTTGAGGCAGATTGCTAAGACCTCACACTGACGGCAACTTGGCTCGGCGAGAAAGTCGCACAAGGCGTCCAATGTGGCAACGACCCGATCGGTAGACTGAGGCTGTATGGCTGACGGCATAGCAGGACCCCTCCTTACGCTGACAACACCCTGTTGGATAGCATGGTAAAGGAAGCCTTCGCAAGATCGCTTTCCCAGTGGAGCAAAAAAGCTTTTTCCGCTTTTGATTTTCTCCCGGTAATCTTCTAGACTCAAAAAACCATGGGGTAGAGATCTTTTACCGTCTTGACAAGGCAAAAGAGGGTTCATAATGGCACGGTTGTGAGGATTGTGGGCATTACGCTTGAAGGGGAAAAAGCCACATGCTGAAAGCGCCCCATAACAAAAGTCCACCAGTCTAACCTTACGTTGATGACGGAGCACAGTACATCGTTGTTTATTATTCAGTTTGATGCTACGCCCATTATACTAAAGGAGGAAAAATATGGCGTATCGTATTATTTCTGCAGATTCACATTTTGTAGAACCCCCAGACATGTGGGGCGAGCGAATGGACAAAAAGTTCCGGGATCGGGCGCCACACACGGTGCGTAACCCTGATGGAAAAGAGGGCGAGTTCTTCGTCTGTGAAAATATTACCCCGGTGCCGGTGGCTGGATTTTTTGGCTCAGGCAAGAGCGCCGAAGAACTGCCCGAGCATGTCAAGAAAGGGTTTGAGGTGGCGCCCAAGAGCGTGTGGGACCCGGCTGAGCGCCTCAAAGATCAAGACCGCGATGGTGTCACTGCCGAAGCGCTGTACACGTCGATGGGTATGTTGCTGTTTGGCTTACAGGATGCAGAACTGCGCGGCTCAGCCTTCCGTGCCTTTAACGACTGGGCCACTGAGTATAGCAGTTACAATCCTAAGCGCCTCATCGGTCTAGGCGCAGTCACCTTGGAAGACATCCCAGCGGGGGTGGAAGAACTCAAACGCATTGCCAAAAAAGGCCTGCGTGGTGCCTTAATCTGGGGCGCACCGCCGGACGATCATCCGTACAGCAGCCGCGAATACGATCCGTTCTGGGCTGCGGCTCAGGATCTGAACATGCCACTGTCATTGCACATTCTCACGGCCCGGCGTGGACATGGCATCAATTTTGGCACCATCCTCCGCTCGTATATGAGCCTGCCACATGAAATTCAGATCACCTTGGCGGACATGGTGTACGGGGGCGTGTTCGAACGCTTTCCGGGGCTGAAAGTCGTCTCGGCTGAAAACGATGTCTCCTGGCTGCCGCACTTCATGTATCGCCTCGACCATGGGTATGACCGGCTCCGCCACTTCGAGAATGTGCAGCTCTCGCTGACGCCGAGCGAGTATATTAAGCGGCAGGTATGGGCGACGTTCCAGTTTGAGGATGTGTGGATCGATACCCGCAAACGTTATGACATGAACAAAGTTATGTGGTCGTCTGACTATCCGCACACCGACTCGCCGTGGCCGCGCTCAAAGGAGTACATCGCTGAGCACTTTAAAGACGCTCCGGCAGAGGATCTGGCAAAGGTTGTCGGGGGGAACGCCGCCGCTCTGTACGGGATTCAGTAAGCAGACAGTGTCCTCGTGGCCTGCTGCCCTGTTTTCCGCAAAGGAGAATTCCCGCGTCGGAGAGACGGAGCATGCTCCGTCTCTCC
>CAZCWX010000324.1:0-2535 GCA_964502465.1 uncultured Enterobacteriaceae bacterium | reverse complement strand
GCTCCTCCGTGTAGTGCTGCTCGCGCCCGAAGTTCCGCAGGTTCTTCGTGAGCAGCTCGCGGCAGCGCACGCGGCCGCTGTTGTCGTTCAGGTCGTTGTGCACGAGGTTGGCGTAGTTGGCGTTCACACCCGGGTTCTTGTTGTCCTGGTCCTCCGTGCGGTCGCCCTCGTAGTCTTTGTCAAACACGTCGTGGTTGTACACGAGCGCATCCGTCGCGTCCGGGAAAAACTCCAAGAGGAGCTTCTCCATCTCCGGGTAGAACACGCGCTCCACCTCCGCCGCGTCGTAAAAGTTCTCGCACTTGGACTCGCAGTGCGCCAGCGCAAGGCCAAGCTTGTCCATGCACTCGGGGCTGTTGGGCGAGAGACCTGGGTAGTACTCCTCCATTCGTCGCGCGTCGCGCAACACCTGCGGAAAATAGAGGCATCGCCGCCCGATGTCCTGCTCTTCCTTGCGCAACGTTTTTGCCTCGGCCGCGCGCGCCGGGTCCCGCCAGAGCGCGTTGGACGAGACGAGGGAGTAGGACGGCTGCTCGTAGACGGTGTAGCGCAGCGGAAGCGCTACGCCGCCTGCAGGGGCTTCGATGTTGTTCGCCCGCATATATGCCAGGCACTCTGCGTAGCTACGAAACCCGACGCCCCACTTGGTCTCGATCGGGCCGGGGGGAGCATTGTCGAGCATGTCGATAACCGCCTGCCCTTCCCCCTCGGCAATCTGGCGGAGCGCCGCCTCCGTCGCCGCAGCAGTTCCCGCATCCCCGGCCCGATCGAACGCCATGTAGGATAAACCGCCGTTCGCTGCGATGGGTGCTGGCTGCCCTTTTGTGAGTTGGAGGGGGGGCACATAGGCTGACGAAATTCTCTCCGTAACCCCCGCAACGTGGTGCTCGCTGGCCTTGAGCCGGTCCATAAGCATGCCTCCTCGTGAAAGATGCCCAATCGTGGCACGCAGGGCTTGGAGTTGCAAGAGCTTGGAGTTCCTGGTCACACGAACTTACGCCGCGCCAAAGAGTGCTACACATTTTACGCCAAATAACGGCTCTTGACCACTTTTGGTGAACGCCGGGGAATGTCTTTACGTCGTTGCGAGAAACCGGGTTAGTATCCGTTGAAGAAGGAGGACTTTTTCGTTTGCTCTCCGCTACTCGCTAGCGAAGATGGCGCTTCAGCAAACCTGAATCACCAAAATTGGCCATGAACCCAAATAACGTTGCAATTTACACCCAGTATCGCCAAAAACGGCGGTGCTGGCAAGCGAAAATTCCGGGCCGTCACCGCCGTTTCTGGCGGTGTGAGCTCGAGCGGCCGGCGCGGCCTCAGTCGTAATAGGTTTTTTGCGGCGGCAGGGGGCAGTATTTATCCAGACAGTACTGTTCAAACATGCTATCGATGAAAGCCAGCCGTCCCGAGAACATGGACATGACGGCTTCGAAGATTTCCTCGATGCGGTTCTCGCTGTCCCGTTCATTCGCCCATTCAATGATTGTGTTTTCGAGACGGTCGGCGAGTTCATTGCTGGCGGCTTCGCTGGCGGCTTCGCTGGCGGCTTCTTGCTCTGGTGTCATGAGCGTTTTTCCCTTTTCCGATTATTTGCGGGCGGAAGTAAAATAGACCGGCTTTCAAGAAACGGCAAAGCCCCTCGAAAGAGGCTTTTACTTTCCTACGGACATAACACCCTGTGAATACTGGCAAGGGTTAACGGGAGGATTTGAAAATCATTTCCATACTGATGTTTATCACGCCGGGGCAGGGCTTCTATAACTAGAAATTACAGGCATCCTGAGTAGAAGATGCCAAAGCAAGGGCCTTCAGAAAACAGAAAATTGATAGCGAAAAACCTGCAGGTTATTACGCATGAGCTTATCCGGACCTCGCAGGAGATATGGCATTGTCAACTTATTTGCGCTGACGCAACAGCAAGATGAGGGAGAGGCATCTCACCTCTTTCTTCCTTCAGGCGGCCAGGGCTGGAGTTGTGATCTCCTGCCAGATCTGGAATCGTGTCCGTAGCTCTTGACGATAGGCGGGCGCGGCAAACCGATGCCGACGCGGGCGGAAGTGTTGGGAGATGGGACCATAAGCAGAGAGGAAACGCTGGGCATGGCCTGATGACTTAAATCGTTGCATACGTCGCTCCCGCTGGCGGGTGGGCTGGTGAGAGTTCTCCGCCCGGTTGTTCAGATACCGATGCTGGCGATGTTCCACCCCCGGGAGCAGCTCCCGTTTGGCAGTCCCGTAGCTCTTCAGTTTGTCGGTGATGATGACCCGCGGCACATAGGTCAACTCCTTGAGCAGCTTGCGGAAGAACTTCTTCGCGGCCCTCTTATCTCGACGGCGCTGGACTAGGATATCCAGCACGTTCCCTTCTTGATCAACGGCCCGCCAGAGATAGTGGCGCTCGCCTTTAATGGTGAGAAACACCTCATCGAGATGCCACTTGTCACCCGGCCGTGGCCGGCGACGCCGCAATGACTGGCATAATCCTGCCCGAACTTGCCGCACCATGGGTGGACGGCTTCGTGGGACACGGTGATC
>CAZCWX010000323.1:0-3737 GCA_964502465.1 uncultured Enterobacteriaceae bacterium | reverse complement strand
CCAAAGGATGTGTGCGCTCTGCTGGTGGAAGCAGCGCGTTTTCCCTGAGCCGACGGAAGACATTCTCCACATCAATGATGGCATCATCGACCAGCGCGCCAATAGCAATGGCCATTCCGCCCAGCGTCATAGTGTTGATCGTGGCGCCGAACGCCCACAGGGTCAGCACTGCCACAAGCAGGGAGAGGGGAACGGCAAGCAGGGAGATCAGCGTGGCGCGCAGGTTCATCAGAAACAACAACAGGATGACCACGACAACGATCGCGCCGTCGCGCAGCGCGTCCACCAAGTTGTCAATCGAGACTTGGATAAAGTCCGCCTGCCGGAAAATCTGCTTGTTGATCACCATCCCGGTAGGAATAGTCTGTTGGATGTCGTCTAGAACTTGGTCTAACTGCCGAGTGAGGCTCAAGGTATTGGCGTTGGGCTGCTTCTGAATACTCATGATCACGGCCGGCTTCCCGAGCGCGGCCCCTTCTCCACGTTTGAGTGCGGGACCAATACGCACATCCGCGACCTGGCGGAGCAGCAGCGGTTGCCCGTCGTGCAGGGTCACGACCGTATTGGCAATTTCATCGAGGGTGCGTACCCGGCCGATCCCGTGGATCAGGTATTCCTGCCCGCCGGCCAGGTAGAAACCCGCGGAGGTGTTCTGGTTGGTCTTGTTGACCGCTTCGATCACCGCCGTGAGACTCACGCCCGAGGCTGCAATCTGCTCTGGAGAAATGAGTACTTGATATTGTTTCTCGTCTCCGCCAATGGGAACGACCTGAGACACTCCTGGCACGGAGAGGAGGCGCGGACGAATGACCCAATCCGCCGTCGAGCGCAACTCCATGGGCGAATGGATTTCACTGGTGAGGGCAATGAACAGAATCTCGCCCATGATCGAGGAAATAGGTGCAAGGATGGGCTGTTCAACCTCCGGAGGCAGAGCACCACGAGCAAGCTGGAGTTTTTCATTTACGACTTGTCGAGCCTGGTAGATGTCTGTTCCCCATGCGAATTCAACCCACACCACTGAGATACCAGTGGCAGAGGAAGAACGGACGCGGCGGACCCCTGAGGCACCGTTAATGGCCGTTTCGATGGGAAACGTCACCAGGGTTTCGACCTCTTGTGGAGCGAGGCCGTGGGCTTCGGTAATCACGGTGACCGAGGGAGCAGTGAGATCAGGAAAGACATCCACCGGCATCCTGAGCGCCACCATTGCGCCGCCGACCAGGACCGCTACCGCGAGGGCGAGGACGATCATGCGATTCTCTAAGGACCAACGAATAAGGGCGTTCATTATGGCTTCCCTTCTTTGACCGTGCGTGGCGCAGCGCTAATGGGCATGACCGTGGGCCGGCAGCTCACTGGAAAGCGACGCCAGATGCACGCGATACGCCCCCGTGGTGACTACTCGTTCCCCGGCGACCACCCCTGAGTTGACGTGGACATAGCCGTCACTCTGTATGCCCAGCGCGAGTTCCCGCCGCTCGAACGTCTCTCCTTCTCGCTGGACAAAAGCGACCGCGATGCCCTTGTCGTCCACTACGGCACTGGTGGGAATGGCGAGACCGCGGATGACTGCTCCGGTCGGGACGAAGAGTTCTCCGTGCATACCGATCCGCAACTGTCCCTGGGGATTTTTGGCCTCAAAGATCAGGGGGACCGAGCGTGTGACTGGGTCGATTACACTCCCAATCATCACGAGGTGTGCAGCAGGCGCAGAGAGGATGAGCGGTGTAGCAAGGGTTAGCGCATCAAAGCGAGCCTGCTCAATATGTTGCACCTTGGCAAGGTCAGACTCAAAGAGGCGTCCCTCGATCCAGACGCGTTCAAGATCGACAATCGTGAACAATTCCTGACCCGCTTCAAGCAACGCGCCCGGCGTCATCCATACAGTCACCACCGTCCCGGCCAAAGGAGAGCGCAAGGTAAATCGCTCTAACGTCGGGGGAATCATCTTCCCGCTCAGCGCCTGACTCATATCGAGCAGCGACAGTTGGGAGCGAGCCGAGGCGAGGCGTGCTTGCAGGACAGCCACATCTTTCTGGGCTTGTTCCACTCTGCGCTTGGGAACAATGCGGTCTTTATACAGGTCTTGGACACGTCCAAGCTCTTGCTGTGCAGCCTCAAGCTCAGCCTGGGTGGTCTTCGCGGCAGACTCCAACTCAGTCCGATTAGTTGTTGACTGGTGCAACGGGAGCACCATTGCGAGCAGCTCACCTGGTTCGACTTTTTGCCCAGGCGCGGGAACGCCTTTCTCTCCCGTCAACCCTCTACCTGCTACCGGAGCGATAATGTGAACCTCTCCTCCGGCTCTTGGCTTCACCTCAGCATGGAGCTTGAGGGTGACCTGTAGCTCCTTTTCGGCGACCAGAGCAGTGGCGAACTCCATCCGCCACTGCTGCTCCTTCAAAAATGTGATGCCTCCCTGCTGCGGTTCTTCAGCCTGGTGCGGGATATCTTCTTCTGTGGTTGCGACCTCGACAATTCCTGCCTCAATAGTATCGTTAACCTTCTGGTCTCCTGAGGAAGAACGGTGAAAGACTAAGTGATACGTGCCTGGCGCGTCAGGTGTGATGACCGGTCGATAGATCCCTGGCGCAGTTGGTGCCTCAGTACGAACAGTGACAGTGTGTCCGTCTTGCCTTTCCAAGCTGGTAGTCAGTGTCTCCGAGGAGACAGGCTGATACGTATTGAGATCCGTGAGATGGACGGCCAGGGGGGTTTCTTTACCGACCACAAAAGGTGGGAACTCGACAAAGAGTTCGGTCTGAGTGGTCCACTGTGTCATGCTTATCGAATGGTCGTGTTCCTCTGTGGTTGACGATTGCTGCTGGCAACTTGCCAGGAGCACCAGTGTCAACCCGAGGCATGTATATGTCTGCCACGGCATGGGTACGTTCCTCCGCTGCAAAAGCGAGCGTGTTCCTGATACTCGGATACACCTCGCCACACGAGAAGATTTTGGGAGAAAAGCCGAAGAGGTCTTAAAGACCTACACAAAGAGCGGAGGCGAACGAGGAGCGGAAGGAGGCAAGGAGAGGTCTAGAGCGGAAGGAGAATGGTCTCTCAGGAGAATCCATGTGTGAGACAAGAACGGTGGGAAGAGAATCAACTCCTTCACAGGCAAAGCGATGGAGATCTTCTCCAGAATGAGTGTGAAGAAAATAAGGCTTCGAGGGAGAAGTGTCGGGAAACTGATGTGAGAAAGAGGCTGAGGTGAAGTATCTCCTGGTAGTCCGTGCCCCCTGCTGTGCTCCCCAGAGTCGTGGTCAGGGATAGGGAGAAAGTCAACGTGCACAACAGGAAGGTGCGTATGGATTCCATGTGTCCCATGCGTATGTTCATAGGCAGAGTGCAGATGGAAAGCCGGTAAGAGACAAAGGGCAGGGAAGAGAAAGACAAGAAGCCCGAGAAGCAAAGTTGAGCGGCGTGTTCTTGACACAGTGCTTGTATTCTACGGGTTGTAGGAATCAGAGAGAAGAGCCCCTTGCGACTCTGAGTGTCTAGCCTCTGTAACGTTTGATAAACCTGGAATGTCGATTCTTACAGCAACTTCAGAAACATTTCAGGCAAAGGGTCTGGTAACCGGTGCGCTTCCAGCTGAAAATATGCAGGCGCATATGCGAATCCTTATTTTGACTGAGCCTTGTGATCGATGGTCTTCCCGTTATCATCTACGATAAAAGGAGTCTCGACTTTATGACTCGACGAGAAGCAATAGGAGCACTCATTCAGGGAAG
>CAZCWX010000322.1:0-6947 GCA_964502465.1 uncultured Enterobacteriaceae bacterium | reverse complement strand
GCGCGCCGGGCCATTGTGTACTTTTGTCGCACTTCTCGCTCGGCTTGTTTGGCTTTGCCCTGCAACAGAAGGAGCAGGTACTGGCGCGCTTCGTCCGCTGGGATAGCCGCTACCCATTGCGCCATTTCCTGCGGAGAGTCTACGCGGTCTGACACGGGTAGGCTTCCCTGGGTAGCGGCAGCAAGAAAATCTTCGCCAATGCCGAGAAATTCGACGAGCGAACGTTGCGCAGCGGTTAATTTCCCCAAACCTGTTGGTACGGGCGGTTCGCTGGTCTCTTCTGGAAGCTCGTCATTGAGACTGGCGGCATAGAGCCAGCCAAGATACAGCGCACGGTAGTCGCCCCGTTCGAGTTCTTCGCGGATGGGCATCAGGCGTGCCATCCATCCTTCGCCCTCAACCCATTCGTCGTCCGGCTCTCCGCCGCGACGCCACTCGATAATCAGGTGCTCGCCTTTCGTCCAACCGTGCACTCCCTCGTCGATGCAGTACGGGGCCAGTGTCTCTTTGCTTAGCAGAGCCTTTGGCAGTCTCAGCATCAAGATGTGAGTTCCCCAGTTGGCCACGTAGACGTGTGCATCGAAATACTGCTCCATCAGTTTTTCAGGGGAGCCTTTGAAGTCGCCCCAGTGGTAGACGTTGGTAAAGCGCGTGGACGTGATCTCGGCGCGGGTGGAGAGCGCGCGCAAAGCGGCCATCTGCTTGGCATCGAGGGGACAGTCAATCGCCAGAAACTCGTAGTATTGATATTCGCTCATGGCTCATCTCTTTTTCTAGGGGGATTCGCTGCGAACGAGCAAGATGCTGCAAGCAGTGATGTCAGGTTCAGTGATGGGTTCCGTGAAGGATAATTCTTCAAGGGTCATCGCCTTTTCCCTATGGCTCGACGTGATGGCTCGACGTGGAAAGATGACGCATACCGACACAGGAGTTTTCCCATATCAGCGAAGAAAATAAAAGAGCCAGGAGATGACTCCTGGCTCTGCTTGTTGCCGGGCGCGCGGCCGTGCGCCCTTGCTGTGTCTAGCTAACTGCTGATCGCTGGTTAATTCAAATCCATGCGGTAGAGCTTCACTGCATTATCGAACACGATCTTTTTGGTAACCGCTTCCGGTACTCCAGCGAAATCTTTCGCGATCCATTGGCGAGACTCCGGCCAAGTGGAATCGGTGTGGGGAAAGTCAGAGGCCCACATGTAATTATTTTCGCCGAAAATCTTGTACGTCGAAGGGCCGATTGGGTCATCCTGGAACGTTGCCCACATCTGCCGACGTACGTATTCGCTCGGCTTCATCGGCAGCGGTTCTTTTTCCATCGCATGGAATTTATCGTATGCGTGGTCCATACGATACATAAAGTGAGGGAACCAGCCGGTGTCATTCTCAGCCGACACGATCGTCAGCTTCGGGAACCGCTCCAGCACGCCGCCGAAGATGATAGTCGAGAGTGAACGCTGCACCTCGTGGATGAGGTTCATGTAGAATGTGCTAATCTGCTCGAAGTTGATTTTGCTCTCTTTGCCTTTCCCAGTAATCACGTGCAGCGACAGCGGCATCTGTAAATCTGCCGCAGCTTGCCAGAATTTGTCATAGATCCGGCTGCTGTACGGTTTGTCTGCCGGTGGCGACCCCCAAATCATGGCGCCACGCATACCATTTTTGTGAATGCGTTCGAGTTCCTTCACGCCGGCATCAATGTCTTCGAGCGACACCAAGCCGATCCCATAGAGCCGTTTCGGATTGTGTGAGCAGAATTCTGCCACCCAATCGTTGTACACGGCGAAGCAGGCTCGTTGCAGGTCTGCATCTTCTAACCCAAACAACGGCATGCCAAGCGTCGTGTAGAGCACTTCAGCCTCGACTCCGTCGATTTCCTGGTCTTTGACGCGTTCGACCGGGTCCCAGCCACTCGGCCGAGCTGCCTCGTACCCCTTATCCATGTGATCCTTTAATTCTTCACCCGATCGACCAGCACCAAATCCGCCGGCGACAGGGAAGGGGTCGATCCCCTCGGCTACGAATATATAGCCAGCCTTGTTTGGATTCTTCATCACTTTCGGGGCGCGCTCTTTGAATTTTTTATCCAGGCGTGATTCCCAGAGATCGGCTGGCTCCATCATGTGGGAGTCTGCCGAAACAACACGTAGTTTTTCCATCTGTCACCCTCCTTTGATAGGTGCAAGTCGTATAGTTAAAAGTTCAACCACCTTGGTATCCCCCTCTTGCGAGGGATACTGCTATTAAGCTTGTCATGTATATTGTGTTGCACAGGCCCTTATCGCTTGTCAAGAGACACTGAGCGAGCGCTCATTTTCTCGGGTGCATAACACAATCTTCGATTCCCCCTAAGGCGATTCCGGTGCTTCTATCTCTGGTAGCCATTCGGTTGTATCCGTTTTTTGTTGACGTGTTCGCTCAAACCGTTGGCGGTGCACCTCGCGCCAGTGAAATGATTGCGGCGGTTGTTGTTGACGCTCGAGACTACGCAACAACATTTCTTTGCGGTCTGCCCGGCCAAAACAATGTTCTCCGAGCCACATTTCCCAGCCTGGACGGGTTTTGCCGTCCGGGCCGGTAATCTCACACCGGACGAATCTTGGTTTCCCTCCGAGGCTAACCTTTGGCATTACTTTTTCGTCTGTCTCGACTTTATCTTTTTTGCTGTTTTGTGTCACACCCCCACCTCACTTTTCAGTAATGAGCTCGAGAAAGCCCCGGAGCATACGGTATGTCAGGCCCCATATCGTTTTCCCACCATACACCAAAGCTGGGACTTCGATGGTTCCTCCATCTGGCACAGGGCGAGGAACCAGGGTCTCAATTTTGTTTTGCTGCATAAAAGACAGGGGCACCCAAATGGTATCTTGTACCTCAACTGGGTCTGGTGATGGACGGGCCTCTGAGGAAACCAGATACACGAATGGGGTTACATTCATACTAATCAGTCTGCCTCGTGCCATTGCCTGTACTGAGGCTAAGCGACCCAGGTACTCACCATGGTCGTCGAGATCGATTCCCACCTCCTCTTTCGTTTCGCGGTGGATAGTGACCCGAAGATCGGTGTCTTCCGGGTCTCTTCTGCCACCAGGAAAGGCCATATGCCCAGACCAGGGGTCTTGGGGATGGTGGGCACGGTGGATAAACAGGAGGTAGAGGTCATCACGGCGTGGCTGCAGTAGCAGTGCGACCGCAGCCCAGGTGGTGGCTTCTCTCGTGTCTGGGGCTGGTCGATGGTTGGCGAGCGTACGGCGAATCTTCTTAATTTTCACATCTACCATCCACGAATCCCCCACAATATACAAATTATACCGAATCTCTTGCCCAGAGCGAACCCTACTTACTGCCCTATTTTGGCTGATTGGGGAATATACTAGGCACAAGGGCGCTTTCAGGACACAAGAATAATGTTATGCGATTTGTCGCGGTTGAGGGAAAGGGCCCGCAGTCACGCCGCCCATCGACCTCACAGTGTGAGGTCGCACTGAGGTTTCTGTGCTCGCTGCCCGTTATTTCACCATCGAAGAGAGCCCTATAACTCCTCTTATTGGTGGGAGGTCTCTTCCTGGTTCGCTTCTTTCACCGCATCGAGGACTGCGCTGGCACGTTGAACGTGGATCTGTACTTCAAGGATTTGGTTCAGCAAGCGTCCGATGTACGCACGCGCTTCTTCGGTCTGCGGTCCGAGTCCCTTGACCAGTTGCGTCGCTGTACTAATTCCTTGCGTCGCCTGGGTAATTGCATGCTCAACTTCAGCGAACGTTTCCGAGTCAATGATCATGTCTATTCCTCTCTGGAGACTCGCGCCAAGGATCGGAATCGTCAAACCGTTCCTGCTGCTGGCAGTGTACAGAGAGAAGTCTTATGGCGCAATTGGTGCCGACCAGGGTGTTACAGAATCGCGTACATGCACAATCCACCCATTGTTATTGACAAAAAGCAGTCCTCGCTGCGGTCAGATTCACCATAGACAACGCGACTTTCTGTATGAAACCTCTCTCTCAACCTTTGATAACGGCTTCTCTCCACTGCTGGGTTATTGGACATCGGGGTGCCGCAGCAGGGTGTTTTGAGAATACTATCCCCTCCTTTTGTATGGCTCGTGATGCTGGGGCCTTCATGGTTGAGCTCGATGTGCAACAGAGCACCGACGGTGAACTCTTCGTGTTTCACGATCATACGCTGGAACGGTTATGTGGAGAAGCGTTGCCGGTGCACTCGTTTTCATGGGAAGAGATATCTGCCAGAGTCCTTGGTCACTGGCAAGGGCAAACCCTCAAAATTCCACGCCTAGCAGAGGTCTTCGCGACTTTACAACGATCGCTCTGCTACAACGTTGAACTGAAGACTGATACCGTTGCCTATCCAGGGATCGAGGCTCGCTTGGCCGCACTCGTTCGTGCGTGTGGCCTTGCCGAACGTGTGTTAGTATCGAGCTTCCATCATGACAGCTTACGGCTGGTACGACAGGAAGACTCTCATATCCCGCTTGGTCTTCTTCTTGACTTAGAACAGGCGCAGCATTTTGGCAGTCCGTCAGCGATTGTTTCCCGAGCCCAGGAGTTGCAGTGTTTTTCTGTGCATCCTGACTTTCATCTCCTGGGTCAATGGCCGGAGCTGGTAACCACCTGCCACGCGGCCAATCTGCGGATTTTCCCTTGGACAGTAGACAGTCCGGCAGACTGGCAGTTGCTTATTCACGTTCAGCACGTGGATGGGATCATGACCAACGATCCAGGGCGACTCTATGAGTGGTTGCTCACACAACCCTCCCTTAAAACAGACTGAGCTGAGTAGGAAACCGATTGAGGGTGTTCCACGGGAGTGGGGGAACAGGAACTTGGTGCTGTTCGAGCAGGTGTTGGAAAAAGCGAGCCGTTCCTGGGGCTTGGGCCTCGACTGGACAATGCACAAAGAAATAGACTCGTGTCCCCTGACGGAACCAACCATCGAGGGTCTCGGCCCATTCGGTTAAGAATGCGTGATTGAACTCTCGCTGCGGATGGCTGATAAAACGGACAAGACTGAACGGTGCTGTCACCGCAGGTTGGAGCGGTAATTTCGGTTTGCGTCGTTCTATTTGCACCTGTGGATCATCAGGGCCACTATAAATAGGGCGAGAATCGAGCAGGACGCGACCAACACCGAGACGTTTAAGGGTGTTCGTTAACGCGCTCGTATGAGGTTCTTGGAACCACGCTGGATGACGAACCTCTAAAGCGAGCGGCGCTTCGCGCCGAGGCCAGGCGTTGAGAAAGCTGGTGAGGTCGTCTAACAGCGCAGGTCCATAATAGGGGGAAAGTTGCGCAAAAATCGGGCCGAGGCGATCCCCCAAGCTTCGTACCTGCTCAAGAAAACGGAGAGCGCCAGGAATGGAGGGTTGCAGCGACCGTTGATGCGTCAGCTCCCGGGGCAGTTTCAGACAGAAGACGAAACCGGGTGGAGTGTCTGCCACCCAACGCGCGAGAGTGTCTGTGTCTGGTACGGCATAAAAAGTGGTATTCCCTTCAACGGCTGTGAAGCGGCGACTATACAAGCGCAGAAAGTCTGTTGGCTTGCTGTTGGGCGGATAGAGGTCACCGATCCAGCCTTTATAAGCCCAGACCGCGCAGCCGAGGAAGAAATTGTCGGAGACAGTCATAAAGCCACGATAACGAGGAGATAGCAGAAGAACAAGGCTGAGTATGAAACGCTTGCGTTCTGCTGCTTTCTCAGTGTAAGAGCGAGGCAGAGGAAGTGGAATGACCTTCGACGAAATCCTGGTCCAGGTACTCGACCTGTTACAACGCGAAAGGCGGGTTTCATACCGCTCCCTGAAAAGGCGCTTTGCCTTGGATGACGAGTATCTGGAAGACCTGAAGGCCGAAATTATCAAAGCCAAGCAGTTAGCGATTGATGAGGACGGCGAGGTATTGGTGTGGACGGGCGGCACAGCAGTTACCAGTTCTCAGTTGTCAGTTGTCAGTCCCCAGCCTCCAGCACCTAGCACCCAACGCCTAGCCCCTAGACCCCAGACGTTAGACTCCAGACGAAGTGACGGCGAGCGTCGCCAGCTCACCGTCCTCTTCTGTGACCTCGTCGGCTCAACCGCCCTCTCCTCCCAGCTCGACCCCGAAGAGTTACGCGAGATCGTGCGAGTCTATCAAGAGACCTGCACGGGGGTCATTCAGCGCTACGAGGGCTATATTGCGCAGTATCTGGGCGACGGGCTGCTCGTCTACTTTGGCTATCCGGGAGCGCACGAGGATGATGCCGTGAGGGCCGTCCGAACGGGGTTGGGCATCATTGACGAACTGCGCCAGCTGAATGCTCACGCCTCTTACCCTCTCCACGTACGTATCGGTATTCATACTGGCTTAGTGGTCGTGGGCGAAATGGGAGGCGGGAGCAATCGCGAACAGTTAGCCCTGGGCGAGACCCCTAATATTGCTGCCCGCGTGCAAGGGTTCGCCGAGGCCGATACCGTCGTGATCAGCACTGCTACCTATCAACTGGCCCGGGGATTCTTTGCGTGCCGTAGCCTTGGCCCATCTCCGCTGAAAGGGATCTCCACTCCGGTAGAGGTGTACCAGGTCCTCGGCGAGAGTGGTGTCCAGAGCCGCTTCGAGGTGGCAGTCAGGGGTGGACTGACGCCGTTGGTAGGGCGAGAGGAGGAGTTGGAACTACTCCTCAGACGTTGGGAGCACGCGAAAACAGGCACAGGGCAGGTCGTGCTGCTCAGTGGAGAACCAGGGATCGGCAAATCCCGGCTGGCACAAGAACTCAAAGAGCGAGTGGCCAAGGAAGGAGGGACGCGGATTGAGTTCCACTGCTCGCCCTATTACCAGACACGGCCTTCTATCCTGTCATTGAGCACGTCCAGCGCTTGCTGCAGTTCCAGAGAGACGATGATTTGCTCGTCAAGCTCAAGAAATTGGAAGAGACTCTTGCGGCCTATCGCTTTCCCCAGGC
>CAZCWX010000321.1:0-4304 GCA_964502465.1 uncultured Enterobacteriaceae bacterium | reverse complement strand
GCGGTATGCCCACCGCCGCAGTATGATAGTAGTCTTCTAACACGACCATACATAGCCATAAATGCTGTCAACATTGGTATGTTCGGCTGATGGCCTTGGGATCTTTAACGTGTATTTAGTCGATGTCCCAGCAGACATGACAGTTTTTTCTTTCCGAGGATCATTCGGAACAAAAAGCAAGCCGAAATCGGACGGCACAACTTGGGTACACCGCAGTGGGTGATTCCTCCGGTGCCGTCAGGCTGAGCCCTTCGGCTTCTGTGTATCAGCGAGATTGTTACAGGATAGACGGTGCCTTCTGGAGCGCTCTATCCAACATCCGATCGTACCCATAGATGTCAGGTCGAAATTGCAGGACGCCTTCCTGGTCTACCCAGGCGGTCCAATAGACAATATGAACCGGAATAGGATCAGAAAGGCGCACGGTCCGTTGCTTGCCCCGATCAAGGGCCACCATCAGGGCATCTGGGGTCCATTGTTGATTTTCCGCCAAGAGGTATGCTGCTAGCTCGATCGGCTCTTCGACCCGAATACAGCCATGACTAAAAGTGCGCACTCTGTTCCCGAACAGATGCCGGGAACGAACTGGTGTATCATGCAGATATATACTAAAGGGGTTCGGGAACATAAACTTAATCCGGCCCATGGAGTTCGTCGGGCCTGGTTCCTGGCGCAGGCGGTAGGGAAAATTGTTGGCTGACAGTTGGGACCAGTCAATCCCGTTCGGGTTGACGACCCGCGTTTCTCCATCGACCCGCTGGACAACTCTGATACGATGGGTTGCTAAATAGCTGGGATCCTGGCGGATGCGCGGCAACATTTCCTTCGCAGCGATGCTGTGAGGCAGGTGCCAATCAGGATTCAGCACGAGGTAGGTCATGGGAGCGCTAAAGACCGGAGTGGCAGACAACTCTTTCCCTACCACGATACGCATCGTCTTCACGGATTGCCCGCTCTCCCACATCTCCAGGGTAAAACCGGGGATATTGACCACCAGCGCATGCGGCTCCGGATTGCGTGGCAACCAGCGGAGACGCTCAAGATTCAATGCGATCTGTCGCGCCCGAGCCTCAGCCGAGACATTCACTGCAGCTAAGGTTGCAGGCCCGATAATGCCATCTACGCTCAGGCCATATCGCTTCTGAAAGCGCCGCACGGCCCGTACGAGTTCATCATCATAAAAATCTTGCTCGTGTAGATGATGTTTGGCTGGAAGAAATCCTTCAGCCTGCAGGCGTATGCGCAGTGTCCTCAAACAGGGATCTCGATCCCCAGGATAGAGTTTGGGGCAGTTGGGAACCTTCGGCCAGCCTCCGGCTGCGATAATGTCCCGGTACTGCGCGAGGGCCTGCCTCAGATTCACATAAAGTGGATGAGCAGGAGGGGCATTGCGCAAGAAGTTTTCGACCTGATTGGTGGCAAGCACATTTTCTAGCAGAGCGACGAGATCAACTTTCCGACGAGTGTCTTTCCACTCGGTACGGTCAGAGTCCGGGTTGATCCGGCCGGTTAACAAATGGGCGCTATACAAGAAGAAGGCATCAGTCAGCAAGAGATCGAGATCAACGAGGTGGTCAGCATCAAGGAAGGAATGTTGCTCTTGTGTAGAACGGAGAGTTGTCCGGAGGGTATGGATTTGCGTGAGATGGTAGTCAGTCGGTCGCAACCCTTCGTGCTGTATTGCCTCGATTGCCGCGACCAGCACTTCCCCAGGAGGGAGGAGTTCGGCTCCCTGAATCCAGGCCGGCTGATAGGCACGCCGTTCGTAGAAGGCCAGCAGGGCGAGTGGTACCCGGATGCGTTCACCTGCAACGGTGATCGACGGTGGTAGAGGAAGCTCTGCGAGGCGACTGTGTAGGCGGTCCTG
Source organism: uncultured Enterobacteriaceae bacterium (assembly GCA_964502465.1). Classification (GTDB taxonomy): domain Bacteria; phylum Desulfobacterota; class Binatia; order Bin18; family Bin18; genus CAZCWX01. The sequence goes on along the minus strand of CAZCWX010000321.1, from coordinate 2,437 downwards.
TACTTGGTCCGGAGTAGGCATTACGGCAACGCTATGGCCCGCCGCCCACCCCTGGTGCCAAGTCCATGCTGCCATCATGGTGAAGAGGGCCCGACTGAACCACCTCGCGAGCGTATGAGAGGAAGAAGCAGAAATTTGCTTTTTCTGCTGTTTTTGTATTGGCTTCATACAGACTTCTGAGTTGGGTCCTTTTTCCTCATGACCCAGACAGCAAGATCAACGACGTTGTCGCACAACATACACTCCGTGAACGCGTTCAAGGCTCCTCTGGCCATCGCTACCTCTTGTGAAAAAGTAACATAAAGACAGGGAGATATGGAACAGGGAGTCACTCATATATTCAGAAGTGCTCGAAGCGACAGGCGGGTGCTCCCTATTTCGTTAAAGAGGCGTAAAGCCAGATGACGATACGAGGAAAATATTGCGGCATGATGACAGCAGAGCGTTTTCTCTTGATTTCTTCTGCTCGAGGAGAAACAGCCTTTATGGTGGGACGTCAGGTGGTCTCATACGCACGGCATTGGCAGTCAGGGGTACAAGGAAGTCGTGCAAAAAATCCTCCCGCTCCAATTCTTCAACAAGGATTTCCCAGGTCTGAGGAGCAGTAAACCCTTGAGTGTAGGGCATGAGAAAACGCACGCCGTACGCATCCAGGGCTTTGGCGTACAAGTCCATGCCGGTACGATATCGCTGCATCCCTTGCTGATACAACTGAAGGGCTTGCACGTATCGTTCCTGCACACCACAGTAATCATCTTGGGAGAGGAGGTCGGTTTGGGCAGCAGTGCGGGCTTCCGTCATTTGCATGTGGAGGAGTTGGTGGCCTCGCTCCCACTGTTGACGCGCCTCTTCATGCTGCGCGCGCAGCCGATCTAGCATTTGCAGCTTGAGGGCAACCTCAGTGCGATGGAGTTCGCTCAGCCGACGCGCCACATCCTCTGGATATCCACTTGCTGGAGTGGCCAGTACTTCACGCAGATCTGCTTCGCGACTGAGCATCATTGCCCTTGCCGCACGCACAGCTTGCTCAGTCGAACGGAACGCCGCTTCCTCGGCTATGAGCACTTGCCGCGTTTCCGCAAGGGCTTCTCCACAAGCAGCCTGAGCCTTGTGGGGAAACCCAAGTTGCAGAAGGCTCAGGCTGGTCCACAGCCAATACCCATACAGCATGCGACCCCAGTGCGTTGTTTCATTCCCATTCAAAGAAGGTTTCCTTTTTCACAAGATTAGTTGCTTGGGCAGTTTTGTGAAAGGGTGGTGCCTATACTTTTCGATACAGATGAAAGGAAGGATTATTGAATGATAACAAAGACTGGGATTTGTCTTCTCTTATTGGGAACTTTTCTCGTCGCATCCTGGTTAAGTTTTCTGTATGCATATGACCGCTACGGTATCGGGGTTGTTCACACGAGGTCTTGTGGCAGAATGGGAAGAAGGCATGGAGAAGCACGCCCTCTTCGAAACGCACGCGCTCGTTCATAAAGATGCGGTCTATACCGCCTGCCTCTACCTCACCCGGCGGCAAGAAGAAGCAGAAGAGTTGTTTCAAGAAACCTATCTCCGGGCGTTTCGTTCCTTCCACCAGTTCACGCCTGGCACCAACTGCCGCGCGTGGCTGATGACGATCATGCATAATGCATACAAAAACCGCTATCGAGAACGGGCGCGAGCACGACGAACCGTGGAGTTTGCAGAAGCCGCTCGTGAATATGAAAAGAAACTATTCGCTGATGGGAAAGCCGGGCGAGACGATCCTGCTGCGGCGCTCATGGCGCAACTCCTTGATACCGAGATTGCCGAGGCGCTCTCTTCTTTGCCTGAAGAATACCGTTCTGCCCTGCTCCTGATAGACCTGGAGGAACTGACGTACGAAGAAGCCGCGACTATCCTTGGTTGTCCGATAGGGACGATTCGCTCACGATTGTCGCGTGCACGGCGGCTGATGCGAACAGCGCTGATGACATACGCCCAAGAGCGGAGATATACCCCAGATCCACGTTCTGCCGAGACCGAAAAACCTCGGGATGCTGGGACAGGTAAACCATGACTTGCGAAACGTATCACGACCTTGTCGCAGCCCATGTTGACGGACAGTTGACGGCTGCGGAATGGCAAGCCGTTGCAGAGCATCTGAGCGGTTGCCCCAACTGTCAGCAGCTCTTTGCCACGGAAAAGCAGTTCCAGGCAGCATTGCGTGCTCGGCGTTTGCTCGTGCCCGTCCCGGTTACGGTAGAACGTCGGCTTCGTGCTGCGCTCATGACAGAACCTTCCTCTCCGCGTTCCTCATGGGCATGGGTAAGGCAATGGCTAGAGGTTTTACGCTGGCGCCCGCGCGTGATTGCTGCGCTGGCGACGGCTGGGGTACTCCTCACGTTCGCCCTCTCTCTGTGGTCTTCGCTCACGCGAGAACCGGCTTCTTTCTCTCTTGCGACGGAGT
>CAZCWX010000320.1:0-3582 GCA_964502465.1 uncultured Enterobacteriaceae bacterium | reverse complement strand
GTCTCCGATGGAGGAGCGGCCATCGTTATGACCGCGACTGAGCGGGCGAAGGATTTTAAGAACAAGCCAGTCTACATCTTAGGCGTAGGCGAAGGGCACTCACACGAACACATCAGCCAGGCCCGGAGCCTGACGACCTCTGCCGCAAAGGAAGCGGGTGAGCGTGCCTACGCGATGGCCGGTCTCGGTCCGAAAGATATCGACGTGGCTGAGCTGTATGACTGTTTTACCCCTGTGGTGGTTATCGAACTGGAGGATTTGGGTTTCTGTCCCAAAGGTGAAGGTGGACGGTTCGTCGAGGGAGGCCGGATCGAGCTAGGCGGAGAGCTACCGATAAACACCCACGGAGGGTTGATGTCCCACTGTCACCCCGGACACCCAGGGTCGCTGTTCTCGATCACTGAAGCGGTACATCAACTCCGCGGTGAGTGTGGTCCACGCCAGGTCAAAGAGGCAGAAATTTCTCTGGTTCACGGTCAGGGGGGAATCATGTCCACGCATTGCACCATGATTCTTGGAAAGGAGAGGGGATAATGGCAGCGCCAGTAAGTAAACCGGTTCCTGTTCCGACGCGGGAGACCAAGCCGTATTGGGAAGGGTGTAAAAAGCATGAACTGCGCGTTCAGCAGTGTACCGCTTGTGGGCATCATCAGTTCTACCCGCGTTTGTATTGCACTGCCTGCATGAGTGAGAAGGTTGAATGGGTCCAGGCGTCAGGAAAAGGCAAAGTGCTATCGTTCACAGTTGTCTATCGTCCGGTCACGCAAGCCTTTGCTGCCGAGGTGCCGTACGTTGTTGCTTTAGTCACGCTCGATGAAGGACCACAGATGATGACCAACATCATCGGCTGCGCACCGGAGAAAGTGCACATCGGCATGTCAGTCGAGGTGACTTTTGAGGACTGGACCGAAGAGATCTCGGTGCCAAAGTTTAGGCCCGTGTAGAGAGGACAAAAATGAAGAAAGGCGCGGTAAAAAAAAAACCTGCAGTGAAGGTTGGGAAACGGCCAAAAGGATTGAACGCAAGCGGTAGACTGAAAATAAAGAGAAGAGAAGGGCTCTTGCCGAAAACAAAGAAAAAACTTGATCCAACAAAAAATCCTTTGCGAGACTTTATTGGTATCGCTGATGTGGAGCCGTTTGCGCACAAGATAGATGGGGAGCTGTACGGAAAATAATGTGCGAGTCTTTATTGATACCTGGGGATGGGTAACCTCCTCAAATAAAAGAGAAGCTCGGCATAGGGAAGTCAGCGCTTTTCTCAAAAATTTTTGGGATCAGGGAAGAATGAGCTACACTTCAGATTACGTTTTGGATGAGACTATAACCCTCCTTTTCCGTTGGATGTCATTTGAAACTGCAAAGGCAGGGATGGAGACAATAGAAACAGCGATCAAAAGAGGTTATCTCCGCCTAGAGCGGATCACTCCTGAGCGCTTTGAGAAAGCCAAGCGATTGCGGCTCAGATTCTCTGACAAACCTCGGATTTCTTTTACGGACTTGACTTCTATGGTCGTAATGCAGGAAAGGCGCCTTATCCAGATCCTGACAGAGGATGAGCACTTTACGCATGTCGGGATGGGGTTTCAAATAGTTCCATAAAGTGAAGGGTAATTATGAACTCTTTCGAGGCGAGAAATGCCCGACTGATAAACGAGTTCGATCGCTATGTACGGGAGCATCCGGAGTTTGCTGATCTCATTCCTGACCATGCTCTTGTTGCTCTCCTCTTGGAGGGAGACGAAGAGTTTAACGAGTGGAGCCGTCAGGGAGCACGTATGCAAACTGAGGCAGGTCAGCCGATCGTTTATGTGAAGATCAAACACCTCGAGCCGGCCCGTTCACGGATCAAAGAATTAGAATTGGCTGAGGGACGCTAAGATAACACTTATGGCGAAAGCTGCCAAAAAATTAGTGCGTGAGGTCGTGGGGGGTGAGTCCTATGAATATTATCCTCTCGGCGACTATATTGTTACTGCGCCCGGCATTTGTGGGGGACGTCCGACGTTCAAATATACCAGGATCGAAGTGCAGGTCATTCTAGACCTGCTGGCTGCAGGGGAACCTTTAGGGCAATTAGTAGAAAACTTCCAAGGGCGTGTGCCTAGAAAGGCGATTGAGGAGGCGCTACGGCTTGGCGCGGCGTTGCTGAAACGTGAGGCTAAGGCAGCAGCCGCGTGATCGTGCTGGATGAGAACTTGCTGACCCTTCGTTTAGAAAACCCCATTGCTGCCTGGTATCCGGGACGCGTGTGCTACATCACGGATTTGCGGCCCGGCTCGGTCATCAAGGATGAGACGATTCCTGCGTGTTTGCAGCAAGTCAAAGGGGCGACATTCGTCGTCCCGTCGTCGAGGTGCCATTCAGTGATTTGATTCAGTCTAACCCAGCTAAGGAGCTGGAAAGAAAGTTGGCTCCTCACCCTTCTCTGAAACCGCAGTCATTTATGCGACAGATTGTCTGGGCAGCCCTTCCTCTAAGGAAAGGAGTAATCTTAGATCCCTTTATGGGGTCTGGGGCGACCATAGCGGCAGCAAAAGCTCTAGGTTTGAAAAGCATAGGCTTAGAGGTGAATGAAGAGTATTTCCGACTTGCTGAACAGGCCATACCAAAACTTGCAGAACTGAAAATAAACTTAGCGAATGGAGTGAAGGAAGGCCCTCCTCAAAACCATATCTCCATTCGCAACCCTTTCTGATCAACCGGTGGATTGGCGGGTAGACGGCCGGCTTGCCTATTTGCGATACGAAGAGCTGTCCACGCCATAACGAACGCGTCAAGCAGGTCGTCTGGAGCAACCTGTACGCGGGTAGAGGTTTTCAAGGCTTTCTCAAAAACTGGTCTGATCTCACGAAAAAGTCCATCTGGGGCTTGTTCGAGTGCTCGTAGCCGCTCTTCGCGTCCCTCGCGGGTCTTTTTGTTGTGTCGCATGGGAGCACCTGTGAGAGAGCGAAAGGCGAGTTCTGGATGCGCTTCATAGGCACGTTGTTGCAACTCTGGAGTCATGAGCCGATCGACCTCGCGAATCTTCGGCAGGATGCCGAACGCCTGACGGCTCAGGCCATACGAACGGACTTCATCATACTGCGTGGCCTGCAACACCACACGAGAAGGTGGAGAGAAGACACTGCTGGCTCTGGGACCCAGCAGTTTCCGTGCTTGTTTGTCACATGTTCGCCCGCCAGGGTGAGGTTCATCCAAGAGACCAATGGGAATGTCGATGGCAATGACCTCTGGCCTCGGAGAAAGCGAAAGAATCTCGTCAAAGCGGGTGCATATCCTGATGTCGTGGACTGGTGTACCCTGCGATTGTTCTTCCACGAGCGCGACCACCCACCCGGCGCAGCATCCATCTACTCCTGCTACCCATGACACGGCGAATAGATCCTCCTCCTCTGCATCCTCTAAAGAGCGGGATCTCACCGAAAATGCTAGAGTGCTCCATAGTGATGGTATCGTACAGGACAGGAACATGCTCATTGCTCTGATTGTATTCGGCGTTGGTATGGTGATGATAGTCTGCGAAGTCATGCGGCCGGGGCGGAAGTGGCCGCAGGTGACTGGTTGGTGGACACGCGCTCTC
>CAZCWX010000319.1:0-3456 GCA_964502465.1 uncultured Enterobacteriaceae bacterium | reverse complement strand
CCTGACATGCAGTTCCATCCCTGGTTGATGGGCATGCGGGATGCCATGGAAATGATGCTGACTGGTGATGCGATCAGCGGGATTGAGGCGGCGCAGAAAGGCTTTGCCAACCGGGCGTTTCCAGCCGCCGAGCTGGAAACGCGGGTACTGGAGATCGCGGAGCGGGTGGCCAAGATTCCGACCGAGTTACAGCAGATCAACAAGCGGTCCGTGCATCGGGCGATGGAGGTCATGGGCGTGCGTGCGGCCATCCGCGCTGGCACGGAGATGCAGGCTCTGGCGTTTACGACCGAATCGACGCTGACCTATCTCAAGGAGTTCAGGAAAGGCGTGCGCCAAGCCTTGTCTCTCCGCGATAAGACTTTTGGTGATTATCGCGAGCGTGAGAAGAAGGATGAGAAGACTGGGGATTGAGCAACTGACTGAAGCGGTGTGGAACGAGGATGGGGTTTTGGGCACGACCGGCAAATCTGGTCGTGCGCTTCTCTATTCCACTTGTGGTGCAAGCGTCCTCGCCTGCAGTGTGTAGGGCAGGCCAGAGGCCTGCACCACAAGAATTGACCAAGTTCTTTTTGTGCGGATCCTCAGTGTGGGCCGGGTCGCGCGTCACGCGGTGGCCGACGCCGCGCGCTTCGCCTCGTCCTCCGCCGTAGGGAGCTCGACTTTGTACAACTTCTGCCCATTCTCCCACAAGATCTTGCGCCGCACCTCTTCAGTGCAGTCGGAGAGACCACCTTTGATCCGCTGGTGTACTTCGTCGCCGTACAGCGAGGTCGGATGGGGAAAGTCAGTTTCAAAGAGGATGTTGTCCACGCCTACCTTGTCGATCAAGCGCCGGGGTGCGGTCTGCTCGAACCAATAGCACGCGTACACATTACGGGTAAAATATTCCGATGGGAGCATGTCGAATTCCGGCCGCTCCTCCGACACCCGGTTATCCTTGAACTGGTAATCGAGCGCTTCGAGCACGAAGGGAATCCACCCAATCCCACTTTCTACCGAGATAAACTTAATGGTGGGATAGCGCGCCAGCACTCCGGACATTAACAGGTCGTTCAACTGAATGCCGTTGTGCAAGAAGACGTTGACCGACAGCTCGGTAAACGTGGCCATCCGCCCATAGGCCGCCATCTTCTCGCGCTGCAGGCCGTCTTCCATGTTGCCGGAGCCAATATGGAAACTGATCGGCAGATCAAGCTCGACGGCCACTTCCCACAGTGGATTCCAATGCGGGTCGCCCAGCAGCGGTTGCCCCAAGGATTGTGGTGCCCCTGTGAACAGAATCCCCTTGTGACCCATGGCGGCACAGCGCCGTACTTCACGCACTGCTGCCGCGACATCCCAGAACGGTGTCGAGGTGATCGGCAGCAACCGGCGCGCATCGGCCGACGCCCACTCGGTCTGCCAATCGTTGTAGGCCTGTACGCAAGTGAGCATCAATTCAGGGTCTTTCAACTTCAGGAACTGCTGATTGCCAAAGCCCCCCACGTTCGGATACATGACCATCGCCCAGATGCCCATCTGGTCCATATACTGGAGCCGCGCCTTGGCGTCGTAGGCACCCGGGTGCATTTCTTCATAGCTTTTCGGCCAGCTCATCATATCGCCCACGCCGGCGGTGGCGCTTAGCCCGGGATTGGCGATGCGCTTATCGCCGAGGTACCACCACAGGCGCCCCCGCGCGTCGGTGTCAACTCGCGGCACTGCGTCGCGCATGCGCTCGGGTACCCGACTGGTCCAGAGATCAGGTGTTTCGGTAACATGGGTATCGACGTCGATGATCGTATAGCCACTCATAAGGTTCCTCCTTTGGCTGCCGCACCGGGTGAATTGGGCCGTGGTCATGCCAGGCTTCGTCGGTTGCAGCGCCATACCAATCCACTAGACTGGCTCGCCGTGGAAGTCAATTGGCTGCGCACTTGAGGGTGCATAACAATTTTTGGTAAGCCTCACAGGTGCCGTGTCAATCTGGTGGTGCAGGCGTCCCGCCTGCTGTCTGAGGCCGCCGAGGCGGTGGCACCACAACAAGCATGAGTGAAGAGAGAGAATCCCCTGTCTATGAAGCCTGTCGGGTTTGCGATAGAAGGAAATTTCCACCTGGCTTTTTGTAAGGGGGGAACGATGCAGTTTCATCGCCATATTATTGACGCAACCGTAGACCACCGCCCGGAGTAGATGAGATGAAAGGAAGCGATCAGCCGCTCATTGTTCTCCTCCTCTCTCTGCTGTTCACTTTTCCTTGCGACCCTCTTGTGTGGGCTGAACTGCAACCTGGAGATAGACTCGGGCAAAAGAATTGGCAAGAAGCAGAGGGCCTCATGCCAGACTTGATCCTCCGCCGTTTTCAAGATGGGAGCTACGAAGCGGGGATAGTGACGCTCACGGATACGCTGCGCTGGGGCAGCAAATTCACCGCGGCCTCAGAAGCGAATGCCGGAAAGTTCACCGTAGACGCGGAAGGTTCTTTGCTCGACGCGGTGACGCACACGCACCCACCGTTCCTCTACGGCTACCCCTTTCCGCGCATCGACCCCTCAGACCCACATGCTGCGGCACAGGTGATGTACAACTTCTCCTACACCCTGATGCAGCCAGACGATGCGGATCGCTTCAGCAATCTGCACTGGGTGAGCCCGACGAGATTAGAGCGCCACGTCGAGTTTCAAGGGCAGATCCTATTTTACGGCTCGCGCTTCTCTGGCCCTATTGCGAACCCGGATGCGACCCTGCGAAAGGCGATTGTGGCCGGAGTATCACCCCACGAAGTAGTCGGGGTCGTCATTTTGCAGTGGGTTTATCTCGACCCCAGACAGTGGAATTCCTTATGGACGTTTATCCCGGCGCTGAACCGGGTACGGCGGCTTACCCCTGCCAACAGTTCCGATCGCCTCTTCGGCTCGGAGCTGACACACGACGATCCCTACCTGTTCTCCGGCAAGGTGCCATACTTTACCTGGAAGCTCGTTGGCGTCCAAGACGCACTGGTGCCGTATACGCTGCCCAACCCCAAACCGCTCCGGCCGGCAGACCAGGGGTACCGTCTCGCATTCACTGAAGACTTCCTCCAGATGGGGTGGGAGACAGAGGGGTGGAAGGGGAAGCCATGGTGGCCAACCTCCTATCGGCTGGTCAGAAGACCCGTGTGGGTGGTGGAGGCGGTGCCGAAAGATCCCAAGTACACCACTGGCCGTCAAGTCCTCTGGATCGATCGGGAGTTGTATGTCGGTTACTACAAGGAGACGTATGATAAAGAAGGCCAGCAGTGGCGCATGATCCTCAACTCGGTGTCGATCGCACGCACGGCAGAAGGGGATTTCTCCGTCGCCCAGCCAGACCTCACACTCTCGGTGGACGAACAGCGGAACCGTGCCAGTGTGGAGCTGCCTCTGCAGCCGGGACAGAAACTCGCCTTTAACGTGGGCCTGTCGTCAGAGCTGTTTACCCAGTCTGAGTTGA
>CAZCWX010000318.1:0-2646 GCA_964502465.1 uncultured Enterobacteriaceae bacterium | reverse complement strand
CCAACTCATCATGAGTCGGGCTCTTAAATGTGTACACATGCCCATCGTTGGCAATGCTCTCCAAGGCTGAAACTGGCACACTATGTGAACTGATGGCCTTGGCGCAGCCCTCTCCTCCAATCAAGCACGTTTTGTATGAGGTGCCTATCTGTTTAACTTTTTTGGATGTGATGGCGTGATAGGCCTTAAGTGGTAGATTGCCTGGTATGTTCTTCATTCATCACCGCGATAGATGCCATCGCGGTAGGACCGCCAGTTACCCGACGGCCCCCGCACAGATCCCGGCGTGCAGTTTTCCCGCACCGGGCTCTTCAGTCCGCCTCGCTTCCGCATTCCCGCTCAGGTCGTCGCAGTTGCCTTTCTCATCTTTGGATACGCCACAATCCGTGGCCGTGCAATCTTGAAGTGTGTCAGGAGAGTCTTGAAGCCCTGCCAGGTATAGCTAGGCCGTTGACTCCGCCGATTGAGCCACTTCAACAGGATGCGTACTGCCCTGTCGAAGAACTGCTGCAGACTCGCACTGTTCCCATGCACTCCGTAGTACTGGTAATACCCGCGGAGTTTGCCGTTTAACTGCTGGAACAGCTCTCTGAGCCGGCGATGGCGATTCTCCTTACACCACTGAGTGAAGCGCTGCAGCGACGCTCGCAGCTTCGCACGTGCCGTACGCCGCTTCAGGTGCGCCTTCCCCGCGCGATCCCGTCCCCAGTACAACTCAAACCCCAAGAACTCAAAGCGTCCCTGGCCAGGTGACTGGTATCGACTGAAGGGCAGGATCCGGGTCTTTGCGGGTGCCAGAGTCAGCCCAAATTTCTCCAGGCGTGGCCCCAACGCCGCATAGAACCGCTCCGCCTCCGCCTTGTGCTCAAACGCGCAGATGTAATCATCCGCGTATCTGAGTAGACACGCTTCTCCCCGACACTGCGGTTTGATCACTCTCTCAAACCACAGGTCGAGCACATAGTGCAGGGACACATTGGACAACACGGGTGAGAGCACACCGCCTGGCGGCGTACCCGTGACCGGATGCAGAATTGCCCCTGTCGTGTCCAGTATCCCTGCCCGCAACCACTTGCGAATCAGCCCCAGAAAGGCGCGGTCATCAATGCGCTCCTCTAACATGCGGATCACCCAGTCATGATCCATGGTGTCAAAGAAGCCTTTGATGTCCGCCTCTACCACATAGTGATAGTACCCAAACTGCAGCTTCACCGTCAGTTTGTCGATTGCATCCAACGCCCCCACCCCCGGACGATACCCATAACTACAGGGCAGGAAATCCTGCTCATAGATGCTCTCTAGGAGGCGGGTGGCCGCCACCTGCAGCAGCTTGTCCTCTACAGCGGGAATGCCGAGAGGTCGTAGCTGACCATTCCCTTTCGGAATGTAGTGGCGTTTGACGAGTTTGGCCCGATACCGCTTCTGCTTAAGGCGCTCCACCAAGGCCCGGATATTCTCCTCCAAGTTCTGCTCATAGTCCTGCGCGCTGATCTGGTCCACGCCATAAGCCGCGTGTTTCTTGATCTCGCGCCAGCTCGCTCTGAGCAACTCCTCGTTGAGCATCCCATACAGATTGCGGAATCGATACTGTTTCTGTTCCTGAGCTTTCTTCGCTATTCCCTGCAGGGAGGTTGGCATTGCGTGCTCCGATCCTTCATGTCCGGTCAATGTTTCCTGTGCAGGCTCCGTCGGACTGTCCGCCCCTTCCCCCTGTGATCGGCGCGACCGTCTCTGAGTAGTATGGGCGGATCTGACTCCCTGGCGGTCATCGGCTTGGCTCCTTTTACTTGCCTGAGCCTACCACCTGGCGCTTCTTCCTGGGTTTAGGGTCCGGCCTACCGTGTATCGAGGGTTTCCCCAATGCGTGGCTCACTATCCGTATCCCCTGCCCAGGCATCCCCGCAAGCTGGAACTACCAGGATCTCCCAAGTTCCTGACGCTTCTCTCCACGCATCCCACGCTCTACAGTGGACCCCGGCAGAGCCTCGGGCAGCTCACCAAAAAACGCTGCCTCTGTATTGGCTTCTGGCGCGTTAAAACCATCGCCCTCTGCATTCTCCTTGTAACGAGGCTGTGTCAAGCTTGGGGGAGTGCGGTCTCCCCTGCGGGCTACGTGGTTCCCTGTGTACGCTTCACCTGCTTCGTTCAGCTCTACATCGAGGCTTCCTCCACAGTTGCAACACTCGGTATGAGTGGTTGGTTAGACCTTCCTCAGCCAGGACTTGCACCTGGCAAGAAGCGCCAAGCTTCGCTTGGCGCACTAACGCCACAAGCGCACCGCGAGCCGCCCAACCGCGTCCTTTCAGCTTATGCAGATCCACAACAGGGCGGCGATGCGGTGGCGCGTAGTGATACTCATCCAGGCCTCCTCTGCTGCACGGTGCAGCGGTATGGTGGCTGTACCAGAAATTCACCCCCACAAGGAGGAGACCTGGATGAACTTTGACACGCACCAACATAACCACTAATGTGGCATCGCTCTACCTGCACGGGCAATGTACATCTGTATTCTCGATCAGCACGGCACGAAGCTGGTGCATAAAAATCTGCCGACGACGCCCGAAGCGTTCTTGCGGAGTATCGCACCGTATCGCGAAGACGTGGTCGTCGGGGTCGAATGTATGTTTACCTGGTATTGGCTCGCTG
>CAZCWX010000317.1:0-5953 GCA_964502465.1 uncultured Enterobacteriaceae bacterium | reverse complement strand
GATCAGGCCCAACGGATTGATGTTGAAAAATTGACAGATAGTGTGGGTCACTGGCAGAACAGGAATCGCGTCAAGCTCAAGCTGGAGACCGATCGCTGAGGCGGTGGCGAGTTCGTAGAGTCCCATTGCTACGCCGCCTTCAGTCGGATCATGCATCGCTGTAGCGCCATGCTCGGCTGCCAGGAGCGCTTCCTGTACCACTGAGATGCCCGGCTCATAGCGTAACTGGGCTGCTTCGTGCAGCGCTGCGTCGTCGATCTGCGCCTGCAGGTCTGCTGCCTTTTCGGTCGCCAGAATACTGGTGCCTTCGAGACCTGCTGTTTTAGTCATCACCACCAGGTCACCTGGCCGAGCGCCGCTCGAGGTGACTAAACGATCCTTTTCCACCACCCCATGCATATCACCGATGACAATCGGGCGCGTCACGGCACTCGTGACCTCGGTGTGGCCGCCGGTGACCGCAATGCCCAGTGCTTTGCACGCCGCATCGATCTGAGCAAAGACCGCCCGCGCTGTTGCTTCGGTCGTCTGTGGGGGAAAGAGGAGACACGCCTGAAACCACAAGGGCCGTGCTCCCATGGTCGCCACATCGTTGGCATTGACATGGACGGCATACCACCCTACTTCCTCTGCAGTAAACGTTACAGGATCAGTCTTGGTAATCAGATACTGCGTGCCCAGATCAATCACTGCACAGTCTTCACCAAAACGCGGACCGATGAGCACCCGAGGGTCCGGCGCACCGCTCAGTGCGATGCACTGTTTGAGCAAAGCCACTGGTAATTTACCGATCGTGAGCATTCTTCCTCAGTGTGTTAGCATAAACAAGCAAGTTTTGCACAAGGAGGAGGGTGAATGGCAGAAAACGCGTATACCGTGGCGTTACAGCAGTTTGACAAGGCGGTACGTTATATTGACGTCAAATCAGGAATAATCAACTATTTGCGCGTTCCCAAGCGAGAGCTGACGGTGAATTTTCCTGTGGAAATGGATGATAACTCGGTCCGGGTGTTTACCGGGTACCGCATTCATCACAATACTGCCTTAGGTCCGACCAAAGGGGGGATTCGCTATCATCCCGATGTGACGCTTGATGAGGTGCGTGCCCTGGCAATGTGGATGACCTGGAAGTGTGCGGTGGTAGGAATCCCCTATGGTGGGGCAAAAGGCGGCGTCATTTGTAACCCCAAAACCCTCTCGGTACGAGAACTCGAGAATCTCACCCGGCGCTACGCGACTGAAATCAGCGTGTTGATGAGTCCACAGGGAGACATTCCTGCACCAGACGTTGGTACTGGAGAGCGGGAAATGGCGTGGATCATGGATACGTATTCCATGCATCGGGGCTACTCGATTCCGGCAGTCGTGACGGGAAAACCTATCGCCATTGGTGGTTCACTGGGGCGGAGTGAGGCAACCGGTCGCGGTGTGGTGGTGACGACCCTGGAAGCGCTCAAGCGAAAAAATATTCCTGTAGAAGGAGCGCGGGTGGCGGTGCAAGGTTTTGGCAAAGTTGGTGCTCCTGCCGCCTATCTGATCGAAGAACGCGGGGCGAAAATCATTGCGGTGGGTGATGCTAATGGAGCGCTCTATAACGCACACGGCTTTGATACGTATCAGTTGCTCGCTTATGTTAAAGCGCAGGGGACCGTCGCTGGCTATCCCCACGGCGAACCGCTGACCAATGCTGAGCTACTGGAACTCGATTGTGAGGTCCTTATGCCGTGTGCGCTTGAGAACCAGATCACCGCCAGCAACGCTGCGCGCGTGCGCGCCAAAATCATTGCCGAAGGGGCGAATGGGCCACTCACGCCCGAAGCGGATGAGATTCTCGTGGATAAGGGCGTCTTCATCATCCCTGATATTCTGTGTAATGCTGGTGGCGTGACGGTCTCGTACTTTGAGTGGGTGCAGGATTTACAATCGTTCTTTTGGGGAGAAGACGAGATCAACGAGCGTTTGCGCCAAATCATGGTGCGCAGCTTCAATCATGTCGTACGCATCGCTCACGAGAAAAAGGTAGATACGCGGACCGCGGCGCAGATTCTCGGGATTCAACGTGTGGCTGAAGCAGTTCTCATTCGTGGGATTTATCCGTAATGCCTGGAAGGGTCTCTCAGAGAGGAGCTTCGCGGAGTTTATCCTGAGCGAAGCCGAAGGGCTCAGCATGACAGCACCGGGGCGACCACAAAGTAAAGTGTACCAAAGTTGTGTGGTTCGATTTAGGGCTGCTCGGTTGTTGCGGTTGGCTGGTGAACGGCCGGTGCTGGCGGAGCAAGGTCAGCTTGGGTCAGGTCGGCAACGATTACCTGCAGCAGTCGATCGGGGTGGAGATACGTCTTTGCGGCAGCGTGCACCTGCTCCTGCGTCACCTGGCCGATCAACTCGGCGTAGCGATCTGGATAATCGAGCCCCAGGCCATAGAACTCGATCACCGGCAGCAGCGCTGCGACGTCGCGGTTCGAGACCAGGCGCAGCGGGAAACTATTGATGTAATACGATTTGGCTGCCGTCAGTTCTTGTGCCGTCGCTCCTTGTGCGATGAACCTGCGCATGACTTGAAGGGTTTCGGTTATGGCTTGTGTCGCGGTGGCGTTCTGGGTTTGTAACCCCACGGTAAACGGGCCTGGCTGTTTGCGTGCAGTGAAGGAGCTGTGAATACTGTAGGCTAACCCTAGCGCCTCGCGGATACGGTCCATCAACCGCGAACCAAACCCACCCCCGCCGAGGATGTAATTCATCACCAGCACGGCATAGTAGTCTGGATTGGCACGGGCGATCCCCTCGTGTCCGAGAATCACATTGGCTTGACTCACCTTTTTATCAAGAACAACCCGTTCGCCTTTTTGCTGCGTCGAATCTGGCCAGGTCAGGGTAGGGATATCGGCGGGCTGCCAGCCGGCGAAGTGGGAGGTGAGCAGCTTCACCGCCTGTTCTTGTGAGATGTCTCCCGCCAGAGCGATGATCGCATTATTCGGGCGATAATAGGTCTGATGAAACGTCTCCGTATCCGTGCGGGTCAGTGCCGCCAAGGTGGTTGGTTGACCTTCTACCAGCCTGCCGAGGGGATGGTGGAGATACAGCGTTTGGAGAAAAAGCTTGTGTGCCACCCAGCCTGGGTCTTCTTCCCGACTGTGTAATCCCCCCTGTATTTCCTTACGTTTCCGATCGAACTCGGCTTCTGGAAAAGTAGGCGAGATGAGGACTTCGGAGAGCAGTGCGAATGCCGGCTCGAGGTTCTTGGTCAGGGTCGTGAGGGAGATGGTGGTGGTTTCGTAGCTGGTATTCACCCCCAGGGAAGCACCAAGAAAGTCGAGATCTTCAGCGAGGGTTTGAGCGGAATGCTGCTTGGTCCCGCGGGTGAGTAATTCGCCAGTCAGGTTGGCCAGTCCGGCCTGGCCGTCTGGGTCGGCAGTTGCTCCAGTCTTGAGCAGGAGCGTCATCACGACCATGGGTACTCCTGGCCGTTCTGCGACCAAAAGCGTCGCGCCATTGTCAAGCACCGTGCGCGTCCCTAACGGCGCAGCTGCAGAAGGAACGGCAGAGGCAATGAGCAGGACAAGACAAAGGGTGAGGTGTGATTGCATGGCGTCCTTACTGTTCAGGCGTGAGCAAGCGGTGCGTGAGCGCTCGTCTAATGAATATCTCTGCCCCCGAGTCCCGCGTCTGGGGCCTCGCGTACCGGAGGAGGACCGGCGGGGAGCAAAATGCCAACGGTCCGGTTGTCTTCATCCAGATAGCCCTGAGCTACTCGCTGGATGTCTGCTGCCGTGACCGCCCGGATTCCTGGAACGACTTTATGGATCAGGGACCAGTCCCCCAGTGACGTATAGCGCCCGAGCTGCAGGGCACGATAAAAGAGCGAGTCCTGACCATAGATAAATCGGGACTCTACTAAATTCTTCGCGCGTTCGAGCTCTTTTTCGGTAACTGGTTCAGTTTTGAGTTTTTCTATTTCTTGCCAAAGCGCGGTTTCAGCGTCTTGCCAGGTCTTCTCTGGTGCAACCCGCATCGATAGCGTAAACAACGGCGGGTCATGGGCTGTGCGATCGTAGCTGGCATCTGCGGCGAGCGCCACCGCTTGATCTTCTACGAGGGTTTTTTGCAATCGAGCGCTGCGGCCGCTCCCGAGGATCGTGGACATGACAGCGAGTGCGAAACTCTCATCACTTTTCAGATTTGGTACGTGGTATGCCGCGATGTAGACAGGTAAAGAAGCTGGACGTTTGAGGAATATGCGGCGCTCTCCGCGCTGTGGCGGTTCGACTGCTTTAACGGCTGGCACTGCTGGACCTGCTGGCACCTCACCGAAGGTGGTCTTTACCTTGGCAAGAAGAGAAGCTGGAGTCACGTCTCCCGCAATCACCAAGACCGCGTTGCCAGGAACGTAGAAGGTCTCACGGTATTGTTTCACATCGTCGAGCACCATAGCTTCCAGGTCGTTCATCCAGCCCACGACTGGCCACCTGTACGGATGAGCCGTATACGCGGCGGCACTCACCTGTTCCCAGAGATCGGCAGCAGGCTCGTCGGTGGTACGCAGCCGTCGTTCTTCCATGACGATTTTTTTTTCTGCTTCGAGAGCGGCTTCGTCGAGCGTTAAGTTCGCCATTCGATCGGATTCCAGGTCGAGCAGCAACTCGAGGTGAGAGGCGGCGATGTTCTCGAAATACACGGTATGATCATCGCTGGTGAAGGCGTTGTGAGAACCACCTCTCTCCTGAATGAGGCGAGAAAATTCACCAGGACCATACGTGGGTGTACCACGAAACATGAGATGTTCGAGGAGATGAGAAATACCCGTGATTCCCAAGCGCTCGTTGCGCGAACCAACTTTGTACCATACTTGCAGAGTCACGACGGGAGCTCGATGGTCTTCGAGCACAATGACGATTAAGCCGTTCGGGAGAGTCTCTTGTGTTACTTGCCAGGCCTGGTCTTTGGCCTGTAGTGCCTGCACCCCAATAAAAGTTGCCAGCACCAGTATGGCGAGCGCCCTCCACAGCAGAGCAGTTTTGCAGTGTTGCACCATGGGTGAATCCTTATTGTTCTTACTGAAACTGTGACTGAGGGCTAGGGGACTGTCAATGTCGCCCTGTACTGAGAGAACGCGGAGGGGAAAAGAAGGAAGGGAAAGAGTGCAACTGTTTATGCAAGCACACTGGGAGCCAATTAATAGTGCCATTTCCCTTTCGTAAAGCGGAAGATTTCAGAAACCTGGCTGGTGCCTGCCTGCTGGAAAGGACCACGTACCGCTTCTTCGCGGGTTTTACCGACGCAACGTAGAGTTTGTTGGTAGTATGTCAGGATTCCCACGAAGGGAGTATCTTTTGAGGAGGTTTTTTTGACGACGATATAGCGGTGGGAGAGGTAGCCATGATATTCTGCAGAAAATCCTTCTGACGATTCGGCGATCTTCATCCGCTCGGTACGCTGAAAGTCTTCAGTCTGGCGTAGTTTCTCCATCCAGTCGACGGTAAATGCATCAAAACTCGCAAGCGCCTCATCTTCCGTCAGGGTAACGACCGCAAGAGTTTCTCTAGGGTGGGCTTTTTTCTTTGCGGATTTCGGAGTCGCTGTCGGTGTAGCCTTTGCTTTGCTGGCTGTGGATTTTTTTGTCGATTGCGTTGTTGATTGGTCTGCGGCCTGAGTGAGTACAGGGAAAAGCAGCAGAAAAAGAGCGAGACACGATACAAGGGACAAAATCCGCAGATATGATGCCCTGAGAACGCGCATATCGTCCTCCCTTCCTTTTTTTCTTATTAAGGAGGGGCGAACGCGCCCCTCCTGCGTCCTCGAATCAGCGGGATTCTTACTCGTCGTGCTATTCCTGCACTTTCAGTTCGGCTCGCCGGTTAAGTGCTCGCCCCTCTGGATTGTCGCGACCATCAGGCAGCATATTCGGGGCGACCGGCTCACTCTCGCCTTTGCCTACGGCCTCGAGCCGATCCGC
>CAZCWX010000316.1:0-9448 GCA_964502465.1 uncultured Enterobacteriaceae bacterium | reverse complement strand
CGTCGCCTCACCAAGGGCGATATAAGCAAGAGACAGCGGGTTCGCAGTATAAAAATAGCCGGCCAGGACACTAACGATTCCCAGGGCCAAGATCGGCCAGCCACAGAGACCAACTAAGATCAGGCCAAACAGGCTGCCTATGGCAAACGTCGCAATTCCGCCCCAATACACTTCATCCGCGGTCAGGAGTCCCCGTTGGATCACTTGACTCGGTCCTAATGTCTCTGGCGTGTCCACTCCGTTGACATAGTCGTAATAGTCGTTAATCAAGTTGGTCCCAATGTGGATGAACAACGCACCGAAGAGTGCCAGGAGGAATCGCCCGAGAGCAAATGGACCATCCGCTACCGCTAAGACAGAGCCGATCAGCACGGGTGTCACTGATGCAGTAAAGGAAAAAGGCCGAGTGGCTTCAATCCAGATCTTGATTCGGCTCGGCCCTGTGCCTGCTGCTAGGGTGTGTTCGTAGGTCATATGCAATCTCCTTCGGCGCTATTATGTGCGTCATCGCGCCCTCCGACAAGCCTGTCTTGAAGAACGCCGAAGGGGCACGGATGGTTTCCCGTAGCGGCAGAGCGTGCTACGTCTCTACAGTTTGCTTGTTTGTGTCCGAGAGCAGGCAATCTCTTCCGCTCTGACAAGGAGGAAATCATGTCAACAGAACCAATTGGCCGTCTCGATCACGTCGCCATCGCAGTCCATAGTATCGCCAAGGCTCGCCCGTTCTTTGAGAAAGCCCTGCAGGCAACCTTTCGCTATGAAACCGTAGGCCGTGGTGGGGGCTTTCGTTACGCCGTATTTGATCTCGCTGATCTTACATTTGAGGTATTAGAGCCCATCGATCCTCAAGGGTTTGTGGCGACATTTCTGGAAAAACGTGGGGAAGGCGTTCATCATATCACGCTGCAAGTACCAGGAATGCCAGAGAAGATCGCGCTCCTGGAAGGACAGGGACTGCGGATTGTCGATAAGCGCTATGAAGACGAACGCCTGACCGAGGCATTCATCTCACCGAAGAGCGCCTGCGGGGTACTTTTCCAACTGGCCGAAACCCAGCCCGCGCTCAATAATGAACCGTATTGGAAGCGGGCATGAAACGACTCGCACATCAATAAAAAATTGACCGTTCCGATATTGTGGTGCGGGCCTCTGGCCTGCATCACGCCAGGCAGGCGGGGCGCCTGCACCACAAGTATTGCTCAAGTGATTCCTGCGCGTCTCCTTATGCTTCGCTCTTCACTGCCAATGTTCAAGAGGTCCATTCCCCGGTTCGCATATAATGAATGGCTGCGAGTGCAGCCGTGGCGCCATCGCCGGCAGCAGAAATGAGTTGACGTGACGCATCCTGGCGCACATCGCCAGCCGCCAGGATGCCAGGCACCGCAGTGCGCATCCAGAGATCCGTCACGATCTGTCCGTGCTGGTCGAGTGGAACGAGACCGTTCAGGAACTGCGTGTTCGGGGTGAGGCCAGCATAGATAAACACCCCAGCAACCTCCATTGGCGAATGCGCGCCAGTCTTGACATCCTCTAACTGGATTCGTTGCACCCCGTCATTCCCTTCAATTGCCCGCACGACAGTATTCCAGCGGAACGTGAGTTTCTCGTTTGCTCGTGCGCGTTCCTGCAAGAGCTGACAGGCACGGAGCGTGTCACGGCGGTGCACGATTGTCACTTGCGCTGCATACTGAGTGAGATGCAATCCCTCATCTACGGCAGCATCACCACCGCCAATCACCGCTACCGGCTGATCCATAAAAAATGCGCCGTCGCAGGCAGCACAGTGAGATACTCCTTTGCCGAGCAATACGTCCTCTCCAGGAATACCAAGCTTGGTGAAACTGGAGCCGGTTGCCAAGATGAGCGTTTTGGTACGGACCTCCCCGTCATCCGTCTGCAGCACTTGCAGTTTCCCCTCGAGACGGACAGCCTGGACCTCAGCCAACCGCATTGTGAGTCCGAGGCTGGTCGCTTGCTGTTGCAGGAGAGGGCCGAGCGTGTAGCCTGCGATCCCCTCAGGAAAGCCCGGATAGTTTTCGATGTGTTCGCAGTTGAGCACCTGACCACCAGCCGAGAACCGCTCGATCAACAGGGCGCGACACCGGTCCCTCGCTGCATACAGGCCGGCGGTGAAGCCGGCAGCTCCACCGCCGACGATAACGATGTCATACGTCTCAGCCATACAGACCCACACTGGGGGGAAAAAGTGGCGTTATCATACCCACGCTGTCAGCAGACAGCTCTCAGCCTACCCCAATTCCTCTGGCGGAGCGAAAACAGTGAAACCAAAGAAGGGGTCGCTGCCAGTGCGCAACGTGTGTGGCGCCTCGGCCGGAATCATCAGAATATCTCCAGCCTTGATGTCCTGCTCCTTGCCGGAGACACGAGCGGTCGCGCATCCCTCGATCACATAGATGATCTGATCACCGCGATGGGCATTCTCTTTGTCGTTCGTGTACCCAGCCGGCAGGGTGAAGACCGCGATATTGCTCTGTGGAGTCTTCTGCAGCATCTTGATGGGCTTCCCTCGATGCTCAAAGACGTTCGTCACGTCCAGAGCATTTCCATTCATCGTTGCCCCCAGCTCTTTCATCTGCTCGGCAAAGAGTTCATCCGAGATGAGTCCTTTGCGGTAGGCTTTGAGCACCTGTTGAACTTCAAATTCTTGTGTTGCCATAAATCTACCCTCCTTATGAATAGTTCTCCCCTTTGCCATATCGCTGTATGGTAGTGAAAGTCAAGGATTCTCCCTGGCACTCTTCATCTCGCGCACGCTATCATCTAGAATTCACCGCATATGGTCCTGAAACGTCTGCTCATTGTCGCTCCTCTTTTGCTGATAGCAGTGCTCTTGCAGTCGTATCTGTGGGTCCCAACCTACGAGAAACAGACAGTGGGGAATCCTCAACGGCTACAGAAATACATCGAAGGCTCTATCGCTGACGCAAAAATCCTCAACCCTATTCTGAACGCCGACGCCGCCAGTAGCAGTATTGTCAGTTATGTCTTTGAAGGTCTCCTTGGTCTCGATGAGGAGCTGCGTTTCCGCGGACAGCTGGCAACCGCTTGGCACCTCAGTGAAACGGCGTACCTCGCGGTGAATCCGTCGAAGCGGTTGCCAGATGGTACTGCAGTCACCGGCGATCTGCTCCTGCAACGCATCACACAAGCCGTTGACACTGGCGAGTTGCCAGCATTGCAAGGGATTCTCCTATCAGCGCACGTGCTTGCCCCAGAACGGCGGAGAGAAAAGCTCACCGTTCCGACAAACGGAGAGGCGCAGGGTCGGCCCACAACCACCGAGATCGAGGTCACCATCGACGTGCCGGAACGGCTGGCCTTCTCACTCAGCCGGGTGGATCAAGATTTCTTTTCTCGCTTGCAGCCGATCCTGGGCGAACGCTATCTCGATGACTTCCCCTACGAGCACCATATCCACGTAGCCGATCCCACCATGCGTGAGCGGATCCGGCCGCGTTTCCCCGAGCTGCTCGCAGTGGCAGAACATAACCCAGAGATCCTCTTCCACTTACGGCGTGGGGTACGCTTCCATGATGGTCATGACTTTACGGCAAAGGATGTCAAGTTCACCTATGAGGCGATCATGGACCCCAAGAATCTCTCTCCTCGCACCTCTGACTTTGAGCCGATCAAGACCATTGAGATTCTCGACCCCTATACTGTCAAAGTCACTTATAAACGGCTCTACTCGCCAGCGATCTCCGCCTGGACCATGGGCATACTCCCTGAGCATTTGCTCAACGACCAGGTATTACAGCAAGAAATGGACATGCAGAGGTTATCCGCAGAAGCGCGGGCCACGTTTGGCATGCGGGAGAGTCGATTCAACCGCCATCCCATCGGCGTCGGCCCATTTCGTTTCGTCGAATGGCAGAGCGATGAATTCATCCATCTCCGCCGCAATGAGGCGTATTGGGAGGGTCCCGCTGAATATGCCCATATCTATGTCCGCATTATCCCGGACCTGCTGACGCAAGAGGTAGAGTTCCGCACTGGAGCGATCGATTATTACGCTGCCCAACCCCATCAAGTTGCTCGCTATAAGCAAGACGACCGCTATCAATCCTTTACCAGCCCGACATTTGCCTATACCTACATCGGCTACAACAACCGCAATCCCCTGTTCGCAGATCCCCAGGTGCGACGAGCGCTGGGCATGGCGCTCAACGTGGATGAGATCATTCATTACCTGCTCTATGGCGAGGGCGAGCGGGTAACCGGACCATACCCCAGACACACGGACTGGTACGATACCACGGTGAAGTCTCTGCCCTATGATCCGACTGGTGCCAAACGACTGCTGGAAGAGGTGGGGTGGAAACCCAATGCCGCAGGATGGTTGGAGAAAGACGGAAAAATCTTCGCGTTCAATCTGATCACCAACAGTGGCAATCCGCTGCGCAAGAACATCATGACCATCGCCCAGAACTCCTGGAAAAAGATCGGGGTGAAGTGCAATACGCAACTGTTTGAATGGGCGGTGTTTCTGCAGGATTTTATCAACACCGGTTCGTTTGATGCGACGGTCTTGGGATGGACCACGTCCCCTCTTGATCCTGACTTGTACCAGATCTTTCACTCGAGCCAGGCTGGACCACAACAGTTGAACTTTGTCGGGTATGATAACCCCGAGGCAGACGAGCTGATCGTTCGTATTCGCCAGGAGTACGACCTGGACCGCCAACGGGAACTGGCTCACCAACTGCACCACGTGATTGCGCAGGACCAGCCATACACGTTTCTCTATGCACCCGTCAGCACGCGCGTCCTGGACAAAAAGATTGTGATGGTCGAACGGGAGCCCGATGGGCGTGAACGCTATGTGCAGATTTATGCAACAAAGAGTGGCAGTATCACCTACTATTTTAACAAGTGGCGGAAGTTAGAGTTCGAACCGGATTTTTGAAGAAGGAAGCTATCAGCCTTCAGCTATCAGCCTTCAGCATTTTGCGCAAAGCTGAGCGCTGAGAGCTCCATACTATACACTCATGTGGACCTATCTGTTTCGTAACATTCTTCAACGCCTTGTGCTCCTGGTCATCATTTCTTTCCTGGCTCACTCGGTTATTCATCTTGCCCCAGGAGACCCAAGTGAGGTTGATCCCGCTAATCCACGGATGAAACCGGAGGACATTGCCCGGATTCGTGCGGCCTTTCATCTCGATGATCCTTTACATTTACAATATCTCTACTGGATGCGGGATCTCTTCAGCGGAGAATTACGCTCGTTTAAGGATAGCCAACCGGTGTTGCCCAAGATCTGGCGACGCTTTCTCAATTCTCTGCCACTCTTCATTTGCGCGACGTTGATCATCTGGAGCTTGTCTTTTCCTACCGGCATTCACGCGGCAGTGCGACGTGGCTCAGCCTATGATCGGACGACGACCGTTCTCGCCTACACCCTGATTTCTATTCCCGGGTTTTTCCTCTCGTACCTCGTCATTTTATGGGTGGTGAATACCTTCAATGTGCCGGTTATCGGTATGCAAACCTTCGGGATGGAGGATGCACGTCCCTTCTATCGCTGGATGGATCGTCTCTGGCACCTGGTCATCCCCTCGCTCATGTCAGCGATTGCCGGCATTGCGGTGTTATCACGATATGTCCGCTCGCAAATGCTCGAAGTGATCGGGCAAGACTATGTGAGGACCGCGCGAGCAAAAGGGCTGCCAGAAGATACGGTGATCTATCGCCATGCGCTGCGCAACGCCCTGCTGCCGTTCGTCACCATGTTTGGCTTTCTCCTCCCAGCGCTGATTGGCGGGTCGGTCATCTTTGAACAGATTTTTGCGTGGCCTGGTCTGGGGCGTCTTGGCTATGAGGCGATTCTGGCCCGCGATTTTCCGGTCATCTTGACCTTGAACTTTATCGCTGCAGCCCTGGCGCTGGCGGGAACCTTTCTCTCCGACCTCCTGTACGCTGTGACCGATCCGCGGATACGGTTGCAATAAGGACACAAAACATGAACCGTGAAAAAAGAGCAATCACATTAAGAAAGAACCATGGCTGACCTCACTCGCACAGCAGCATTCGTAGAAACCGTGGATCTCCCAACACCAGAAACGCCATTACAGGAGTTTTGGCGGGTTTTTCGCAGGGACCGGCTCGCCATGGCTGGGTTGGGAATCCTCCTGCTGCTCGCGCTTGCTGCGCTTGCGGGCAAGGGCTTGACAGAATGGGTGGTCATAGTGAACCCGGAAACCGTACGACTGCCAGACAAGTTTCAGCCACCGATGTCCTATGCGTCTGCCGACGTCACCCCCGAGGCAGACCATCCGCTCTTCGGTGTGTATCTCCTCGGTACCGACGAATTGGGTCGAGATGTCTTTGCCCGCATGTTGCAAGGGTCATTTGTGTCGCTGTCGATCGGTTTCATCGCCGTTGGGATCTCCGTTTTCATTGGCATTCTCCTCGGCGGACTTTCGGGATTCTACGGCAACGTCAAACTGGGATTCATTGCCGTCGATACACTCATCATGCGCTTTACCGACATCATGCTGTGTTTCCCTACGTTCTTCTTGATTTTGACCGTCGTCGCCCTGCTCCCACCCAGCATTTACAACATCATGATTGTCATCGGACTCACCAGTTGGATGGGAACCGCCCGCTTCGTCCGTGCCGAGTTCCTGGCACTACGCGAACAAGATTTCGTGATCGCCGCCCAGGCGTTGGGTTTGCCAGAGCGACGCATCATCTTTCGCCACATGGTGCCGAATGCCATCGCTCCGGTGCTCGTGTCTGCAACAATCGGCGTTGCTTCGGCGATTCTGACTGAGTCGGCTCTCAGTTTCCTGGGTTTTGGTGTGCAGCCACCATATGCCACTTGGGGGAACATTCTTGCCGACGGCAAAGGGTTCATTTTTGATGCCCCCTGGCTGTTCTTCATCCCTGGTTTGGCCATCCTTGTGGTCGTTCTCGCCTTCAACCTTGTCGGCGAAGGCCTGCGCGAAGCGCTCAATCCCAAGTTGCGGAGACGTTGAGTGCACCCGAGTACCAACCCCCTGCTCGCTCTCGACAACTTGCAGGTATCCTTCTTCACTGACAACGGTGAGGCCCCGGCTGTGCGTGGCGTGAGCCTGACCATTCAGACGGGCCACACTGTGGCTCTTGTCGGAGAATCCGGGTGCGGAAAATCGACCATTGCGCTCGCGATCATACGGTTGATCAGCGATCCCGGTCGCATCGTGGGTGGAAAAATTCTTTTTAAGGGGCGTGATCTGGTGACGCTTCCTGAAGCTGACGTGCGGGCAATACGGGGAAAAGAGATCGGCATGATTTTTCAGGAGCCGATGACCTCGCTCAATCCCGTTTTCACGATCGGTGAGCAAATTGCTGAAGTCCTTTCTACCCACCTCGGCCTCGCGGGAAAAGAGGTACGGCTGGAGGTGCTGCGCTTGCTTGAGAAGGTGGGCATTGCTTCAGCCGCACGGCGCATCGATCAATATCCGCATGAATTGTCAGGTGGAATGAAACAGCGGGCCATGATTGCTATGGCGCTTGCCTGTCAGCCTGACTTGTTAATTGCCGACGAGCCCACGACGGCGCTCGACGTCACTATTCAGGCGCAAATCTTGGAACTCCTGCAGGCCCTACAAGAAGAGATGCACATGGCGATCCTGTTAATCACTCACAATTTGGGCGTCGTCGCGCAATTCACGAGAGAGGTCCATATCATGTACGCAGGCAAGATCGTGGAGCACGCTGATGTCCTCGCCCTGTTTCAGCACCCGTTGCATCCATACACGAAAGCGCTGTTGCAGGCGCTTCCCCGTCCTGGACACCGGGCCGAACGCTTAGCAGCGATCACAGGGACGGTTCCCTCTCCTTTCGAGTATCCCAGAGGATGTGCCTTCGCCTCTCGTTGTCCCGCTGTGCTCAATGACTGTGCAGACAGAGAACCGCCTCTGCTGGAGGTCGAGACTAATCATGAAGTAGCCTGTTGGCTGTATGAAAGAAGCACTCAGCAATGAGCAATCAGCGATCAGCATAACAATGGAGGGGAATAGAAATATGGATACTCTCAATAGGGAAATTTTGTTCTTTTGCTGACAGCTGAGAGCTGATGGCTCCTTTATTTTTGCTGACAGCTGACAGCTGAGAGCTGATGGCTCCTTATGACACCCAGCATACCGCAAACAAATCATCGCCCTCTCGTCGAGGTTCGTCACCTCAAGAAATATTTCCCAGTCCGCAGCGGGATCTTCTCTCGCATTTCGGCTTGGGTCAAAGCGGTAGACGACGTCTCCTTTGAGATTTACCCAGGAGAGACGGTCGGCCTGGTAGGCGAGTCCGGCTGTGGCAAAACGACGGTCGGCCGCACTATCCTCCGCCTGATTGATCCCATTGCCGGTGAGATCCTTTTTGCTGGCGAGGACGTTTGCCAGTTGGCTACGCAGCAGTTGCGAGCGTTGCGTCGCCAGATGCAAATTATCTTTCAGGACCCGTATAGTTCCCTGAACCCACGTATGACCGTTGGGGCCATCATTGGCGAACCATTATACGTGCATGGTCTCGCTCGCGGGAAAGATTTGGATCAGCGGGTACGGGAACTTCTGGAGCGCGTCGGTCTGTCTCCCATGTATCGATCACGGTACCCACACGAGTTTTCTGGTGGGCAGCGTCAACGCATCGGTATTGCCCGCGCCCTGGCACTGCGACCGCGCTTCATCGTCTGTGATGAACCGGTCTCAGCGTTAGATATCTCGATTCAGGCGCAGATTCTTAACCTGCTCCAAGACCTGCAAAAAGAGTTCGGCTTGTCTTACCTATTTATCTCCCACGACTTAAATGTGGTGGAATACATCGCCGATCGAGTGGCGGTCATGTATCTCGGCACCTTGGTCGAAACTGCTCCGGTAGACCAGTTGTTTCGCCATCCCCTCCACCCGTACACGCAAGCCTTGATGTCGGCGAATCCTGTGCCTGACCCGACAGTACGCACGAAACGTGTGATCCTCGTTGGGGATGTTCCTTCCCCACTCAATCCTCCTGCTGGTTGTCCCTTTCACACCCGCTGTCCACAGGTCATGGACCACTGCAAAACCGTCGAGCCGCCACTCGTCCGCATCGGTCAGGGTAAGGATGAGCATACGGTATGGTGTCACCTGTTTGGGGAAAAGACCGCACGTGAACTTGCGCCGTAGCTGGGTAGGTTGGGCTGAGTATGCGAAGCCCAACGATTCCTTAACAGTTGTTGGTCAACACTGCGCTGTTGCCCAACCTACTAACTGAATCGGCTTTGATATATCATACATATCCCTAAAGGGTGACGGAGCGGTTCGAGCAGTGGAGGCATTAGAGTCGTAAAGCGTGTCGAGCCCCCACCCTGTTAGTCGAGACCAAACTTCTTTCGGAGAATTGCTGTATGACTGTTAAGGAACCCCCTATTGTCATAGAGGAGCTGACAGATCCCACCGAATTGGCCAAG
>CAZCWX010000315.1:0-6383 GCA_964502465.1 uncultured Enterobacteriaceae bacterium | reverse complement strand
GAGGGGGTAGATGCCGACAAGATCAAGGCCAACTACAAAAATGGGGTATTGGAGATCACCATGCCAGCCCCTAAGCAGATAACCAGCAAGAAGATTCAGATTGAGGCACAGAAGTAGACTATGAGAAACAGAGAAAGGGGAGGGCGCTTGGCTCTCCCCGCCTGGAGGAACATGACCATGCCAATTCTTCGCAAGCTTCAAGAATATCTAGATGAGCACAAGATCAAGTATCACGTGCTGACGCACTCGACCGCATACACCGCGCAAGAGGTCGCCCAAGCGCAGCATATTCCTGGTAAACAAATGGCCAAAGTCGTCATGGTCAAGAAAGAGAACGGCACGCCGATGATGCTGGTCTTACCAGCCTCGCATAAAGTGAACCTTGCCTGGCTGCGGGAAGTGCTACACTCCCGCACCGAGTTAGAACAAGAACGCGAATTCCGTAATCTCTTCCCTGGCTGCGAGACGGGGGCGGAGCCGCCGTTCGGGAACCTCTTCGATCTCGACACCATCGTCGATACAGCGCTAACCAAGGACGAAGAGATCGTCTTCAACGCGGGTTCGCACTGGCAAACGGTGAAGATGCGCTATGATGACTACGCCCGCCTCGTCTGTCCGCGCATCGCCAAATTCGCCGAGCATTTGTAAAGGGGGAGTTGAGGTACCCCGTATGCAGTTGATTCCCGGCAATTGGAAACGCGCCCTTGTGCGGTTACGTGGCGACATTCAACACGCCCTGACACGCTGGGCACAAAAGGCACAAGACGACGCGCAGCGTGTGCCCGTCCGCTGGGGCGACCCCTGGATCGGGTGCGCAACTAGGGCGCACACATTAAAATTGCTCTCCCAACAGCACCGCCACATTTAATTGGCGTGTTAGGTTGGGTAAAAATGGCGTTGCCGCCGGTAAAGTTGCGGATGCATTCCCAGGTTTTGTCTACATATTCGTAGGCATAGTTGCTGCAGACCCCATCTTTCCCGATCGCTTCTTTGAGGCCCTTCA
The DNA here is from genome assembly GCA_964502465.1 of uncultured Enterobacteriaceae bacterium. Lineage (GTDB taxonomy): Bacteria > Desulfobacterota > Binatia > Bin18 > Bin18 > CAZCWX01. The sequence continues at coordinate 5,380 of CAZCWX010000315.1, read as the reverse complement.
GCTTGTCCCAGTCAAGTTGGATCCCGGGCGCGACCACCAGATAATCATACTGGGCCTCCTTCCCTTTCTTCACAGAACATTCAGCGGCAGTTTCAGATATGACACACCGTTGCTTTCCGGCTCCGGCAAGCGTCCGGCACGGATGTTGACCTGCAACGACGGGAGAATCAGGACTGGCATCTCCAGCGTGGCGTCTCGCGCCTGGCGAAACGCCACGAATTCCTCTTTTGTCGTTCGCGAGGTCAGTTGGATATTGGTTGTTCGTTCCTCATCGACCGTGCTCTCATAGCGCAGCTCCCGTCCACCAGGCTGATAGTCATGACAAGGAAAGATCCGCGTGGCGTCTGGCAGCGCATAGAGTCGCTGAATCGACTCATACAGGACTCCAGCCGATCCTCCCGGAAAATCACAGCGAGCCGTGCCATAGTCCGGCATGAAGATCGTGTCTCCCACAAAAAGGGCATCACCGAGCTGGTACGTGAGACAGGCAGGTGTGTGCCCGGGCGTGTGGATGGCATTAACTGTGAGCGGTCCGGCTTTCAGTTCACCCCCGTCATCCAGAAGGACATCGAACTGACGGCCGTCAACTGGAAAGTCTGGTCCCAGGTTGTAGAGATCGCGGAACCGCGCCTGGACAGGGGTGATCAACCGCCCGATGACCGTCCGTGCGCCGTAACGCGTCTTAAAGTACTGCATGCCACTCATGTGGTCCGCGTGTGCATGGGTGTCGAGCACGTAGGGAATGGTCAGTCCTTGCTGATCGATGTACCGCGCTACGGCTTCACAGGACTCGTGCCACGTCTTTCCACTCTTCGGATCAAAGTCCAGGACCGAGTCGATGACCATCCCCACCTTGGTCTCTTCATCGTGGACCACGTATGTCAGAGTGGAAGTCCGCGTATCAAAGAAGTGCTGGATCTTCATAGCTGTTCCTTTCTTCCTCTCCAAAAGGGCATATTTGATGCCACCGACGAAGGAGACGTCAGGAAGGACTGATGCCTAAAAATATCGCTTGGTTGCTAATAGGGTTACGGTTTGGTCCCGACGATCACGGCCTCATTCCCATGAGCGATGGGCCTGGGTCATAATCTGATTCCGCAATTCTGGTGAAACACTCATGACGATCCTCCTTACTTGAGTTGATCGTTCGGAGACACGGTAAATTCCAAGAAATATTGGTACGGAAGAAACTCCACCGCACGGGCTAGTTGAAATCCTGCCTGACGAAACTCTTCTGTGACGGTCTCCGGCGCGAGTTTCCATTCCATCGGCGGGCCGAGCGGGAGTGAGCGCTTCTGGAAATCGACGATGACCACACGTCCGCCAGGCTTCAAGGCTCGTGCTAATAGGCGGGCGTAGGCGACACGGTCCTGCATATGATGATAGGTGTCGCAGATAAACACCACATCTACGGACTGAGGGGCGAGCTGCGGATCACGTGGTGGAACTTGGCGAGCGGTGTAGTGCGCCAGTCCACGCTTCTTGGCGTCTTCGGTCATGTATACGACCATCGACGCCTCGATATCCAGTCCCAGTGCTTGGCCACTTGGTCCGACAGCGGCAGCAAAGCGACGCGTAAAGTATCCCGTCCCGGCGCCAATATCCACTACGACATAGCCTGGGCGCAATTGTAATTGTTTGACCACTTCGTCAGGTTTTTGCCAGGCGTCACGTTCAGGGTCTTCGAACATTGTGACTGCTTTGTCTATATCGTTGAAGCGATGATCATGAGCAGCGCCCATGGGCGGCTTGTGGGGATGGTGGGAATGGGAGGGGTCGTCTGCCCAGATTACGGGTGTAACGAAAAATGTAAACACGCTATAGAGAAGCGCGAGGATACTATAACGATGATGCATTGAGACCTCCTGATTGCGAAACTAGACAAGTGTTGTACGCGGGTGCATGTGCAAGATAATCGCTTCACGAGCGGGACGCGTCCTACGGTAACATTCGCGGCAGGGAGGCAAACGCATTATGCATGCTCTTCCCTCACGATACTCGCCACCAGGTGTTTGACCACTGTACGGGCAGCATCCAAAATAGCCGCGCGGACAGTGGCCTGGTTTTACTCTCGAAGTTGCACTTGAGTTGTTGACAATAGAGTTCTTCAGTAAACGACGAGGAGATAAGTATACGATGTTTACTGTTTGGTCAACCACAGGCAACATGACGAGAGATGCCTTATGTTCATTTATCCGCGGCAGGAAGCATGCGAATGATGCTCCCCACTGCGACTTTGCTGAGCAGCAGTGTCACGCTGCCAACGAGCGCAATAGCGTTCGTCAACAAGGCCGCCGCCCATTATCCAGACCAGCGTCGGATCACCTTCTCCCTCTCAATCCTCACTCCTCAATGGGCGGCAGGGTTGCAATAGGCAGTAAGTCGTGCGCCCAGGTCACCCGGTAATTGAGCGCCGCCTGAAAGACTTCACAGTACTCGCGCTCGACCTGAAATCCCCGGAATTTGAGGTTTGTCTCTTCACGTTCGACCAAGTGTTCAATACTGTCGAGATGTGCCACTCCTTGCTTTTCAGAGAGCCGTTTGTGCAACTTGAGCGCCTCGATCTTTTGCCGCCACGTCTCTTCGACATCGACATAAATTGCCCCTTGCGAATTGATGCCGCTTGTCGTGTCAGAGTAAAACAAATTGCCGACTTTGTGCGGGGCGTGTTGGGATTTAATTTCTCCAACCCGTGACAAGAGGCACGCGCCCAGCACGCTGCGCGACAGGGCGCGGTGATCCGGATGATAGTCGGTAGGTTGATGGGTAATTACCACATCAGGCTTGTACTCGCGAATAGCTTCCATGACGTGATGAGTGTGCGAAGGGTCGTCGAAGATCGCTCCCTCTCTAAAGTCAAGGAAGCGATGCTCGGCGCCCAAGTGTTGGGCGATGGCTTCAATTTCGTCCTTCCATTCCTCCTCGTAGGAGGCCGATACCATGACGACCCGATGCCCGCGCTTGGCATATTTTGCCAACGTGCCGCCAGCCTGGTAGGGCATATCGAAGGGATCCGGGTGCGCGCCGAAGGCGACGATGGTAAGTGTTTTGTTTGTTAAAAGTTCCATTTGACCTGTTCCTTTCTGATGTGAGTTATCGCTGCCAGGAAGCTTCCCGCTCACGAGCAACATCCATACCCGCAACGTGTCACGCCGCCTTTGGCGCCAACAGCCCCAACCCTTTGGTCACTCCCTCACCATAGGCTGGATCTGCTTGGGAGAAGTGGCGCACTTGCCGTTCCTGGATTACTCGCGGCACCGACTTCATGCTGTCCACGAGGTTGGCGATTAAGCGCGCCCGTGCATCCGGTGTCATCAGCCGAAAGAGATTACCCGCCTGGGTGTAGTCATCATTGCCTTCCCGGTGGTCATACCGGTCGGCGTCACCCGAGAGCTTCAGCGGCGGTTCCTTGTACCGAGTATCCTCATGGGGGCCACCGAAGGAATTTGGTTCATAATTCACTGCTCCGCCTGCGTTATCGTCGAAACGCATCGAACCGTCTCGATGATAGGTATGGACAGGCACGTGCGGTCGATTCACCGGCAAGCTATCATAATTGACCCCGAGTCGATACCGGTGTGCGTCCGCGTAGGAGACAATGCGGAACTGGAGCATCTTATCGGGACTGTGACCAATGCCGGGCACCACGTTGGCTGGCGAGAACCCTGCTTGCTCGACCTCGGTAAAATAGTTTTGCGGTAAAAAAAAAGATGGTAATCCTCCCAGAACTGAGAACCACCGTCGCTCGCCTATGTGAATGTTGACAATCGTGCTCTGGATCCTACGCAGTATAGGACAGTTGAACATGCGCTGTATAAGGGGAAACGATGCGTCAGTCAACTTCATTCTGCAAGGTTGGCAGTGGCTCGTGGTGACATGCTTGCGCAGCAACATTGCCGTATGTGTGGGAGTTGTGTATAGCCGAAGGACAATACGACGCATGTTTGGAGGGGAATGTCTATGCAAGGACTGGAAGGAGTGAAGGTCCTGGAACTGGGGAACCTGGTGTCGGCGGCCTATGCAACCAAGCTGATGGCCGATCTCGGTGCTGACGTGATCAAAGTAGAAGAACCCGGTGGGGACCATGCCCGTCGGAGCGGCCCATTTCCTGGAGGTATTTCTGACCCTGAGCAAAGCGGACTGTTTCTCTCTCTGAATACCAACAAGCGGGGATGTACAATTGACCTGAGGACGGACACAGACGCTCTCGCGCGCTTGGTGGTGGGGGCTGATCTGCTGATCCACAACTATCCTCCAGCCGCTATGGCCACGCTGGGAATCGACTACGACGTCTTTCGCACGATCAATCCGAAGTTGGTGATGTGCTCGATCACGCCGTTTGGGTTGACGGGACCACATAAAGACTACCATGCGTATGAACTTACGCTGGCGCACGGAGGAGGCTGGGCGTGGTTGAGTCCTGGTGGGTCAGATCGTCCCGACTTGCCGCCATTGAAAGCCTTTGGTCAACAGTGTGGCTTTCAGACCGGACTCTTGGCGTCCACGGCTACCCTGGCGGCCTATTTTCGTACGCTCGACACGGGAGCAGGGGAACACATCGACCTGTCCGCGCATGCCTGCGTCGCCTCCTTTGTCGAACTGAATGTGTACTTCTATAGTTACCTGGGCAGAATCGCCTCCCGTCTGGGGCGCAAGATCCTCGCACCGCTGGGCATATACGAATGTCAGGATGGCGCGATCATGCTCCTGACCGCGCAACCAGACCAGTTGCAGCGGTTGATCGACTTCATGGGCAATCCCGAGTGGGCACAGCAAGAGTATTGCAAAAATCCTTTTACACTCGCACGGCACCTTGATGTGGTCGATCCGTATATACGCGAGTGGATCAAAGGCTGGAAAGTGGCAGATTTGTTTCATGCCGCCCAAGCCCAGCGCATCTGCGTTGCCCCGGTCTGTACCATGGCCGATCTCGCCACTCAGGAACAATTGCGGGCGCGACGGTTCTTTGTCGATGTGTCTCATCCACGTGCGGGGACACTGACCCACCTTGGTGCACCCTATCAACTGCACGAACCGTGGTGGAAGATACGGCGTCCTGCCCCACTCCTTGGCGAACACAACGAAGAAATCAAGACAAGTCGCGGACAAGCCACTGACAAGTCACAAATAAGTCGCGGACTCGTCAAGGCACGTCGCACGCTCCCACTAGAAGGGGTGCGAGTTCTGGCGTTCACAGGGGCGTGGGCCGGCCCGTATGGTGCGCTGCAGTTGGCACACTTGGGTGCAGAGGTTATTCATGTTGAGTCACACACGCGGCCTGATGGGGCACGACTGGTGCCGATCCATCCGTCGGGCATCACCCCGAGTCTTAACACTGTTGGCTACTTTAATCAGTGGAACCAAGGGAGCAAGAGCATAG
>CAZCWX010000314.1:0-3915 GCA_964502465.1 uncultured Enterobacteriaceae bacterium | reverse complement strand
GCGGTCAGGGGCAAAAGCCTTGAGAGAGGGGGAAGGCCCCGTACTCAACTGTCTCCAGGAGGGAGCAGTCGAGGAAAGCGGCTTACGGGAAAACCGTACGAGCCGTTTGAGCGAGCGGACGGAGGCAGGGTGACACCACCCCACCTCCTCCGACTCTACACTGGCCGGTTCCTCAGAGAGGAGCCGGGGGGGAAGGCCCGAAGGGTAGCAACGGGAAGTGCCTCCGGCCTGTGGGTCCCCAGGCCCGACCGGGCTTGAGAAGGGAGTCGGAGAGCCAGAGACGAACGCCTTGCTCACGCTACCGAACCGCCGTATACGTGAGCCGTATGGATGGTGGTGTGGGAGGGGAGGAGCCGTGAGGCTTCCCCCTATCCCGATTAGCCAGCGGAACAGGATCACATATTATGGAAGCCTCTCAATTTTATACGGGCTTAGTGGCTGAGATGTACGACCCCCTTGTTTCCTACCGAGCGCCAGTATCATTCTACGCAGATTTCATTCGGGACAAGGGAGAACCTGCCCTCGAGCTGGGCTGTGGCACTGGGCATCCATTGCTCTCGCTCGTGGGGCAAGGCCTGGCGGTCGAGGGCCTTGACTCGTCCCGAGACATGTTGGTTCGCTGTGAGGCTAAGGCCCAAGCCCAAGGAGTGCGGGTGACGCTGCACCAACAGGAGATGCAAAGTTTGACTTTGCCGACCCGGTACCGCACGATCTTCTTGGCAGGCCCTTCGTTCATGGTGTTACCTGACCGAGCCGATGCCGAGCGCACCCTACAGCGGATCTACCACCACTTGGAACCTGGCGGGCGAGCGGTGATTCCCCTCTATGTCCCGCCTCTCTCGCCGGAGGCCGGGGTGGCGACCGACGAATGGCGCTCCCGAGAGACGATTCGAGCGGCGGACGGAGCCACGCTACGGTTCTCTGAGAAATTCCACTACGAGGTGAGCCGTCAGCTCCGAGTCGCGACGCTGCGCTATGAAGTCATACAAAAGGGTGAGACTATCCAGAGTGAGGAGCGACCATGGGTGCTACGCTGGTACTCGCAGCAGGAGTTTCGGCAGTTACTCTTGAGGGCGGGTTTTGAGAAGCCTGTGCCCATTCGCGAGAATCACGAGCCCGCAAAGGAGGCCGATCCGGCTTTCGTGTTCCTTGCTTGGCGGCCTTCCTAGCTCTACCAAGCTGCTGGAGTGGGACGCTCACTGTATTCGCGCCCCTCAGCGTGAAGGCGATATCCTGCCAGAATCACAAGCATCTTCTCCCCGCGATGGCGCTCTAACACCTCGCGCAATTCAGCCCACTTGAGACTTGGGCATGCTGCGGCCTGTCCCTCGGGAGTAGAACGTGTCACTACCTGCAGGGATCGCTCTTCGCTTTCTCTTTTCTCGGCTGTGTTTGCCATAGCTGATCCTCCTTCGCGAAGACCGCACGGAGCGCAGACTAGCATCCACGCGCGAGCAAAAAAAGGGAGGCTCATATCTGGGATCTGTAAAGAGATTCCGTTCCTTACATGCGCGTTTCTATCCGTGGGGGAGTAAGCTCCGTCGCTCTGCTGGCTTCTTCATCTTTACGCAAGCGGAAGAGAGACAATGACCGTGCCTCCAGTTCATATGGTTCGCCTCCTCGGAGTAAGCGGTGTCGCCGCCGGCCACTGGGCCCCCGTGTGTCCAGCACCAATTCCCAGCGAACGCTTGTCCGGTGGGCTGGCAAAACGAAAAGGAGCGGTTCGTGGTAGGCGTTGAGCAGGATCAGCAGGGTATCATCGACGATCCGGTTGCCACGGGTATCTACCTCCTCAATGGCATCCCCAGCCAATCGCAGCCCTAGACCACGAGCGTGCCAGTTCTCCCAATCGTCATCGGTCATCTCTTTGCCATCCGGCCGAAACCACGCGAGGTCTTTCACCTCTGATCCGCGGATTCTCCGTCCCTGGAAAAACTTGCGCCGACGCAAGACCGGATGTTCGTGACGCAAGCGGATCAGCAGACGAGTGAATTCGAGCAACTCACGGCGTGGACGGTCGAGTTGCCAGTCCACCCAGGAGATGTCATTGTCTTGACAGTAGGCGTTGTTGTTTCCTCGCTGCGAGCGGACAATTTCGTCGCCGGCCAACAACATTGGTACCCCTTGGGACAAGAGGAGGGTGGCGAGGAAGTTGCGCTGCTGGCGTGCCCGTAACGCCAGGACAGCCGGATCGTTGGTCGGTCCTTCTACTCCGCAGTTCCAACTCAGGTTCTCGTTATGCCCGTCGTGGTTTCCCTCGCCATTGGCCTCATTATGCTTCTCATTGTAGCTCACGAGGTCATGCAAAGTGAAGCCATCGTGGGCGGTGAGAAAGTTGATGCTCGCGTAAGGCCGCCGTCCACTCGGTTCATACAGGTCGCTACTGCCAGTGAGACGATAGGCTAAACGACCTACCAAGCCGCCATCGCCTTTCCAGAAGCGGCGGACAGTATCCCGGTATTCGCCGTTCCATTCTGCCCAGAGGACTGGAAAATTCCCTACTTGATACCCCCCCTCACCGAGGTCCCACGGTTCGGCGATCAGTTTGACCTGTGAAAGGATCGGATCCTGATGAATGATGTCAAAGAATGCTCCCAGTCGATCTACGGCGTGCAACTCTCGCGCGAGTGCCGAGGCTAAGTCGAACCGGAAGCCGTCGACGTGCACTTCCAGTACCCAATAGCGCAGACTATCCATAATAATCTGGAGCGTGCGTGGGTGGGTCATGTTCAGGGTGTTGCCGCAGCCGGTGTAATCCACATAATACCGCCGATTATCGACTGCTAAGCGGTAATAAGAAGCGTTGTCGATCCCGCGAAAACAGAGTGTCGGCCCTAAATGGCTCCCTTCGGCCGTATGGTTGTACACCACGTCGAGAATGACCTCGATGCCCTCGCTATGGAGGGTTTTGACCATGGTTTTGAACTCTGTGACCTGCTGACCTAACACCCCGCTACTCGAGTAGCGTGCGTCTGGCGCTAAGAACCCAATTGAATTGTAGCCCCAGTAGTTGGTGAGTCCTCGATCCGCCAGATGCTTATCGACCACAAACTGGTGAACCGGCATCAACTCCACTGCCGTGATTCCTAAGGAGTGGAGGTAGTCGATCACCTCTGGACAGGTTAATCCCGCATACGTGCCGCGTAACTGTTTCGGTACGTCAGGATGGCGAGCGGTGAACCCCTTGACATGCACCTCATAGATCAATGTTCTGTGCCAGGGCGTACGAGGGTAGGTGTCATTCCCCCAACTGAAGGCTGGGTCTACAACCACACATTTGGGTAGTCCGCCGGCGCTGTCACGCTCGTTGAGAGCAAGATCAGTATTGGGGTGCCCAATGGTGTATCCGAAGAGGGCATCGCTCCAACGAACGGTACCAGCAATTGCTTTCGCGTATGGGTCTAACAACAGCTTCGCCGGGTTGAAGCGATGCCCTTCCTCCGGTGCATAGGGCCCGTGTACCCGATACCCATAACGCTGCCCTGGACGCACTTCCGGCAGATAGACATGCCAGACCTGGTCAGTTTGCTCGACTATCCTAATGCGAGCAATCTCCTGATTGCCCTCTGGTCCATCAAACAGACACAGTTCCACTCCAGTAGCGTTTTCAGAAAACAACGCGAAGTTGACTCCTGCTCCATCCCAGGTTGCTCCCAGTGGATACGGCTGACCTGGCCACATTCTCATAAGGTCCCCCTTCCAGAGATGATATTGTCGTTGTGCAGTGCAGGGTACAGTTGCCCCATTCCTAGACTCAACCTCAGTGCATGGTCATGCTACAACGGAGCAGCGATGGTGAGTACATGAATGAAAAAGTCTTTGGCATGACGACGGGCGGACAGCAAGAACCCTGGGAACAGCTTGAGGATATCCTGCGGCTCAACGCTTCTCAACCGCTACGAGCCTATCTCGACA
>CAZCWX010000313.1:0-6818 GCA_964502465.1 uncultured Enterobacteriaceae bacterium | reverse complement strand
CCCTCCCGGCCCTACTACCGGTTTTGACCGGGCTCATCCCGCATCGCCGCGGTGTCTCGAAACGCAGTCATGCGCGGGCGGTCGGCACGGATATCGTCCTTGCCGCATCGTATGTGGGGCTCACGGTGACATTGCTTGCCCACCAGGCCTGGCTGATGACCGACGCGATCGTCCGGACGCTGTGGCGCGTGTATGTGACACGCCGCAATCTACTGGAGTGGATGACTGCCGCCCAGGCGAAGTCGGGGTCCGATCTGTCCCTTGGCAGCGTGTATCACCGTATGTGTGGAGCCGTAGTGCTGGCCGGCGCTGCGGGCGTCCTGGTGATGCTTGCGCGGCCAGAAGCCTGGCCGCTTGCAGCGCCGTTCGTACTACTCTGGGCGCTGTCGCCTGTGGTGGCACGCTGGATCAGTCTTCCGCCGCACCCGGCCGGGGCTAAGCCCCTTTCGGCAAGTGACGCGCGCATCTTCCGGTTAACCGCACGCCGGACCTGGGGGTTCTTTGAGACTTTTGTCGGCCCAGAGAACCACGCTCTTCCTCCCGACAATTTTCAAGAAGAGCCGACACCAGTCGTAGCCCACCGTACCTCACCCACCAACCTCGGGTTGTATCTCCTTTCCACCGTCGCCGCACACGATTTCGGGTGGATTGGCGCTCTGGCCGCAATCGAACGGCTCGAAGCCACGCTCGGAACGATGAACGGTCTCGAGCGTTTCCGTGGTCACTTCTATAACTGGTACAACACGCGTGACCTCCGCCCGCTCGACCCCAAATACGTGTCCTCGGTCGACAGTGGAAATCTCGCCGGTCATCTCGTCGCGCTCGGACAGGCGTGCCAGACTATACTTGACCGTCCGTTGCTTGGCTCGCAGGTGCTCTCCGGGATTGAGGACGCGGTTCTCCTCGTCCGCGAATCGGCACGCGCGATCGCCGACGACCGACGCACGCAAACAGTCACCCGCAAACACCTTGACGAGGCACTCGACTCCCTGACTACTTTACTCAGTCCAGTTCCCGTGACTCCAGGTGATTGGGCCGTGCGTCTCACTGAACTCGAGGCCCGCGCCCTTACCGTGGTGGATATTGCACGAACGTTGACTGCGGAACGGGGTGACAGCACCGATGCAGAGGTCCTCACCTGGGCGGAAGCCGTGCGCGTAGGCATCGAGAGTCACGCACGCGATCTTGACATGATGCTTCCCTGGGCGCGACTTATTCTTGGGGACGCTCTCGCACATCGTGCGACGACCCCAGAGCAGGCGTTGGGGTGGACGGCGATCGCGCACGTCTTTGCTTCACTCCCAACCCCGACCGACACGCCGGACCGCTGTGAGGCCGCTATACACGAACTCACAACTCTCCGCACGCGCTTGGGGACCGAGGGTGCCGCCCAGAGCGACGCCCTTACCCGAATCGAAGCTCTCGTCGAGAGCCTCGCATGTTCTGCCGCAGCCGCCGGCGCACTGGTCCGCCGCCTTACGATCCTCGTCCAGCTCACGAAGACGATGTTCGACGCTATGGAGTTTGGCTTTCTCTTCGACCCGACGCGGAAGCTCTTCTCGCTCGGGTACCGCGTTCTCGATAACAGCCTCGACCCAAGTTGTTACGATCTGCTTGCGTCTGAGGCGCGACTCACCAGCTTCATCGCTATTGCCAAGGGGGACGTCCTATCGGCGCATTGGTTCCATCTCGGTCGCGCGTTGACGCCTATAGACTGGGGATCTGTGCTCGTCTCCTGGTCGGGGTCAATGTTCGAGTACCTGATGCCTGCACTCGTGATGCACTCTCCGGCGGGGAGTCTGTTGGACCAGACGTACCATCTCATCGTACGCCGTCAAAGGAAATATGGAGCCGAGCGTGGCGTGCCGTGGGGGATCTCAGAATCAGCCTACAACGCGCGCGATCTGGAGCTGACTTATCAGTATACGAATTTTGGCGTGCCGGGCCTGGGGCTCAAACGCGGGCTGAGCGAGGACGTGGTCATCGCCCCCTATGCGACGGCGCTGGCGGCGATGATCGACCCGGGAGCGGCGGCGCAGAATTTCACCCGCCTCAGCGAAGCCGGTGCGAGTGGTCGGTACGGCTTTTATGAGGCGCTCGATTACACGAGCACGCGGGTCCCTGAGGACAAACGGGTGGCTGTCGTGCGCGCCTATATGGCGCATCACCAGGGGATGTCGCTGGTGGCGATCGCCAATGTCCTCCACCAGGGCGTCATGCGCGCGCGCTTTCACGCCGAGCCGTGCGTGCAAGCTACCGAACTGCTGCTGCAGGAACGTACACCGCGGAACGTTCTGGTCGCCCGACCCAGAGTCGAGGAGGTGCGAGCGGTCGCGAACGTCCGTGATCTCGTTCCACCGGTCCTCCGTCGCTTCACCTCCCCGCACGACTCGACTCCGAACACTCACCTTCTCTCTAATGGGCGATACGTGATAATGGTTACGGTGGCGGGCTCCGGATACAGCCGGTGGCGAGACCTGGCGGTCACCCGCTGGCGAGAGGACCGCACGCGCGATGCCTGGGGAACATACATTTTCCTGCGCGACGAGCACAGCGGCGCGGTGTGGTCGGCCACATACCAACCGAGCGGGGTCGAACCGGACACGTATGAAGCAGTTTTTTCCGAGGATCACGTCGAGATCCGGCGGCGCGATGGCGCAATCGCGACCACGCTTGAAGTCGTGGTTTCGCCAGAGCATGATGCCGAAGTTCGCCGGGTGTCGATCACCAACCTGGGGACCCAAACCCGAGAGATCGAGCTGACCTCATACGCCGAAATCGTATTGGCGCCGGCCGCAGCTGATGCGGCCCATCCGGCGTTTTCCAACCTCTTCGTGCAAACAGAATTTGCTCCTGAGCTCGGCGCTTTGCTCGCGACACGTCGGCCACGGTCACACGGAGAGCCGCAGGTCTGGGCGGCGCACGTAGTCGTTGTGGAAGGGGAGACTGTCGGCGGCGTACAATATGAGACCGATCGTGCGCGGTTTCTCGGCCGTGGGCGCGGGATCCGGACGCCAGTATCGGTCATCGACGGACTCTCACTCTCTAACACGGTCGGCGCAGTGCTCGACCCAATCGTCAGCCTCCGACGCCGCGTACGGCTTGCACCGGGTGCCACCGCCCGGGTCACGTTCTCGACGCTCGTCGCGCCGTCGCGCGACGAGGCGTTAGCCCTGGCCGACGAGTATCACGATCCGGCGACGTTTGAGCGCGCAGTGACGCTGGCATGGACGCAGGCCCAGGTCCAGTTACACCATCTGGGCATTGACCTCGATGAGGCCTCCCTTTTCCAGGATCTGGCCAGCCAAATCCTATACTCGGACTCTACCCTGCGGCCTTCGTCTGCAGTGCTCACCCGCAATGCCCGGGGGCCATCGGCACTCTGGGGGTACGGAATTTCCGGTGATGTGCCGATCGTCCTCGTGCGGATTGATGAATTTGAAAACCAGGAGATCATCCGGCAGCTACTCCGTGCCCACGAATACTGGCGGCTGAAGCAGCTGGCAGTCGATCTGGTGATCCTGAATGAACAAGCCACATCCTACGCTCACAATCTTCAGGCCTCTCTTGAGGCACAGGTTCGGACCAGCCAGTCACGCGCGCGGCACGACGGGCACGAACCGCTTGGGAGCGTATTCATTCTGCGAGCAGATCTGGTTTCGACTGAGGATCGCATCTTGCTCCAAACGGCAGCGCGCGCTGTGCTCTTGAGCCGCCACGGGACACTGATCGAGCAGATCGCACGTCTGCAGCGATCTCAGATCGCTGTGGCTCCACTGCTGCGACGTTTGCCCGCAACGAAGCCAGTAGATCTCCCGCCCCTGCAGCCCGAGCTTGAGTTTTTCAATGGCCTCGGTGGCTTCGCCGCAGATGGACGTGAGTATGTCACAATCCTGGGTGAAGGACAGTGGACGCCAGCTCCCTGGATCAATGTGATCGCGAACCCTTCCTTTGGCTTCCAGGTCTCTGAATCGGGTTCGGGTTATACATGGTCGATCAACAGCCGCGAGAACCAGCTCACGCCGTGGTCGAATGACCCGGTCAGCGACCCACCGGGTGAGACAATCTACGTTCGGGACGAAGACAGTGGCGAACTGTGGGGGCCGACGGTGCTGCCGATCCGCGAGGAGGCATGGCCTTATGTCGCCCGACACAGCCAGGGCTACAGCCGCTTCGAGCACGCGTCACACGGGATCTCGCTTGACCTCCTGCAGTTCGTGCCACGCGAGGATCCAATCAAGATTTCCCGCCTCACCATCGAGAATCATTCCGGGCGACCCAGACGTCTTTCTGTGACGGCATATGTCGAGTGGGTGCTCGGTGTGTCGCGGAGCGCCTCCGCACCCTTTATTGTCACCGAGATCGACCCGGAAACGGGGACACTCCTCGCACGCAACGCCTGGAACAGCGAATTCGGTGAGCGCGTAGCGTTTGCCGACCTCGGCGGGCGCCAGACCGCGTGGACGGGCGATCGGACAGAGTTCTTTGGTCGCCATGGCACCCCTGACCATCCGGCAGCGCTCGAACGGGGGGATCGACTGTCAGGCAAGGTCGGAGCCGGCCTCGACCCCTGTGGAGCCCTGCAAACGACAGTTGAACTCCCTGCGGGAGGCAGCGCCGAAATCGTCTTTTTCCTTGGCGAGACGGCAACCATGGAAGAGGCAAGAGCCTTGATTGTCCGTTACCGCGCGGCTGACCTTGATGCGACCCTGCGCACGGTCGTGGAGCACTGGGAGGACGTTCTTGGCGCGGTGCAGGTGACGACACCCGATCGGGCGATGAACGTATTGCTCAACCGCTGGCTGCTCTACCAGACGCTCACCTGTCGCGTCTGGGCGCGCACGGCGTTTTATCAGGCGGGGGGTGCGTATGGCTTTCGCGATCAGCTCCAAGACGTCATGGCACTCACGGTGGCGAAACGAGAAATCACACGGGAGCAGTTACTCCGGGCCGCGGCGCGACAGTTCGTCGAGGGTGACGTCCAGCACTGGTGGCACCCGCCGTCCGGTCGGGGCGTGCGGACCCGCATCTCTGATGATCTGCTGTGGCTGCCGTACGCGGTCATCCACTACCTTGAGGTCACCGGCGATGTCGGGCTCCTCGATGAGATCGTGCCCTTCCTCGATGGGCCGATCCTCGCGGACGGGCACGACGAGTCGTACTTCGAGCCACGCGTGTCTACACAGTGCGGTACGCTGTTCGAACATTGCGCCCGCGCGCTCGACCGCAGCCTGGCGGTCGGGAGCCACGGTCTTCCGCTGATCGGCACGGGAGATTGGAACGATGGAATGAACCGAGTCGGTCATGAAGGCAAAGGCGAGAGCGTCTGGCTCGGCTGGTTCCTCCACACCATCCTCTGGGAGTTTGCGCGGCTGGCCGATGCCCGCGGGGAGTGCCAGCGTGCCGAAATGTGGCGACTGCATGTCAGCGCCCTCAAGGCGTCGCTCGAACGGGAGGCGTGGGATGGCGCGTGGTATCGACGTGCCTACTTTGACGATGGAACGCCGCTCGGCTCCGCCACCAACACAGAATGCCGCATCGATTCGATCGCCCAATCCTGGGGAGTGATCTCTGGTGCTGCTGAGCCGGCGCGTGGAGCGCGCGCCATGGCAGCGGTTGAACACCACCTCGTGCGTCGTCATGATGGCCTCATTCTTCTTTTCACGCCACCCTTTGGTGGCCCTGACAGTCCAGCTGTGGGCCCCGGCTATATCAAAGTCCCGAACGCGGTTGAGGCTTATCGGCGAAGAAAGACTGACAGTCCAGCTGTGGACCCCGGCTATATCAAGGGCTATCTTCCCGGCGTCCGTGAAAATGGGGGCCAATATACCCATGCGGCGATATGGTCAATCCTGGCATTCGCTGCACTCGGCGAGGGAGACAAAGCCTACGAACTCTTCACGCTTGTGAATCCTATTCACCATGGCGACACTCGTGTTGGCATCCACCGGTACAAAGTAGAGCCCTACGTTGTCGCTGCGGATGTGTATGCCGAACCGCCACACGTCGGCCGCGGCGGGTGGACGTGGTACACCGGGTCAGCGGGGTGGATGTATCGGGCCGGCCTCGAGTGGATCCTGGGGTTCCGTCTGCGAGGCACGAGGCTTCATCTCGACCCTTGTATCCCGCGTGCGTGGCGGAGCTTTGCGATCGCGTTTCGCTATCACTCGTCGCGCTACGACATCGTCGTTGAGAACCCACACGGTGTGGCGCGGGGGGTTTCGTCTATTGAACTCGATGGTACACTACTCACGGGCGATGGGGTGCATATTCCGCTCGTCGATGACAACAGAACGCACCAGGTGCGCGTTGTCCTTGGGTCATAGCTCCCTCGCGCTCCACAGAGAATATGAAGAAGTCGGGAAGTACGCCGCTTCGCGGGAATCCTCACCAGAAGGGAATTTTCTGGGTGCCTACTCGCGTCGGCGCGCCGAATCGCTCGCTTGCGTTGCTGCTCGAATGTTTTACGGGCGAGTCTTGGAGCAGGCAGGGGGATCAGCAGAGGATCGACTACCTTGGCCTCGGGCTCCACTACTGGGGGTAACCCCACCGAGACGACCGGCCGCTCTCACAGGGGGCCGTGCAGGCTCCGACCTTGAGCAACGGGGGGGACTGCGATATGGAAAGCAGCGTCATCAGGAGAAAAAAGGAGGAAGCGATGCCCAATATTTTGCTCGTCTATCCCAAGTTCCCCCTGTCGTACTGGGGGTTTCAGTATGCGCTGGACTTTGTGGGCCGAAAGGCGTGCATGCCGCCGCTGGGACTCCTTACAGTTGCGGCCATGTTTCCTCGTGAGAGCTATAGGCTGCGCGTGGTGG
>CAZCWX010000312.1:0-14733 GCA_964502465.1 uncultured Enterobacteriaceae bacterium | reverse complement strand
AGCGCAGCGAAGTCGAAGACCAGCAGACTCGTGCCCAGCGTGCTCTTCGACTTCGCCGCTGGCGCGGCTACGCTCAGAGCGAACGGCTTGTGTCTTCTCAACATGTGTCACACTGTCCCAATGTTCTGTGGTCTGATTTAGTTCTCGAAAGGTATTGACCTTCCACTTCGGCAATATACTCATCACCGTTTAGTATACACCAACTGAGGAGGGTTGCTGCAAGCAATAGAGAGCGATGAGCGGTGTCTAGAAGGATATATTGACAGCAAAGAAGAAGAGCAAAAAAGCGTGCGCAGCTTTCCCTAAGGGGCGTCCGGTTGAACGCCCCTACCACTCTCGTTCTTTCAACGCTGTTCGGGCGAGAAACTACAGATTACGAATGCGAGGCATTGGTCGAAACGATATCGGGAGTGTCTTCCAGCCCCAACGCACGAATAGATGCCTCGAACCGCTCTGTCATAACGGCATCGGCGGCGGTGAAGTGACGAGTATAGCAACAATACTCTAGCTGAAGACCGTTGGGATCTTTGAAATAAATCGACTTGGCCCAGTCGTGGTCCACCACGTCGGAGACCTGGACTCCTTTGGCCAGGAGTTCTTTGCGTTTTTCTTCGAGCGCCGGCTCAGTGCCGACCTCAAAAGCAAAATGATAAAACGCGCTAGGAACCCCTAGCCCACGGTTGATCCCCGCATCGTACTCTAGAGGAACCCCAGGGACTCCGCGCGGTTCCATAAACGCGATCAATTGATCACGCCCAGTATCAAAGAAGATGTGGCGGATCTGACCACCTTCTTTGATCTTGATGGTGTCACAGCGGACTGGCTTAAACCCCAAGACGTGTTCATAGAATTCACGGGTCTTATCCAGATCCAGTGTGGAAAGCCCAATATGCGAAAACCCTTTCTGACTCATCATGACGGTCCCTCCTTTTGCGTTTGCGGTTTTTTGTAGGAGACTGGCCTCTTACTCAAAGGTGCATGCTTCAGTCCATCAAGTGGATCTAGCACAGTTTGGGGTGGAAAGAAAAGCGTTTTTTGCTCAGGTACAAAATCTGTGCGTGCTGCATGGCAGGCACAGCCCGCCTTACGGAGCTACTCTAGGCTACTGTCCTGGGATTTCTCAGGCTTCTTCCTGCCGTACCCATCCACACTCAAGAATCGTGGTTACCCGGCTCAAAAACTGAATACCGCTCTGGACTTCCCCTGCTGTCAGCTGCTCGACAATCTTTTCAAGAAAAATTGTGCCTTGCTCAACCATGGTCGCAAGAAACCGTTCCCCCTTTGGTGTCAGGAACACCTGTTTTTCACGGCCCGAGTGCGGGTTTTCAATCACCCGCACAAGGCTCAGCGGCGGGCGGGCCATGGCCCGTAGCGCCTTGGTAATTGCCGAACTGCTGACCTCGAACCAGGTAGTAATGAGCCGTTCGATTTCTTTTCGCGGCATGCCACGTCCACTCTCGCCTTCGGAACGGATCAACCAGAGAATGGCGACTTGTTTCCGAGTGAGCTGCCTGCCACGCAGCGCGTCTTCGAGCGCCATTCCTAATTTATAGTGAATGGGATAGAAGAATTCGAGAAATTCAGCCGTCGGATGCAGTGCTTCGCCTGTTTTCTGCGCTGGTAGTGTCATGGTCCTCCTCATTACTGCCACTAAGAGCCCGCTTCCGTCGGCATGTATTTCTAGAGAGAAACCGCGTGCTTGACAAGAAGCGAGGAAAGCGCCTATAAGCTTTCCTGAGGAAAGTTTTTTGCACGGCAAGCGTATATTCCTCCCTGTTGTATCGGGAAACGTGCTTGCTGTATAGGTGCGAGAGGGTAAAGGAGGGCCGCTGTGAAGACTGACACGCCATCCCCGTTCTCTGGAAGCCGCCAATTCACCTATTTCACCCCCAAAGGTCGCCATCCGACCGAATACGAAGACTTGACGCTTCACATTCAACCCGACCCGAACGCTTTTGCCTGGCAAGGGTGGTTTACCCACTTCCCGAATGGCCGGGCCCCCTGGACCCCGGAGTCGACCGCGCTGCGCTGTACTAATTGGTGGGAATTTCAAGATCCTTCCAAACAATGGCAACGCACGTATGTCGCCACTCAGGCTGAGCAGGAACGGAGCCTGGACCGTATCATCGACGCTACGCGATCAGAGGGGTTGTTTGCCGACTTTGACGAGACCTGGGCGAAGACGATTGTGGGCAAATACTACGCCGCCTACGCGTGCCTCGAATATGGTCTGTTTCGCTGCTTCTCCTATGCGCAGCGCGAAGCGCTGTCCGCGACTGCGGGGAACGTGTGCATCTTTAACGCAGCCGACAAAATCCGCCACGCGCAAGACATTGCCCTCTATGGCATGGATCTAGCCGAGGCTCTCCCTGGATTCTCAGACGCTGAAGCGAAGACGGTGTGGTTAGAAGACCCCGTGTATCAGAGCGCACGTAAGAACCTCGAGGGTCTGATGGCGTCAACAGACTGGGGAGAAGTGATCATTGGTGTTAACCTTGTGCTCGAACCGCTGTTTGGCAGCCTAGCGCGCGTGCAATTTTTTTCCCGTTTCGCCCCCCGTAACGGTGACGCTGTCACGCCAGCAATCTTGGCAACTGTCGAAAATGACTGGCAACGGAATCTCAAATGGACGAAAGAGTTTGTGCATGTCTTGTTGCGTGATCCTGAGCACGCCCAGGGCAATAAAAAAGTCATTGCCGAGTGGTTGGCCAGGTGGCTGCCGCTGACGCGGGCAGCAATGCAGGGGTTTGCTCCGTTATTTGGCATCCCTACAATCAAACCTCACAGCTTTGCTCAGGCGTGTGAGCGTATTGAAGGGCAATATGCGGCCCTTCTAAAAGAACTCAACCTCGAAACGGTGTAGGGGTGGAGCATGACCGAAGAAAAGAAAGTTGCAGCGCGTGAGACCGTCGGCATCGTGCTGATGGGCAGTGAAGAAGCTGACGTCGCAGTGGAAATGCTGCGTGAAGAGCGCCCCGATCTGCGCATCACAAAAACAAATTGTTACTACATGATCGAAGGGGAAGGGAAAATCGAAATTGATGTGAACGAAGTGGGGGAACGTCTGGGGCGCTCTCTCGATGTTCCCTCATTTCTGGTGGTCATGAGCAGCTACTATGGGCGCGCCCAAGTCAATGAACACACGTTCGGGGTCTATTCAGAAATGTTGCAACTGGAAGAGAAAGCTTGAAAAATTGTCAGTGGTCAGTTTCAAGTGATCGATTCCTTCTCCTTTCCTCAACTGGCAACTGACCCCCGGTCACTGGCAACTCGTAAAAGGAGGGCACTATGGCACGGAACCTCATCAAGGCACATGAGAAGATCAAAGGCTTAGAATGGACACCAACCTATTTTCAGCCGGAGGTGAAATACGCCACACGCTTTCATATCCCTAAAAAGACCAAAGACCCGTTCCGCCATCTGATCCGCGATTACGTGGCCATGGAAGCGGAGAAAGATAACCGACAGTACGGCTTCCTTGATGGTGCGGTGCGTATGGATAATCCCAACCAGGTCGAGCAACGCTTTGCGGAATCGCTCAAGCCCGCCTTAGCGATCCTTCCTTTCGCTGAGTACGCCGCTGGTAAGTGCCAGGGACTCCTCATCAGCGCAGTGGACAACGAGGAATTGCGTAACGGCTATCTGGCCCAGATGCTCGACGAAGTCCGCCATGTGCAACAACAGATCTATCTTGGCCGTTACTACATGAAGCATTATGTGGACCCAGCGGGGTTCGACATTGCGCAACGCGGGTTCGGCGGTCATTTCCTTGCTTCGGCTGGCCGCGCCTTTTTTGAGACCTTCATCACGGGTGATCCTATTGAGTGTTCGATTAGCCTGCAGGTCGTGGGGGAGACTGCCTTTACCAACCCCCTATTCGTCGCGTTTCCCAACACCGCGGCAGCAAATGGGGACCATGCCACGCCGACCGTGTTCTTGAGCGTCCAGTCAGACGAGGCGCGTCACATGGCCAATGGCTACGCAACGTTGGTAACAGCGTTGTCAGACGACCGCAACCTGCCGCTCATTCAAGAAGCGTTGGATAAATATTTTTGGCGCGGCCACATATTTATCGACGCGTTTTTAGGTACGCTGACCGACTACTTCAGTGTCAACCGCATCGGCGCCTATAAAGATATGTGGCAACAGTGGATCATCGAGGACTGGGTGGGGAGCTTCATCGCTCGGTTGGAGAAATTTGGACTCAAAGCCCCACGCTGGCTGCCGCAGGCGCAGAACAATTTTCCCTGGATTAACCATTCTGCCGCTCTGGCGGCTTTTGCGTTATGGCCGGTCGCCTTCTGGCGCTACGATCCGATGAGCGAAAAAGACTGTGCCTGGTTCGAAGAACATTATCCAGGCTGGTATAGCCACTACGGCAAGTTCTGGGAGGCCTATCGTGCGATGGTAGATCCCAGGCAGGGACAAATCCCGGCGCAGTTGTTCCCGAGCCTGCCGCCGCTCTGTCAGGTTTGTCAGATGCCCTGTGTGTTCCCACGGCCAGATATCAGCACGGCAAGAATCGTAGAGAGAGAAGGAAAGAAGCGCGCGTTCTGCTCAGAGGCGTGCGAATGGATGTTTGACTTAGAACCCCAACGCTATACCGGGTATACCAACTGGTACGAAAAATTTGACGGCTGGGATCTGGCAGATGTCATTACCGAATTGGGCTACATTAGACCAGATGGCAAGACCCTCATTGCTCAGCCCCATCTCAATCCCGACAATTTGTGGACCATCGATGACATCCGCCGTCTACGGTTTGAGATCAAAGATCCGCTGCGCGCGTAAAAAAGACGCGGAGAAAGGGAGAAACGGGGAAACGGAGATTATCTTTTGATTCCCCCCTTCTCCGATTCCCCCCTTCCCCGTTTCAGCACGCCTAAACTCTAGCCCTCCGCCCTAGGAACCCATGCCTTACACCATCACCCTCCTGCCATTCGAAAAGCAATTCACCTGTGGTGATGATGAAACCATCCTCCAGGCTGCCATCCGTCAAGGGTATAATCTGCGCTATGGGTGCAAGCACAGCGGTTGTGGCATGTGTAAGGCGCTCATCGTTGAGGGCGAGGTTGATCAAGAAGGTGCGTCGAGCTTTGCCCTGATGGACTTTGAGCGCCAACAAGGCTTTGCTCTCCTGTGCTCAGCTTATCCAGCCAGTGATGTGAGCATTGAGCTGTGGGATTATGATGAGGCTGAGCTCTCTTCTGGTATCGAGATTCAGCAGTACAAGACCGAGGTCGAACAGATCACACAATTGACTCACGATATTCGCGGGATTCAGGTGCGGCTCATCGAGCCGACCACCATGACGTTCAAAGCCGGGCAGTATATCGATCTCCTGGTGCCTGGAACCCAAGAATGGCGCTCATATTCAATGGCGAACCCGCCCAGTCGCAGTGGTGAAGTCGAGATCATGGTCAAGCTGATGCCTGGCGGACTATTCTCTTCGTATGTAGATCAACACCTGCAAGAAGGTGAACGGCTGACCATTCAAGGACCGTATGGCAATTTTTATCTGCGTGACACGAACCGTAAGGCCCTGTTTATCGCTGGAGGCTCGGGCATGGCACCAATCCTCTCGCTCCTTCGCGATATGGCGGAGAAGCAGACCGCACGACCAATAACCTACTTTTACGGAGCGCGGACGAGGCGGGATCT
Organism: uncultured Enterobacteriaceae bacterium; assembly: GCA_964502465.1. Lineage (GTDB taxonomy): Bacteria > Desulfobacterota > Binatia > Bin18 > Bin18 > CAZCWX01. The sequence continues at coordinate 9,072 of CAZCWX010000312.1, read as the reverse complement.
GTTTTTGCTCGACGCACTCTACGAGTTTGAACACCGCTTGCCCAATTTTCGCTTCATTCCGGCACTCTCCGAACCCGCCTCAGGAGATGCCTGGGATCAAGAAACCGGATTGATTACTGATGTGGTGAAGCGACTCGTACCGAACGGTACCAATATGGAAGCCTATATGTGCGGCCCCTCGGTCATGATCGATGCTGCCCTTGTGACGCTTTCTCGCCTCGGTCTCAAAGAATCTGACATGTTCTACGACAAGTTCGTGACCAAAGCGGACATCGGATAATACACAATCCGCTCTGAGAGGCTACGTCCTCTGTCTGTAGGGGCATTCAGCGCCAGATTGCGCAGATCGAACGTCCGCTGCTGGATTGTTTTGCCTCTCGCCTTCAGCTCTTCCTCCGGCCACTTGTGGCGGGTCTGGCAGACAGGGATGAAGCCGCCCGACAAGTTTGCGAGACTTTCTCCCCTGAGATGCTAAGATTATAGAGCTCGTTTGGAGGTTATAGTGTCGTATATTCTGGCGTTGGATGAGGGGACCACCAGTGCACGCGCCATCGTTTTTGACCATGACGGAGCGATCACAGCGGTCGCGCAAAAAGAATTTCCCCAGATTTTTCCCAAGGCGGGCTGGGTAGAACATGATCCCCAAGACATTTGGATCTCGCAGATCAGTGTCGCCGTCGAGGCACTGGGCCGGGCGTCTCTGCAACCACGCGATATTGTCGCTGTCGGTGTGACCAATCAGCGTGAGACGACGATCGTCTGGGACCGCGAGACGGGCCATGCCATTTACAATGCCATCGTCTGGCAAGACCGCCGCACAGCTGCGATGTGCGATAAACTGCGGGCAGACGGCTGCGAGCCGCTGATCCAGCAACGTACAGGATTGCTGCTCGACGCCTATTTTTCCGGTACGAAGGTCGCCTGGATCCTGGATAACATCCCAGGTGCACGGGAGCGTGCTGAAGCTGGAATGCTGGCCTTCGGTACGGTTGATAGTTGGCTGGTCTGGAAGCTGACCAGCGGGCATATCCATATCACCGATGTAAGCAATGCCTCGCGTACGATGTTGTTCAATATTCACACCGGTCAGTGGGACGAAGATCTCCTTCAGCTTTTCCGCATCCCGATGAGCCTGTTACCTGAGGTGCGTCCCTCGAGTGAGGTGTATGGAGAGATCACGACCACGCTAGGACTGGGACAAATCCCCATAGGTAGTATTGCTGGAGATCAACAAGCAGCGCTGTTTGGTCAGATGTGCATCACGCCGGGGCTCATCAAGAATACCTATGGTACCGGTTGTTTCATGTTGCAGAGTACCGGCGAACAACCCGTAGAGTCACGCAACCGATTGCTCACAACGATTGCGTGGAAAATAGGAGCGCGTACAGCATACGCTTTGGAAGGCAGCATCTTTGTCGGCGGAGCGGTCGTACAGTGGCTACGCGACGGACTGGGCCTGATCCGCTCTGCCGCCGAGATAGAGACCCTCGCCGCGTCGGTGTCTGACAATGGCGGGGTCTACCTGGTCCCGGCGTTTGCTGGATTGGGGGCACCGCATTGGGATCCCTATGCGCGCGGTATACTCGTCGGACTCACGCGTGGCACTACCGCAGCCCATCTGGCGCGGGCGGCTCTGGAAAGCATTGCCTATCAAGTCGCGGACTTGCTGGATGCGATGCGCGCTGATGCTGGCATTGCGCCCCAGGAATTACGTGTCGATGGCGGGGCCGCACAGAACAATCTCCTGATGCAATTTCAGGCCGACCTCCTCGGTGTTCCCGTTGTCCGCCCAGCAGTGATAGAAACCACGGCGCTCGGCGCGGCTTATCTTGCCGGTTTGGCAGTGGGCTTTTGGAAAAGCCCAGAGGAACTTGCCGCCCAATGGCGTATCGAGCGCCAGTTTGAACCACAGCTGTCACGAACGCAACCAGCCGCCTTGCGGCAACGTTGGAGCGCTGCGCTGGAGCGTTCTAAGAAGTGGGCAGAGAAAGAAGGCGAATGAATCGCCCTGACATGCTCAGTCGCCTGGTCGCTCACCAGCAGCCGTGGGATATGGTGATCATCGGTGGCGGTGCAACCGGTGTTGGCGTAGCGGTCGATGCCGCGTCGCGCGGCTATGGCGTCGTGCTCCTCGAGCAAAGCGATTTTGGCAAAGGGACTTCCAGTCGCAGCACAAAGCTGGTGCACGGCGGAGTGCGCTATTTGGAGCAAGGGAATGTTTCTCTGGTGATGGAAGCCCTCAAAGAACGGGGGCTGCTGCGACAGAACGCTCCGCATCTGGTCCACGATCTTGGCTTCGTTGTCCCCAACTATGAATGGTGGGAGGCGCCATTCTACGGCCTCGGACTCAAAGTGTACAACTTGCTGGCCGGCAAATATGGCTTTGGCCCATCACAAGTCCTCTCGCGCGACGAGACGCTGCAGCGACTACCCACGATCAAAACTGACGGGTTGCGTGGTGGGGTGGTATACTATGATGGGCAGTTTGACGATGCGCGCTTACTCATCAATCTGGTCGCAACCGCAGCCGCACAAGGGGCGACACTGCTAAACTACGTGCAGGTGATCGGGTTTTCTCGGGACGCGGAGGGGTTTCTCGACGGAGTCGTGGCCAGAGATCAAGCAAGCGGGAAGGAATTCCAGGTCGGTGCCAAGGTCGTGATCAACGCAACGGGCCCATTCTGCGATGCTGTGCGACGTCTTGCGCATCCCACTATTCCTGCCATGATCGCTCCCAGTCAAGGTATTCATCTGGTGTTTGATCGCTCGTTTCTGCCTGGCGACAGTGCCATTATGGTGCCACACACCAGCGACAACCGTGTGCTGTTTGCCATTCCCTGGCACGGACATACGTTGGTAGGCACCACAGACACCCCCATTCCGGCAGTTTCACTGGAACCCCGTCCGTTAGCAGAGGAGATCGCATTTATTCTCACCACGGCGGCGCAATACCTGGAGAAAGCGCCCACCAGCAGCGATGTCCTGAGTGCCTTCGTAGGGATCCGCCCGTTGGTGAAAGCCGGTGACAGGACCAACACCGCCACGCTGTCGCGAGACCACACGATTCACATCGATCATTCGGGTCTCCTCTCCATTGCCGGAGGCAAATGGACCACCTACCGGAACATGGCAGAAGACTGCGTCAATCAGGCAGCAATTCTCGCTCATGTGCCAGAAAAACCCTGTGTGACCAGGAACCTCAAGATCCACGGGTTTCACCAGCACGCGGAGCAGTTCGGTATGCTGGCAGTCTACGGCTCCGATGCGCCTGCCATTCAGGACTTGATACGCACGGACCTACGCCTCGCGGAGCCCCTGCACTCCGCCCTGTCCTATTGTGGTGCAGAGGTCGTCTGGGCCGTGCGCGCCGAGATGGCACGCACGGTAGAGGATGTGCTCGCACGGCGTACCCGAGCGCTGTTCCTCAACGCCCGCGCCGCGATTGCCATGGCTCCTCGTGTCGCGGAGCTGATGGCCAAGGAACTCGGACGCGATGAGGCCTGGCAAGCACAGGAAGTCTACACATTCCAAGAGCTAGCGAAGGGTTATCTGGTGTGATCGCTGCGCTAGCCTTTGCTCTCTCGACCTTGCTTTCCCCTAGAGAAATATGAAAGAGAGAAATGACCAGCAAGGTTCTTTAGGGAAGGAGGAGATACAGGCCATGCGCTCTCCCATTGCTTATTCACTCTCAGTCTTATCTGTGACTATTTTTCTCTCTGGGGTCGTCAGTTTCACTACACCTCCGTTGGTGTGGGCACAAACTACTCTTGAAAACCCCCAGTCCGGGTCATTTCACAGCGGCATCGGCGTGATTTCCGGATGGGCGTGCCAGGCAAGCCGCATTGATATCGAGATTGATGATACACTCCTCCAGGCTGCCTATGGCACCAGCCGGGAGGACACTCGCGTCGTATGCGGAGACGCCAACAACGGGTTTGGGTTGCTCTTTAACTGGAATCGTCTCAGTCCCGGCCCGCATACAGTTCGTGCCTTAGCTGACGGTAGCGAATTCGCCCAGGTGACAGTAACCGTGACAAATCTCGGCAGCGAATTTTTGACCGGAGCGAGCGGCGAGTTTGCCCTGAACAATTTTCCCCAAGAAGGAAACCCAATTACTCTCCTGTGGCAAGAGAGCTTACAAAATTTTGTGATTAAAGGGGCAGAAGGAATAAATGGCAGCGAGACGAGTGGTGATCATCGCCGACTGCTGGAGAATCCCCAGCCTGGATCGTTCCAAAGTGGCATTGGTGTGATTTCCGGCTGGGCGTGTGAAGCCGGTCAAATTACCATTGAGATTGACGGTACGCCTGTGCAGGCCGCCTATGGCACCAGCCGGGAGGACACTCGCGCCGTGTGCGGAGACGCCAACAATGGGTTTGGGTTGCTCTTTAACTGGAATCTCCTGGGCAGTGGTCCCCACACCGTACGGGCTCTGGCAGATGGACAGGAATTCGCTGCCGTCACAGTCACGGTTGCGACTCTTGGAGCAGAATTTCTGACTGGGGTCGCAAGAAATGAGCGACTTCTCAACTTTCCTGAGGGAGGAACGGACCTCATCGTTGCCTGGCAACAGAGTCTGCAAAATTTTGTCATTACCAGCGTTGATCCGGTTGGTCCGCAGATTAACACGATGGATGCTGCAGGCGATAGCATCACCAAGGCGTTCAACGCTCAGAGTGCTCCTGTTTGTCCCAATGACGATCAGGAGTCCCTCAGTTGGTCAACCAGCGATACCCATGGCTCAGATTTTTGCAGCGCTGGGGACGACGGTGTGTTCAGCCAAGCGGAGCGCTTAGAGTGCCGGAGAGGAACAGATCTTGTCCTCGCTAATACGAACAGTGCCGATTCAAGAGCCCAGATGCTCAGCGATTTCGTCGAGCAGACAACCAACATCACGACCTTCCTGAGCGTCCAACCGTCACCTGGCTATGTAACGGTGTGGCTTGGTCATAATGATGTTTGCGCAGGGACGATTGACAAGGTCAATTCGAGTTGTCCGAGAGGAACCGACCAGGATCCAAACAATCACTGTCGGACGACCCCAGCGGCTTTTGAACGGGAATTTCGCAAAGGGTTAGACATTCTTATTGCAGTTCCGGATGTGAAAATCGGCGTGGCCGCGCTCATTCGCATTTCTCAGCTCTGTAACTATGAAGAAAAGGAATCGTGTATCTTCGGAGACCGGTCTCCATCATGTGACGAGTTGTGGGAGACTGCCTCCACTATTGGCGGTCCGGTTTTCGGTCTCGATAATGGCATTTGCGGGTCTCTTACCAGCAACTGTTCAGACCAACGGATTATCGATGCGTACGAAACAGCTAAGGCGTACCGTGACATCCTGGCAAACGTCACAGCCGCATATGCCCAAATCCCAGCGGGTGGGACATCGAGTGTGGTCACAATCGGCGGGCAGACAGTTGGCGGAGCAACAAAAGCAGCAGGCGTGCTGCTCAACTTCAGCGATGCGCCGTGGGTGTATAAGTTCCAGAGCGAAGAGATCTCGTGCTGTGATTGTTTCCATCCCTCGATTGCCGGACAGAATACTGCAGCGCGCATACTCTTCGACGGGTTGAGTTGCAGCGCGACCGATACGTGTTGTGCGGACAGAGGAGATGCAGTAGCCGATGGCTTATGCACCGGCGAAGATACCAGCGGTCGGTATGTCGCAGGGTTATTCTAAAAAGTCACTGCCCGGCGCTAAAGCACCGGCTCAGCCAACAAAAGGGATCGAAGCCCCTCTGAGAGCCTGGTTTACCAGGCTTTGTGCTGTAAGCCCGACGATCGAGCGTCGGGCGTCGGTGTAGGAGGAGAGCGCTTATGCCGGCTGGATGTGCTGGGCACAGTAGTTTTCGTAGCCCACCTGCTCTATGAGAGACGTCTGCGCTTCCAGCCATTGGATGTGCTCCTCAGCACTCACGAGTATGTGCTCCAGCAACTCCCGCGTGCCGGTATCCGCCTGCTCCAGGCACAGGGCAACCCCTTTTTTCAGTTCCGGCAGGCCTTCCCTCTCTAAAGTCAAATCATGCTCCAGCATTTCCTTGACGTTCTTCCCTACCGAAACTTTGAACGGTTCCTTCACCACTGGCATGCCCTCCAGGAAGAGGATCCGATCTATCAAGCGCTCAGCATGTCTCATTTCCTCGATGGATTCATCATAAATCTTTTTGTAGAGACGCACGTAGCCCCATTTCTTGCACAAGGAGGCATGCAAGAAGTATTGGTTAATAGCGGTCAGCTCCCCTCTCAACGTTTCGTTGAGTTGCTTGATCACTTCTGGTGAGCCTTTCATATGTCATACTCCTCTGCTGTTGGATCATCGTGGATGAGCATCATCGTATACCCGAGACCAATGCCTAGCCATTTGCAACAACTCGCTGCTTCCAGGCGCGACCGATTGCATCAGCCGCGAGGAGCGCATCGGCGACCATGTCGGGCCGCACTTCGAACGGCTCGTTATGCATCGTCTCTCCCTCAGCCGTCGCACGGGTGGCAATCTGCTCGAGCATGTCACGCGGCAGATCTGCGAGCCCAACTTCAGCAAGCGTAATTGGCAAGCCGACCTCTGAGGAGAACGCCAGCACGGGATCAATCACCGAGCGTGGCTTGCCTTCCAGCACCAGTTGCACGAGTAAGCCATACGCGACCTTCTCGCCATGATAGTACTCATGCGTTGGCGGTGCAGCAGTCAGACCATTGTGGACTGCATGCGCAGCCGCAAGGCCAGACGACTCGAAGCCCAGCCCAGACAGGAGCGTGTTTGCTTCGACAAGGCGCTCTAGCGCTGGGTTGACCACCTGCGTCTGGACAGCTCGAAGCGCATCCGGTCCATCCTCGATGAGAATGTGATAGCACAGTTCCGCGAGCATTTCGGCGCTGCGGGTTGACGCGCCCCCACGCATATTTCTGATATGCCCCTCGACGCAGGTCTTTGCCTCGAACCAGGTGGCCAGGGCATCACCCATACCAGCAACGAGCAGTCGAGGTGGGGCTTGCGCAACCACGTGAGTATCAACGAGCACCAGATCCGGGTTTTTGCGGTAGAAGCGATATTCCTGAAAGACACCCTCTTCCGTGTAAATGACCGAAAGCGCACTGCATGGAGCGTCGCTTGAGGCGATGGTGGGACAGTTGACAATCGGCAGTCCTAAATCGTCTGCTGCTGCTCGGGCAGCATCAAGGACCTTCCCTCCGCCTGCGCCAATGATCACGCGGCTGTTGTGTGCTCGCGCCGAGGCTTTCATCCGCTCGATCTCCGGATAAGAACATTCTCCACCAAACTGGTAGACGGCATGGGCAATGCCCGCTTCACTCAAATACTTTTGCCACACTTCGGCAAGAAGGCGGATAGCACTCTTGCCAGCGACGATCAGTGCTGGACCTTCAAGGCCCAGCCGCTTCATCTCATGACCAAGCGAGGCAGTTGCGTTCTTTCCCTGTACATAATGACTCGGGGCTGAAAAGACCGAAAGCATGACATCCTCCTTTGGCGAATCTTGGGTATTGCGACAGGCATATATCCCCAAGATCAGAGGCAGTATAGACACAGATCACCCCACGCGACAAGCGAGCAAAAGCGAAGAAAGGGGGCATAAGGTAAGGAGGCACGATTGCGGAGTCAAACCCTTGACATCGGGGACAATTTCGTCCCATATATGGCGTGTTCTTGGGGTGAAAGAATAAAAAAAGGAGGAACGCATATCCCATCCACATCAGCGGCACAGGCCAGTGCAAGGGGAGAAGAAAAAGTGGCGTCGACACGGGAGGAATTCCTTTCTTGCCGCTCAGGTGACCACGCCAGCACGATTACGGAGCGAGCGCAGGTGTTGAGCTTTGATCTTCATCCTGCCACTCGTACGGTGCATGGCAAACGGTAAATTCTTCTCTCTCGTGATCCTGGCGGCAGCTGGTTGGGTGATTACTTCTCAAGCGTGGGCACATCGAGATCGGGGGCCTGACGATCCCTGCCGACGACAGCTCGGAGCGTCGCTCCTCCATCTCACGCTCTACCAACCGCAGTTCGATCCTGCCGGTGAGTATTGCGAAGAGGTGCCGCGCGAAGGAAGGACGATCATGGTCGTGGATGTGACCGCTGGCGAATTGCGGCAAGTGCCTATGAGTCTGGAGGTGGTTGCCACCAGTGCCTCAGGTCAGCCGCGCACGATAGTGATGGTTCCTCCCAAAATTTATGAATGGGGAGTGGTAGATACAGAAGTGACCTTGAACGCGGGAAGCGACTATGTTGCTCGTGTCGTGCTAGAACTAGGCGCCGACCGAGAACCGCAGTTGCTCTCATTTCCCATTCGGGTGGTAGCATGGTATAGGGCGATGATCATGCCAGCGTTGGTCGTGGTTGCTGTGCTCGTCTTGACCGCTATTTCCGTCGTTCGCTACTATGTCGTCTCCCGGCAGGATGAGGCCCTAGCAGAATAAACAGGTACAGTGTAGTGTAACAGGGTAAAGGAGGGAACCTATGGCACAGTCACAAGCAGTGCGACAAGCGCCACGAGAGAACGGCCACAATGTGACCACGAGCGGACAGTTAGTCAATCCCACTGACTGGATGGTCGGGTGGAAGCCGCTGTTTTGGGTCTGCGGGCTGGTCATGGCCGCCAACGTCTTCCTCTGGTTTTGGAATTACACCTTTATGTTTACGGCTGGCCTGAACTCGGCTAGTTGGGAATTCACGCTCTATTACCGCACGCTGTTCTGGGGTGAACTGCTCGTGGTCGGTGTGATCGCGGGGATCTGGTTCGGCTGGCTGATCCGGACCGGCCGGGAGATCGTCGATCAACCGTGCGAGCGCGCCGAAGAGGTCCGACGGGTGGCGATTTTATGGAGCCTCATTGGCGCTACCAGCCTCTCGATTTATATGGCAGCCAGCTTTTGGCCGAACTGGGATGGCTCGTGGCACCAGACGATGGTGCGCGACACTGCGCTCACACCCACCCACATTCCCATGTTCTATTTCTTTTTCCCGTTAATGGTCGTCCTGGCCGTGGGTTCCTACCTTTATGGCAGGTTTCGCCTACCCGCCCTCTACGGCCGAGACAAAGGTTTTCCGTGGTCCTTTTT
>CAZCWX010000311.1:0-13936 GCA_964502465.1 uncultured Enterobacteriaceae bacterium | reverse complement strand
GCACAAGGCACGATCACGGTGGAGGTGCATCCGCGCGAGAGTGGAGTGGAATGGAGCGTGACCGATACCGGGATTGGGATTCCACCAAACGTGCTCCCTGTGATTTTCGACCCGTTCCGCTAAGGCGACAGCTCAACGACGCGCCCTTATGGAGGAGTCGGGCTCGGGCTGTATATCGTTCGCCGTCTGGTAGAGCTGTTGGGAGGAACTGTTGCGGTAGAAAGCGAGGTGGGTCGTGGTTCCACGTTTCGCGTGTGGGTTCCAATCTCTAAAGACTCTCCATCCCCTCAGGCTTGATGAGGTGAGACAGCATTCGTGTTTTGTGTTCGTCCAAGCCGACAGATTCCCTTGCTTGCTTCCATACGCCAAGTTGCGTAAATGTGGTGTATTCTTACCCCCAGGAGAACCCCCTATGCAGAGGACCAACGTTGCATTGGACGAGAAGCTGCTCAGAGAAGGCATGAAACTGTTCAAGAAAAAAACCAAGAAAGAACTTATTGACTTTGCCTTACGAGAAATCATCCGCCGCGAGAAAGCGAAAGGTATCCTTGCGCTCGAGGGGAAGGTCAACTGGGAAGGTGAGCTACAGGAAATGAGGAAGGAACGCTTTGCGAATCTTGATTGATACGTCAGTATGGATTGACTTCTTTCGTGGTGAGCCCTCTCCTGAACAAGAGATTCTCAAAGCCTGCCTTGATCAACGAGAGTACATTGCATGGATCTTCAATTCTCTGACCACATTGAAGCAGCGAATATCTATCGACAACTGAGAAAACGTGGGTTCACCATTCGCAGTCCGATTGACTGTCTTATTGCAGCTTTGGCTATGCGTTGCCGCCTCCTCCTTCTTCACAAAGACAGAGACTACCCTACCATCGCTCGCTTCTATCCATTAACGCTGTACAAGCAGAGCACTTCGTAAGCTTCCTCTATAAGCTGGAGATGACCCAGTTTTATTGCTTGTCTAGAGCAGTTCCCCCATGTTGCGAGTCCTACCCCTTTTTCTATACAAACAGGGTAAGGAGACTTTTGCAGAGTGGAAACAATTATTATTACTGGTGGAGTTGGATTTATTGGCAGTAATCTTGTTCGACTTGTCCTTGCTCAAACCGATGCACGGGTCGTTGTCATCGACAAACTCACCTACGCCGGACACCTGCAGAATCTTGCCGAGGTACAACAACACCCACGCTGTGTTTTTGCCCAAGCGGATATCGCCGACCGACCAGCCATAGCAAGCATTTTCCAGCAATACGGTCCAACCGCGCTGTGTAATCTGGCAGCAGAAACCCATGTCGATCGTTCGATCGACGATCCTTCGGCTTTCATCACCACGAACGTCGTAGGCACGTTCCAATTGCTTGAAGTTACCCGTCAGTATCTCGCGCGACTTGATAGGGTCGCACGTTCTCGTTTTCGTTTTCTCCATGTCTCGACAGACGAAGTCTACGGCTCATTAGGCGCAACCGGGCTTTTCTCTGAGACGACACCATACGCTCCGAACTCCCCCTACTCTGCCTCAAAGGCCGGAGCGGATCACCTGGTTCGTGCGTATCAGGAAACGTATGGAGTACCGACCCTCATCACTAACTGTTCAAATAATTACGGTCCGTACCAGTTCCCAGAAAAGCTCATTCCTTTAATGCTGCTGAATGCCATTGAGGGAAAACTTCTGCCAATCTACGGCGACGGTGGAAACATTCGTGATTGGCTCTACGTTGAAGACCACTGCGCCGGTATCCTCCTCGTGTTGCGACACGGCCAGGTTGGAGCAAAATACAATATTGGGGGAGGAAACGAACAGACGAACCTGCAGATCGTTGATCGGCTTTGCACCTCTTTGGAAGAGATTTTACCAGCCGCCCACAATCCGGCATTAGTACAGCAAGGACTCTCACGCTATGAAGCGTTGAAACGCTTTGTCCAAGATCGACCAGGCCACGACCGGCGCTATGCCATCGATGCAACGAAGATCCGCCAGGAACTCGGATGGATACCACGCTATGATTTTGATCAAGGGCTCGCCCAGACTATTCGTTGGTACCTCGATCACCGGGGTTGGTGCACCGCTGTGTTGGCGGGCCGTTATCATCGCGACCGACTGGGATTGGGCACCAACGCTGAGAGCCTAAAATGTAATGCGTAATGCGACAAAACTCAGAAGCTATTGAAAAATTCCTTAAAGCGTGTCTAAAAGTCGGTCTTCGTGCTTCGACAGGCTCAGCACGAACGGCAAATCTGCAACGATTTCCATCTCTACCCCGTTCGCCCTGAGCTTGTCGAAGGGTGAACACCGAGTTTTTCAACATCCTCTCAGTTCTCGTGTGACGTTCCCCCTTGCTGACATTGAGGCGTTATGACGAAAGGAATCATTCTCGCTGGCGGGTCCGGCACCCGGTTGTACCCGCTCACCCGCGCGATCAGCAAACAACTCCTCCCGGTCTACGACAAGCCTATGATCTATTATCCCTTGTCAGTGCTCATGCTCGCCGGCATTCGTCAGATATTGATTATCACGACCCCTGAAGACCAAGGGTCGTTCAAACGACTGTTAGGGGATGGCAATTGGCTTGGCGTGGATATTTGCTATGCAGAACAACCGCGCCCAGAGGGACTGGCTCAAGCCTTTCTGATTGGCCGTCAGTTTGTGGGCCAGGATGCGGTTGCGCTTGTGCTAGGAGATAATATTTTCTACGGTCACGGATTCCCGCAACTGTTGCTTCGCGCTGTGACTCGTCTGGTAGGAGCAACCGTTTTCGCCTACCAGGTTCGCGATCCAGAACGCTACGGCGTCGTTGAATTCGACGCGAGTGGACAAGCGATAAGTCTAGAAGAAAAACCCGAGAAACCCCGTTCCACCTATGCAGTCACCGGCGTGTACTTCTACGATAATCAAGTCCTCGATATTGCTGCACAGCTCAAACCATCTCAGCGAGGTGAATTGGAAATCACGGATGTCAATCTCGCGTATCTTTATAAAAGCGCATTATACGTAGAAAAACTAGGGCGCGGGATTGCGTGGTTTGATACCGGGACCCACGAGTCGTTGCTGCAGGCAGCAAATTTTATTTATACCCTTGAAGAGCGACAGGGACTGAAGGTCGCATGCATTGAGGAGATTGCCTATAAGATGGGCTACATCACGGCTGAAGAGATTGTCCGGATGGCTGACACGATGAAAGGCAATAGGTATGGGCAATACCTGATGAAACTGTTGGAGCAGGAAGGATAAGGACATGAAGTTTCTCCCCACTGCCCTGCCGGGCGTCCTCATCGTTGAACCAGATGTTCATCGAGATCAACGTGGATTCTTTCTCGAAACCTATCAGGCACAGAGGTATCGGGAGGGGGGGATTGAGGTCACGTTTGTGCAGGATAATCATTCACGATCTGTGCGCGGCACTCTTCGAGGGATGCACGCTCAGCATCGTCGCCCGCAAGGAAAGTTAGTCCGCGTCATCGAAGGCGAGATTTTCGACGTAGCGGTTGACATTCGCCGTACATCCCCAACGTTTGGTCGTTGGGTGGGAGCGGTCCTCTCAGCCGAAAATTTTCGGCAGTGTTACGTTCCTCCAGGATTTGCCCATGGATTTTGTGTGACCAGCGAGTCAGCCCAAGTCGAGTACAAATGCACGGCACTGTACGACCCCGCTGATGAGATTGGCTTTCTGTGGAACGATCCTGCTGTCGGGATCAGATGGCCCATTGAGCATCCGCTTCTCTCAGCCAAAGATCGTGCGGCTCCACCTTTGCAGGATATGTTGGAGCAATTCGCGAGTTTCTAGACGGTTTTCTCGGAGGGCGACCCACCGGGTCGCCCCTACAGGGTGTACTCTCCTTTTCTCTCCCAAGTGTTCTTCATCACGACATAAACAGAGTAATTCGGTATTACGCTGGCTGATGTTCTTTGCGGAGGAGATCCAATACGGTCTTGACTGGGTTAAAGGTCGCAAGTGGAACCTCGACAAACACGGTATTCCAATGCGCCATCGCACCATTCCACAGGCCCGGCAATTCAAGCGCTTTCAGTTGTTTCCCATCTTTTGACTTCACCGTAATCAGTCCAGCAAAGGGATCAGCAAAGGCTTTGAGATCAAAAGGCTGTCCACGATAATCACGCACGCCGCACACTATATCGACCGGGTTAAAATGGGTGGAGGATTCCCATACTGCGCGTTGCTGGGGCGAGGCTCTATTCACTTGTGCAGACTCGACAATCTGTAGGGAGACAACGCCACCTGCGTGCGCAACCCAAAAAGGGCCACCGCCTGGCTCTCCTTGATTTTTCACCACCCCACACACTCTCAGTGGCCTATGCAACCGAGCGAAAAGGAAACAGCTTCTTTCTCGTCTTGCAGCCTGGGCAACAACTGACGGTGGAGAAAAAGAGAGTTTGTCTCGCATGAACTCGAACCCGCGCTTGAGCAGGCGCTCATCATCCTGGCCACTGGAGAGTTCTTCCAGATAGCCGAAGATCTCGTTCTGCAACTCCACGAGAAGACCACCCAGCGCCTTTTTATAGATAAAGACCTCGTGCGTGAGTTTCTCGGGAACAACATTATCGATGTTCTTAATAAAAATGAGGTTACCACGCAAATCGTTGAGGTTTTCGAGTAATGCGCCGTGTCCTCCAGGGCGGAATACCAACGCTCCCTCCTGATCTCGAACAGGCTCATTGTCGCCATCGACCGCAACCGTGTCGGTGGAAGGTTTTTGTGTAGAAAAGGTGGTGGCAACCTGGATGCCCAACCGTTCATGCTCACGCCGGGCTTGTGCAATATGGTGGGTGATGAGTTCTTCCTGTTCAGGAGACACAGTGAAGTGGACCCGCGCTCGTCGGTTATGGTCCAGTATATAGGCTGCTGCCTCAACCAGGTGTTCTTCAAATGGCGTTCGTGCACAGTCAGGATAGCGATGGAACTTGATGAGACCTTTTGGTAGACGGGCGTAGTTCAGCCCTTTCGACGCGAGGATATATTCGACAATAGTCTGGCAATCTCCTTGTGAGACCAAGGTCTGTACATCGAGTCCATCCCGGGCCATGACCGCGCGTAAATCGTCATAAAAGGCAAAATCTTGCAGTCTGCTCACAAACTGTCGAAACGGTTGCTCACGCGACGCATTTTCTGTGCGCCCTGTTGCCTCAGAAGGGAGAGCAGGAGGATCGAACGCCTGAAGCACCTCAAACATCCGGCTGGCCGCACCCGAAGCGGGAACAAACTTCATGGCGCGGCCAGCAGCGGCAGCCTGCAGGTAAATCGCGCCTAACTGAGCGAGCTCGCTCTCTGGGAGCCCGGTAATCCCGTCGTTCATCGTGCATGGTCGGAGCAACTCCACTGGGGGGATCCCCCGTTTGAACAACTCTATTTGGGAGTTGATCTGCTCTACGGTCATGCCTCTGGCGCGAATACACTCAAGATCTTGTGCGTTGAATCGTACGTCCGTCATTACCCTTCCTTATAGAGAAGAAAAATGGAGGCAGGGTTCAAACCTACCCCTGTCAGGCTTACGGGATTACCGGCAGCAGGATATGTGAACGAAACCGTTGATTGTGGAAGACGGTTTGTTCAGCCACCTGGAAGTGCGTACCCGTTGCCTGGTCCTCACCCGTGTTGAGATTACGATCGAAGCGGGGGAAATTGCTCGAAGAAATTTCGACCCGGAGACGATGGCCAGGCAAAAACACATGGCTAGTCGCCCACAGGTCGATCGTGAACTCACACACCTCATCCTTGGAAAGGAGTTTGGGAGCGCTGAGGGATTCCCGATAGCGAGCGCGCAGGATGCCATCAGCAATGTTCTGCGCGTAGCCGTCCGGTCGCACGTCCACCAACTTTGCTGTAAAGTCGGTATCTGGTGCTGACGAAGAAGCATACAGCACCACTTTCAGTGGACCAGTGACTTCGAGTGGTTTCTCAAGGGGGTCACCAGTATAGACCAGGACATCCTGACGGCTTTCGACCTCACGTTGATCCTTCACCCCAACAGGGAGAATCAGCGTGTTACCACCGCAGGTCGGGACCGGGTCGGCTGGATCATACTGGTAGTGATCCGTCGGCTCTTCCCCTGGCACCTCCAGACTGAGCGTACCATTGCCCTGCAGGCTATTCGCTTTGCCTTGACTATGGACGTAGTACGGCGTGTAGCGAGTACGGGCGAGCGGCCATTCATATTCATCGCGCCACTGATTAGTTCCCATGACAAAGAGACGGATGGGTGGCTCCTCAGCAATGCCAGTATTGATCCCTTTAAGCCAGTAATCGAACCAGCGGAGTTGAATGTCATGCAGGTCTATAAAGGCATTCGGCCCAAAATCAATATCCCCAGTGCCACCAGTCGTCGGGGTCGTGTATGGAAAAAGATGCGCCCAGGGGCCGAGGAGCATTTTTTGTCCACCCCGCGCCTCCGGCGTCATCGCCCGTGAGCGGAGACCAGTAAAGTGGACAATCGCATCTCGCAGAAAGATGTCGTACCACGAACTGACATGATACATAGGGATGCTGATGTTTCTGTGCTGACGCTCGATGTTGATCGCCCACCAGTACGGACCATCCTCCGGATGGGTAAAATAGTCACGCAAGTATGGAGCAGCATCCTTCAGCAAATCAGCCCAATACAGGAGGGGCAATCGCTTGTAGCCCTCCGGCGTGAGCGGATTACCAAAGTTAATCGAGCGTAACAGGTCAGGTCGGATCTTGGGCCAGAGTTGTTCCTTGATTCCTTTGCGGTCGATGGTGTTACGGGCTAGAAAAATGGCGTACGGCACCTGCCACCCCAGGGAGAATGCACCACCGGTGTGATAGACCCAGCTCTGGTGGAAGTCCGATGCTGCCGAAACCGGGAACGCGCAGCGCAGGTGTGGTGGGCGTGTCGGTGCCAGCATATATTGCGTCGCACCCAGGTAAGATTGCCCTTGCGTGCCGACCAGACCATTTGCATAGGGTAACGAAGCCGCCCACTCGACGGTGTCGTATCCATCGAACCCTTCGTCGATCAGCGGATAAAACTCCCCTTCTGCAGAGAACCGGCCTCGTCCATCCTGGATAATAACGACGTATCCACGGGCAGGAAAATATTCATGATCACCAAAATCACCGGCCATCTCTTTCCCGTACGGCAGACGCAACAGAATCACCGGGAAGCGCCCTTCCGCATCAGGGTGATAGACATCAGCGTAGAGTGTGACTCCGTCACGCATCCTGGCTGGGACATTTTTCTCCATCTTGATGCGGTACTCTGGACGGCTCTCGTGTGACATAGTAGGACCCTCCTTTACAAGTAAGCAATCAGCAATGAGCCTTCAGCAAAACTGTGCCCGGTATCGTTCTGCCTTTGCTGAAAGCTGAACGCTCTTTCTTATAGAGACCCCTGCCAGGAAAGGCAAACGGGAGGCAGATACAGCATATGAGCTACTGGCTGGTGAAATCCGAACCGTACACGTACTCATGGGACCACTTGCTCAAAGACAAACGGACATACTGGGACGGTGTAAGAAATTATCAAGCGCGCAACAACCTGCAAGCCATGCGCAAAGGCGACCTGGCCCTCTTCTATCACAGTAACGAAGGGCTCGCGGTTGTTGGCATCGCTCGCGTCATCACAGAAGCTTACTCAGATCCCACTACCAATGACTCACGCTGGGTCGTGGTTGATATTGAGCCAGTCGAGACACTCAAAACCCCAGTTCCTTTAAGTGATATCAAGAAAGAAAAACGCCTACAAAACATCGCATTGATTAAACAGGCCCGCCTCTCTGTCATGCCACTGACGCAAGAAGAATTTTCAGTTATCGTCGCCAAAGGGAACGATGCTCCTCTGAAGAAGTGGCGACCACGGACCAACAAGAATTGTACCAAGAGGACAGAAGCGTAGCAGATGCTGGCGGAGATTTACTACTGGTTCACTGAGGGATTTGATACCAAGGATCTACGAGAAGACAAGGCAGTGTTGGAGGAGCTCGTCCAAACCTGACGCCCACGCACTTGCCTTGACCCCTCTGCCAGGCTTCGTTAGTGTTCGCTTGCAGGAGGAGCAGATATGCGATCGTATCTCGCCGCCGCTATACAGATGACCGCTTCTTCATCAAAAGAAGAAAACCTGGTGAAGGCTGAGACCTTTGTGCGCCTGGCTGTCGAACGTGGCGCAACCCTCATTGTCTTGCCCGAAGTTTTCTCATGGCGTGGACCAAGAGCCGAGTCAGCCGGGCAGGCCGAATCCATCCCCGGTCCGACTTCACAGCGGTTGCAAGAGCTAGCTCGACGTTACCAGATTTATCTCCTCGCCGGTTCGTTTTTAGAAAAGACCAATGAAACCCGCTCACACAACACGAGCCTGCTTTTCAGCCCTGAAGGAGAAACCTTGGCGCAGTATCGCAAAATCCACCTCTTCGACATCGACATCCCTGGTCAAGTCCGCACCAAAGAATCTGACACCATGAAACCAGGGCAAGAGGTCGTAACATGTGCAACACCGCTGGGCATCTTCGGCCTTTCCGTCTGTTACGATTTACGATTCCCTGAGTTGTATCGTCGCCTTGCCGATAAAGGCGCAGAAGTGCTTTTTGTGCCGTCCGCATTCACTTTTCCCACTGGCGCAGCCCATTGGGAGTCGCTATTGCGAGCCCGAGCGATCGAGAATCAAGCCTATGTCATTGCCCCTAACCAGATTGGCAAGAACGTTCACGGTTTCGCCGATTACGGCAACTCCATGATCATCGACCCGTGGGGCAAGGTCATCGCTCGTGCACCGGATAAAGCATGTTTCATCACCGCTGAGATCGATCGCGACTATCTGGAAAAAGTGAGGAGGGAACTGCCGTGTCTCGCGCATCGGCGGCTGTAGCACCAGTCAAAGCCTTCTTCCGGGTTGTGGCCTCAGCGGAGGCGCGCGAGCAACTTGCTGCCTTTGCTCCGAAAACCAAAGTGGAGACAGTGCCGATCTTTGAGGCTTGTGGTCGTGTGTTAGCCAAAGCTCTCATCTCGCCAGTCGATTTGCCACATTTTCACCGTACTAATATGGACGGCTATGCTGTGCGTGCCCAGGACACGTTTGGTGCCTCTCCTAGCTTGCCAATGTATCTGAAGCTGGTTAGCACGGTCGAGATGGGGAAAGAGGCGAAGCGTACTCTCAAGAAGAGCGAGGCTATGCGCATCGCCACTGGCGGGATGCTGCCTCCGGGTGCAGATTCTATGGTGATGGTCGAGTACACCGAAGAAATGGGGGATGGCACAATCGAGGTCCATCGCAGCGTCTCTCCCTGGGAAAACATCCTGCGGATCGGAGAAGATATACAAAAAGGTGTGCAGATTTTCACCTCGGGAAGGCGCTTGCGTGCGCAAGACCTCGGGGCTCTGACAGGAGTTGGTATCACCACGGTCCCAGTCCATAGTCGCCCGGTTGTCGCGCTTATCTCTACCGGGGATGAAATTGTTGCACCGACCCAGACACCGAAACCTGGCCAGGTCCGCAACGTCAATCAGTATTCTTTGCGAGCGATGATCGCTGAAGCAGGAGGTGAGCCGTTGGACCTTGGTGTGGTGAGAGACGACCGCGCCGCGTTCGAGAAAATCATGACTCACGCCCTCAAAGTCGCAGATGTGGTGATGATCTCTGGCGGGAGCTCGGTTGGCACCAAAGACATGACTGTCGATGTCATCTGTTCATTCCCGCGCTCAGAAATCTTCTTTCATGGGATCTCCATTGCCCCAGGCAAGCCAACGATTTTTGCCAAAGCCGTAGGAAAACCGGTGATGGGGCTGCCAGGGCACCCGGTCTCTGCACTGGTAGTTTTTTCCCTGTTCGGTGCTCCTCTGATTCGCATGGTAGGTGGAGAACCTGCAACAACCGCGTTTGCCCCGAGCCGGACAACCCGCGCACGGCTGGCACAGAATGTTGCTTCTGCTCCGGGACGAGAAGACTATATACGAGTGACACTCGAGCAAAAAAATGGGGCACTGCTCGCCTTCCCTCTGCCAGGCAAGTCAGGAGCCATCTTTAGCCTTGTCAAAGCGGACGGCATGGTGTGTATTCCACACGACGAAGAGGGGAAGGAAGCAGGGGAAGAGGTGGAAATTCTTCTCTTCTGAAGAACCGGGGAAACGGAGAATGGGGGAATGGGAGAAGGGATTGTTGTCGCCGATTCACCATTTCTCCGCTTCTCCGATTCCTCATTTTACTGCTGAGAGCTTACGCATTATGCACAATCACCATGCAATCGAACACAAAACAGACCACCCCGAACGCAAGCGGTACTTAAAGAAAAAACCGCTGCATGAGGCGCTGGCAATCTTTCTGAACGCCGTCACGCTGCCCAAGCGGACAGAGACTATGCTTGTCGAAAAAGCGCTTCACCGCACTACCGCCGAGCCGATCTTCGCCCTGCTCTCGGCTCCCCATTACCATGGCGCAGCGATGGATGGGATTGCCGTGCGTGCAGAAGACACTTTTGGGGCGAGTGAATTTTCCGCAGTCACCCTGAAAGAGACAGAGTCCACAGGCGCTCAGCACGGTCGCAACGGAGTCCAGCGGATTTTCCAGTATGTCGATACCGGACACCCGCTCCCATCGTGGGCGAATGCGGTGGTGATGATCGAGCGAGTGTTTAAAAAAAACGTACAAGAAGTAGAGATTCGCGACGCCGCAACTCCCTGGCAACATGTGCGTCTCGTCGGCGAAGACATTGTCGCCACTGAACCGTTGCTGCCCCGTGGTCACAAACTCCGCCCTTACGACATCGGTGCGCTTCTGGCTGCTGGGCACACGACAATTCCTGTGGTTGCCAAGCCGACCGTGGGGATTATCCCTACCGGTTCGGAACTGATTGAACCAGGCGAACCACCACAACCCGGTCGGATCATCGAGTTCAATTCACGAGTGACCGCAGCCTTTGTCGAAGAGTGGGGAGGAGAAGCACAGCGTCTCCCACGGGTCGTCGATGATCTATTGAAGATTACTAAAGCTTTAACAAAGGCAGTCAAAAACCACGATATTGTCGTTATCATCGCTGGCTCCTCAGCTGGCGAACATGACTTCACCGTCCGGGCACTGGAATCGCTCGGTGAGGTCCTGGTACATGGCATCGACGTCATGCCAGGGAAGCCGGCAATACT
Organism: uncultured Enterobacteriaceae bacterium; assembly: GCA_964502465.1. GTDB lineage: Bacteria > Desulfobacterota > Binatia > Bin18 > Bin18 > CAZCWX01. The sequence goes on along the minus strand of CAZCWX010000311.1, from coordinate 2,828 downwards.
GGCAATGATCGCTGGAAAGCCAGTAATCGGGTTACCTGGATATCCTGTTTCTGCTGTGGTGATCTGCCAGCAGATCCTCCGCCCGCTGATTGCCCACTTTCTTGGCCGGCCAGCAGAAGAACCGCAGAAGATTCGTGCCACTCTCCCCCGCAAGATTCCCTCGCGCCTCGGCCTGGAAGAATTTGTCCGGGTGAGTTTGGGGCAAGTCGGCGATCGAGTGATCGTGAATCCTTTGGGTCGCGGAGCCGGCGTGATTACCACGATGGTGAAAGCCGATGGGGTGTTACGGATTCCGTCACGCGATGAAGGTCTGAACGCTGGACAGGAAGTTGAGGTTGAGTTGTTGCGTCCAGTCGAAGAAATTGCTCATACGCTCCTCTTCACCGGCAGTAATGACCTCACTATTGGTGTGCTCGATGACCAACTGCGTGCACAGTATTCGGGACTGAGAATCTCTGGTAGCAATATCGGTTCGCTTGGGGGGTTGGTTGCACTCAAACGGGGTGAGGCACACATGATTGGCACGCATCTCCTCGACCCTGCGACCGGCCAATATAACCTCCCAGACCTCAAGAAACAACAATTGCTCTCCAAAGTGGTCGTGATGAACCTGGTCATTCGTGAGCAGGGACTCATTGTTCCCAAAGGCAATCCGAAAAAGATCAAAGGGATCAAAGACCTCGCGCGCAAGGACGTCACGTTTATCAACCGTCAGCCTGGCGCAGGAACACGCGTTTTGCTGGATTACAAGCTCAGCAAGTTGAAGATCAAACCAGAGCACATTCGCGGCTATGAACGCGAAGAAGTCACACACATGGCCGTGGCCGTCGCAGTCGCAAGCGGTCTCGTGGACACCGGGCTTGGTATTAAGTCCGCAGCGAAAGCCCTTGGACTGGATTTTGTCCCGATCGAGCGAGAAGACTACGACCTGGTCTTTCTCAAAGATTTCTTCGCGAGCGACAAGGGACAAAAGCTGGTATCGGTCATCCGCTCCGCAGCGTTCAAACAGGCGGTCAAGCAGCTTGACGGATACGACACCGCGAAGACAGGGACGGTAAAAAAAGGCTGAGACAGGGGTTTAGGGGTTAGGGACTGGGGGCTAGGGGCTGGGGAAATACCATCCCCCAATCCCTAACCCCCTAGGAGGAACCATGCGCTACGTTCGTTTTCTTATGTGAACAAAGAAGTCATCTTTGAAGCTGAGATGGCAATGGTCATTGAGGAATCCGATAGGGGCGGGTTAGAAAAGCCCTCCTTGCTCCCCGCTCTCTAAGATGCTGTACACTAAACCTGTGCAATGCGCAGAGTTGTAAAAGATCGGCTAGGACATGAGATTTACCTCACTGACGAACGCTGGCGTCATGTCTGTGAAGAGCATCCAGAAATGCAAAAACATAGAGGACAAACCCTGGAAACAGCCCGTAGAGGACACAGGTTCCAGGATTCAGTTCGTCCCCACGTGTACCTTTATTACCGAGACTGCCAAGGGCTTCCTCGTGGCAACACCACCATTGTTGTTGTCGTGCTTTTTGGTTTTTCCATTGACAATACGGAAAACAACTTTATTCTGACCGCTTATCAGATTCGCCGACGAAAAGGGTGAGAAATCATGAGACCTGTCCGTATCACCTACGATCCAGAAGGAGACATTCTGTATGTCACCTTTGGACAACCTACTGCAGCCACTGGCTATCAACTGTCCGATCAGATCCTTCTGCGGGTAGATCCACAGACGCAGCAAGCTGCTGGACTAACAATCTTCAATTTCTCCGTTCACACCCAGACTGCGCAAGAGATCCGCTTATCCGGGATAGAAGAGATTCCCGAGGTTAAACCCTGTCTCTTAAAGATTCTCACATCTCCCCCAGTGACCCATTTTCTCCAAGTTGTCGAGAGAGAGCAAGGAGTCAGTACCCTCCTACTTTGCCCTTCCCTGCAGGAAGCTGTTGCTGGATAGCCGTTGCACGTCTTTCGCCTTCCAGAGCTCTCGTCCTTTTCTGTTCTAACGAAAGAAAATCATTATGATCGATTTCACCTCACCCTCTCACGTTCAAATCACAGTCAGTAATATCCACCGCTTCATTGCCGATGAGTTAGAGCCGATGCAGCGCGACCTGGCTGCGCATCTGACGAACGAACATCTCTACCTACGCGAAGATGGTCAGCTCGCGCCGGAAGTGCTGGACGCACAGCGAACGATTCGCCAACGATCGGCGGAGCGCGGCTTTTATGCGCTGCACATGCCCAAAGAGGTTGGTGGTGGCGGGTTTAGCCTCACTGATATGTTTTTCGTCCATGAAGCCGTTTATCAACATGGGATCGGGGTCACGCAGTGGATGCTCTCATGGACTGAGGGACCGAACCACATGCTCATGTTTCTCACCGAGGAGCAGAAACAAAAATATCTGCAGCCGATGGTACGCGGGGAGTGGACCGCAGCCTATGCCATTACCGAGTACCGTGGCGGATCTGACGTGCTCGGTATGGAAACCCGCGCCGAACGGCGTGGCGATGAGTGGATCATCAACGGGACCAAAGCCTACATTACCAATGCACCGTATGCAGAGTTGATCCTGGTCTGCGCTATGACTGATCCAGGCAAGGGTAGCGCTGGCGGTACGGCTTTCATCGTTGAAAGAGACGCACCTGGCCTCCGTATCGGTCGCACCTATCGCACTATCATGGATGACGGGATGACGGGTGAGTTGATCTTCGACAACTGTCGGGTGCCGCTGGAGAATACCTGGGGTCAAGAGGGAGAAGGATTTTACGTCAGTATGGGCATGATTAACTGGATTCGCGTGCGGCGCGGCGGCATGTGTACCGGC
>CAZCWX010000310.1:0-5724 GCA_964502465.1 uncultured Enterobacteriaceae bacterium | reverse complement strand
GCCATTTGGTTCTTGTACATTGAGTCAAACCGTGGACCAATCCGCGTTGACCGGGGCTGACGCGCGCGGATATGACTGGCTGGAACGGGTTACTCTCTTCCCTCCTGCTTGCCTTAATTATGTGTATTACTTTGTTGGAGCACCGCTCGCTGTCGGGTTACTATTGCTGATACTCTTACCAAACCTGGTGACGATAAGAACGGAGCCCAAGGAGACGCAGCCGACCCCCATTCCTGTGGACACAAAGAAGAGCACTCCCCCATCGGCTCCAGCAAAGCCCACAACTGATGCAGCAGTGCAACTGCTCGCCCTTTTTCAACGCGAAGGGCGGCTCGTTGATTTCCTGCGTGAAGACATACAGCCGTATGACGATGTCCAAATTGGTGCGGCGGTGCGCACGATTCACCAGGCGTGCCGTCAGGTCCTGGCTGAACACCTGACATTGGAGCCAGTACTGAATAAACATGAGGGGGAAGAGGTGGAGGTCCCGAAAGATTTCGATCCATCCGCTATCCGTCTCACCGGCAATGTCAGTGGCGAGCCGCCGTTCCAGGGCACAGTGAGACACCCCGGTTGGCGGGCAACGCACTTGAAACTGCCCACGCAACCGTCTGGTCAAGATCCGAAAATCGTCGCTCCGGCAGAGATAGAAATTCCATAAGTAGTAGCCAGTTGCCAGTGATCAGTTGTCAGAACAGCCACGAGGAGAAACAGACAACAGACAACTGGGAACTGAGAACTGATCACTGATGACAATATGACTGCTTCTCGTTACATTGTTGGGATCGACCTTGGCACCACCAACTGTGTGGTTGCTTATGTAGACACCCAGACCCCTGACGTTGACCATCCACCCATTCAGCTTCTTCACCTTCCCCAGCTCGTCGCTCCGGGTAACGTGGAGGAGCGGGACGTGCTCCCTTCGTTTCTCTATCTGCCGAGCGGGCGCGAATTTCCTGCTGGTAGCCTGAATTTGCCGTGGTCGGAGGATTTGCCCTTTGTTGTCGGAACGTTGGCGCGCGCACGCGGAGCTGAGGTGCCCGGACGATTGATCGCTTCGGCCAAGTCGTGGCTCTGTCACGTCGGTGTGGATCGCACCGCTCCGATCTTGCCTTGGGGTGGGGGGGAAGACCTGACAAAAATGTCTCCTCTGGAAGTCTCGGCCCAGTATCTTCTTCACGTCCGTCAGGCGTGGAACTTTCTCATGGCTCAAGACAATCCTGAACTCGTGCTAGAAAATCAGGAAGTGTTTCTCACTGTACCGGCGTCGTTTGATGCGGCTGCACGTGAGCTAACGGTCCAGGCCGCCGAGCGTGCTGGTTTGCCGGCGGTGCGGCTGCTGGAAGAACCTCAGGCTGCTTTTTATGCCTGGATTCAGAGCATGGGTGAGCGCTGGCGCAAGCAGGTGAGAGTTGGGGATGTGATTATAGTGTGCGATGTTGGTGGTGGCACCACTGATTTCAGTTTGATCGCTGTCTCAGATGAAGGAGGCGAACTAGAACTCAAGCGTGTGGCCGTTGGCGAGCATATTTTGCTTGGCGGCGATAATATGGACCTGGCTTTGGCCTACGTCGTACAACAACGCCTGGCTGCGAACGGCACAAAACTCGATGCCTGGCAAATGCGCGGCCTCAGCCAGAACTGCCGTGTGGCGAAGGAGAGCCTCCTCTTCAGTGATGCGCCGAAAAGCCAACCCCTTACCATTCTCGGCCGAGGCAGCAGCGTGATTGGCGGCACAATCCGTACTGAACTGCACTATGAGGAACTTGAGCAAACGCTTATCGAGGGATTCTTCCCGCGCTGCGCTGCGAGTGACCTGCCAAAGGCTGGCCGACGGGTGGGCTTCCAAGAAATGGGATTGCCATACGCGGCTGATCCAGCGGTAACACGGCACCTGGCAAAATTTCTCACACGTCAACGTGCGGCTGATGGTGAGGCGCACGCCTTCGTCCATCCGACTGCCATCCTTTTCAATGGTGGAGTGATGAAATCCCCTTTGTTACGCCACCGTTTAGTCGAGGTACTGAGCAGTTGGCTTGCTGAAGAACCTCAGGCCGAGCTGCGCACGCTAGCAGGAACCAGCTTTGATCACGCCGTGGCGTGTGGGGCTGCGTACTATGGCTTGGCCCGACGTGGCAAAGGAGTCCGTATTCGTGGCGGGGTCGCGCGCTCGTACTACATTGGCATCGAAACCTCGATGCCAGCAGTTCCTGGGATCGCTGCGCCCTTAAAGGCTCTGTGTGTCGTGCCTTTTGGTATGGAGGAGGGGACAGAGAGTGACATTCCCGCTCAGGAATTTGGTCTTGTGGTCGGCGAACCGGCGCAGTTCCGCTTCTTAGGCTCGACGACTCGCCGTGAAGACCATCTTGGTGACCTCATCGAGGAGCCTGGTGAAGACATCGAGGAATTAACCCCGCTGGAAACAACACTCTCGTGGATCGGCCAAGAGGGGGTAACGATTCCAGTGCGTCTGCATACCCATGTGACCGAGGTCGGTACGTTGGAGCTTTGGGCAGTGTCGCGCGATGAAACCCACCGCTGGAAATTGGAGTTCAACGTGCGCATGGCAGGAGAGGAGTGAACAAGGGCAGAAACGGGGAAGCGAAGCAGGGGAGAATGAGAGACCGGATTTTTAACTCACCGCTTCGCCGTTTTTCCGATTCATGATCTTTCCTGCTGAAAGCTGATGGCAAAAAGCTGAAAGCTGGGACAAGCCATGTCTCTCGCGCGCTACCTGGTTGGCATTGACCTTGGCACGACTAATTGTGCAGTGGCATATATCGATACTGCGCAATCTTTAACGGTTCAGCCCTTCCCGATTCCTCAATTAGTAAACGAAGCAACGGTGGCGTCTCTGCCTACGCTTCCATCCTTTCTCTATTTGCCCGGCGCTCACGATCTTCCAGCAGGAAGCCTGGCTTTGCCCTGGGACCGAGAACGCACTTACGCTGTTGGCCAGTTCGCCCGGGTGCAAGGTGCTCGTGTGCCTGGGCGCTTAATTGCTTCGGCGAAGTCTTGGCTCTGCCACCCTGATGTGGATCGCAGTGCCGCAATCCTTCCCTGGGGAGCGCCTCCTGAAGTGAAAAAGCTCTCTCCGGTTGCGGCCTCAGCCCGCTACTTGTTGCACCTACGTGAAGCGTGGAACCAGCGCATGGGTAAGCAGTATGCCTTGGAGACTCAGCAGGTCGTTCTGACCGTACCGGCATCGTTCGACGAGGTGGCACGAGAATTGACCGTTCAGGCAGCGGAACAGGCTGGGCTCCCGCAGGTGATCCTCCTCGAAGAGCCTCAGGCTGCCTTCTACGCCTGGTTGGCTGCACACGCAGATTCCTGGCAAACGTTGCTCCAAGCAGGCAGTGTGATCCTCGTCTGTGATATTGGTGGAGGCACGACTGACTTGAGCTTGATCACTGTGGCCGCAGGGCAGACGCAACTCCAGTTAGAGCGACAGGCGGTTGGGGATCATCTTCTCCTGGGTGGCGACAATATGGACATCGCCCTGGCGCGGCTTGTGGAAGCACGGCTCACTAAAGGAGGACGGCTCGATTCCCAGCGCTGGCATACCCTCGTGCATCTCTGTCGGATGGCAAAAGAGGATCTGGTTGCTGATCCAAACCGGACGAGTGTGGCAATAACACTTGCAGGGCGCGGGAGTGCGGTCGTGGGAGGCACCCTCAGCGACACACTCAGGCGGGAAGAAGTTGAACAGGTTGTCCTCGATGGATTTTTCCCGCTGGTGAGTGCGGATGCCGTGCCCCGGCGTGGACAGCGGGGTGGACTGCAAGAGTTTGGCTTACCGTACGCCGCCGAGCCTGAGATTCCTCGGCATCTCGCCATGTTTTTACGCCAACATGCTTCATCGTCGGCCAGCTCGCTCGCACGGCCAGATGCGATCCTGTTTAATGGCGGTGCACTCTCCCCACTTGCGATCCGTGAGCGGATCATCGAGGTGCTGTCGAGTTGGTTTCCAGCCGGAGAGCGCTCACCCTGGCGACCGACTGTGTTGACGAGCGCCAATTTTGATCTCGCGGTTGCGTATGGAGCAGCATATTATGGCTTAGTGCGCCGTGGGCAGGGAGTACGGATTGGTGGTGGGAGTGCACGGGCCTACTACATCGGTATCGGTGCCCCACAACATCCAGAGCCTGATGAAACTCTCACGGTATTGTGTGTGGTTCGTCACGGTATGGAGGAAGGCGAAGAGGTGCATCTCACAGAACCGGAGTTCGAGGTCTTGGCGAACCGGCCAGTGAGTTTTCCTCTTTACGCGTCCAGTAGACGGACAACGGATCAGTCGGGCATGGTTTTGGCAGTACCAGCGGAGCAACTCGCCGTCTTACCTGCGGTTCGGACGGTCTTACGCTTCGGCAAAAAGGCCGGTGAGATAAAAATTCCAGTTCAGGTGTCAGCTCGCTTCACCGAGGTTGGCACGCTGGAACTCTGGTGTGAATCGCGCCAAACCCCGCATCGTTGGCGCCTACAGTTCCAGTTGCGTGGGGAAGGGAGTGTCACGACTCAGCCGGCGCCTGGCGTGGTTGGGGAAGAGCATGTCATAGACGACACACTGCTGACCGAGGCTGGACAATTGATGCAGACAGTCTTTGCGACTCCTGCTCGCACAGATGGTGAAGCCAGCACGCCTCAAGCTTTGACCCGTCAACTTGAGCACATACTTGGTACCAGTAAAGACGGGTGGCCTCTGACGACCATTCGTCATCTCTGGGACGGTTTATGGGAAAGGGAGAAAGGGCGAGAACTGGGACCGGAGCACGAAGCGCGCTGGCTCAATCTTGCTGGGTTTTTGTTGCGTCCGGGCTTTGGCCATGCAACCGATGAATGGCGGTTGCAACAGTTATGGAAGATCTATCCCCGTGGCCCGTTTCACAAAAATGCTGTGCAATGTAGAGCCGAATGGTGGAACCTGTGGAAACGGGTCGCGGGTGGACTCAGCCGCCAACAGCAGACGGTCCTGTACACTGATATTGCCCCGTGGCTCTTGCCCAAACTCAAAGGGAAGATCAAAACCGGACGGTCAAAAGTTGGACCGCAAGAGATGCGGGAGATGTGGCAGGTCATCGGGAGTTGCGAACGGCTCAACGCGGATATGAAGGCGGATTTAGGAGCCGAACTCGTTCGGCTGATTGAGCGGGAGAAAGCTGCAGACCAAGAAATTTGGACACTCTCTCGAGTAGGGGCGCGTGCGCTGCTTTACGGGCCAGCAAACTGTGTGGTGCGACGCGAGGTTGCGACGATGTGGCTCGAACGGTTGCTCCAGATCAAATGGTATAAAGCTGAAGCTATCGCGTTTGCTGTGGTCCAGATGGCTCGTTGTACTGGCGACCGGGCACGTGATCTTGATGAGCCATTACGTCAGAATGTTGCCGTACGGCTCGCATCTTTCCCCTCAGGTCAGCGCTGGGCCGGACAAGTTCTTGAGGTTGTGCCGCTAGAGGCAAGGGAACAGGCGCGGATTTTTGATGAGTCGCTGCCTGCGGGGCTGCAGATCCGTCGTAATGAAGAATAGGTATCAAAAAAGGCCCTCACCCTATCCTTTGGACATCCCTCTCCTGTTTAACGGAAAAGGGACCAAGGGTGAGAGCCTATGCTATTCCCCCATTACTGAGACGCGTTCGACATCAATCTTATACATGACTCGCTCTTCTCCCGGCTGCCGGAATGGGTATTTGTCTTGCCCCAGATATTTCTTAGCCAGGGAGTCAATGT
>CAZCWX010000309.1:0-3595 GCA_964502465.1 uncultured Enterobacteriaceae bacterium | reverse complement strand
CCTTGAGCTGCCGGTCCCGCCGGAGGCCCGCATCGTCGGCAGCGCTTGGTATGGTGCGAGCGGACAGACGGGAAGCGTAACCGTTGTGCTTGATACTCCCAAACCCCCTACAGACGTATTCACATTTTATGAGCGAGAGCTCTCAATGCGAGGCTGGGACGTAACCCCCACTATCCCCCCAATACCCAGTAGCCCTGCTGGCGGCGTCCAACAGAAGCCGGAAGAGGCGCCTCCTCCCATATACCGGAACTTCTGCCAGCGCTCGGATGCCTCTTGGCTCTCGGTGGTCGTTGCTCCCTTGACGCCGGCATTGACCGATGTCCATCTGACCCTCAACATGGCTGCAGACCACCCGAGCCCTTGTGCCGCTCATCCCGTAGCAAAAGAGTCCCTTGCGATGCCGCCGCCTCAGCAGCCGCCAGGTGCTGACCTCCTCCCCCCGCTGTATGTGCCCGCAGGTGTCCGGCTGCAGGGGGGCAGCTTCGGATCGTCAAGTGGAGGCCAGTACAGTTCGCACACGCTCGCCGAGACGGAGCATACAGTAGCCGACCTCGAAGCGCATTTCGCCCGGCAGCTCCAGGCAACTGGCTGGGCGCGGGCTGCGGGTGAAGCAGAGGGGCCGCTGGCCTGGAGTACCTGGAACGTCCCTGGTGAAGACAACTGGCAGGGGTTCCTCTACGTGCTCGCCGTGCCGGGGCCGAATCGTCGAGCGCTTCATGTCGAGGTGAACACCACAGCAGAGCCGTTTTCTCCCGGCGGCTCCACCGTCGTACGGGATCGCTGATCGCGTCTCTCTCAATACGCATCTCTTCGCAGCGGAGTTGCATGCGCTCGGCGCACGACAAGAGCAACGGCAGCAGGTCCTAAATCGGACCACACGACTTTGGTACACCTCACTGGCTGATTGTTCGGTACTGTCATGCTGAGCGAAGCGAAGCATCTCTCGGAGAGACCCTTCGTTGCACTCAGGGTGACAAGACGTGTGTGCCAATCTTCTGTGGTTTGATTTAGCCCGAATGCCGCAGTGCGGAATCTGGGCTCAGAGCAGTTCGCCGTGAGGCTTTGAGGGGAATTCAAGTACAGACCACACAGCGAAACGTCCGATTGCCAGACCAGCCACCCACGGCATGTCGTTATCGATGCCACAGGCCTCTCAGCGGACGGTAATACGATACCCCATATAACCGGGCTTATATGGGCTACAATCGGTGGCTGGGAAGGAGTACTGACGTGTTGCGATGGTAAACGGGCAAGGGAGAGCACTGACAGCCGCAGAGTTTCTCAAATTGGCCGATGTCCCCCTAGAACTCGAATGGTTTGCCAATCTGCGCAATCACGCATCGTCGAGGAGCACCCGTCATAACCTCTCGCGTGCGAAAGACACCGTCACAGTCGGACGGCCGGTTATCCGACCGCCCTCGCATAGATCCCAAAGTACGTAGGGAGGATGAGAAATCGTACGAGGGAGAGCAGGAAACTCTCCTTTTTAACTTCCTCAGTGACATCATTGATGGGAACCGGAGAGCAACAACTGTTTTCGCTCCTACTCAGGACAGAAGGGCTCTTCTGTCCTACGCAGCCTGACCAGGGATTCACTGACAACAGAAGAAGAAAAAGACAGAATTGCCAAAGGCGGCTTTTTCTTATCGTCCGGAAAAGATCCTTTCAGGAGCCGCCCGATGAGGTGGAGCAGCGAGTGATCAAACCGCGTGAGGCAGTGGAGGCCCTCACCAGCGATGTGCATCTCAGAGACCATCCCGCGCTCTCCCGTATGGGTTATCGTTGCACGTTCGGAGGCGCTCCAGGGCGCTTGGATTGTCTCCAGCCAGGGAAGATCCGCTCTGTGTGGCCGGTTAATGATCATCGGGCCGACACACTGAGCCGGAGCCGTCGCCAAACCATAGCCAGAGAAGATCGCTTCGTGGCATGACACGCCGGAGTCCGGTCCCCCTATGGCAGGGTTTGCCTCACCTGCGTGCAGGACAGCTGTGGCCGTGGTGGCGGCCAGTCCCCCCTTCCCGGCGGGCAGAGCCTACCGCTGGCAGCAAGAAGTCGGACTGCGGGAAGGTCGTCAGTCACGGGATCTTTACAGGCATCACCAGGCTATGGTACATACGCACAGCTAGTGAATATCTTCCCTCTGACATAGAGGATCATGCTCGAGAGAGGAGCACAGCGTATGGCAGCAGATGTGATTGCTGCGCTGAAAGCAGAGATCGCGGGGCTCGAACAGCAAGTGGCACTCCACCGCCGGGCGCTGGCGATCCTCGTGGGGACCGCGTCCAAGGCGACAGCGGCGCCCACGACCCCACCTGCACGCGCGACCGCAGCGCGTCGTCCCAGCCGACGACCTGCACGGGCGCTGGCAGTCCAAATTCAAGACTATCTCGCTGCCCATAGAGGGCAGCCGTTGACGCCAGCGCAGCTCACAGACGCTTTGCAGAAGACCGACAAGACGGTCAGCCGGGACAACGTCCAGCGTCGGTTGAGCGAGATGACCAAGGCAAAGAAAGTGAAGCGCGACAACGGCCGCTACAGCCTCCCGTCGGCGTGAGGAGACGAGTGCCGCGAAGACTGTCGGTTCACCTCAACTGCAGAGACTGAGCTGGCCAGCGTATGGGTCAGCGTCACGCGTTTGGGGGGCTGTCTGCCGCTTTTTTCCTACGGCGTAACTCCTCTCTTTCTGGGAACTCCGTACTCTGTGACACGGAAGGATGTCCAAGGGAGCACTCGTGCCTTATCGGGGTTCGACCCACAACCATGTAAAATTCTGCCACATGAGGATGTGGCAGAATCACCAGCGGCCCTATGGGGTGCTGTCATGATAGCCTACCTGAGGTTGCTGCTAGTGGTTTTCGTGGTGTTGGAGTTGAGTCAACACCGACAGCGGTAGATCGTACTCCACTGGCTCTGGGGTGTGATCCAGATGCACGGTGTAATTCCCGAAGCGATTCACGTGCTGCGTCTGGTACGGACTCACTAACGCCAGCGCCTCGGCACTGATTCGTTGTCCCTCCGCCGCCAGTTGGTGAATCACCTTGGTCATCGTGACGACGTTGTGAAAGATCAACAGGTTGGCGACGAGGTGATTGTACTTGACGATCTTGCGTTGCTCCTCACGTCGATTCTCCGTAATGATGCCTTCCCCACCGAAGAACAGCCACTTCAGAAAGCCGTTAAACGATTCGCTCTTGTTCATGGCCTGAAGAATCGTGCAGCGGATATTGCGAAAGCACTCCGTGGCGGGGAATTGCAGGAGATAGAGGAATAGGACGAAAAAGTATCGCAGTAAGGCGCTTGGCGCCCTGCATGAAACCGTGCAAGGGCTCCACCGTCTTGGGCTGGTGGACACCACGACCATGCGCGAGGTTGACGCTTCGTGCCTGACGCCGGTCGAGAAACTCTCCCCCCGGCAGATTGCCGCGGTGCGGCGGCGGGCCGGAGTCAGCCAGGCGGTGTTTGCCAGCTATTTGAACGTCACGCCCGGGCTGGTCAGCAAGTGGGAACGTGGGGAGAAGAAACCGCACAGCCCGGCGCTCAAGCTGCTGGCGCTCGCGCAGAAAAAAGGACTGGCAGCGATCGCGTGAGTGCAAAG
>CAZCWX010000308.1:0-2861 GCA_964502465.1 uncultured Enterobacteriaceae bacterium | reverse complement strand
GAACCGTTTCGCCCTGGTGGATCGGCAGCAGCAAAGGAGTTGCCATCAGCATCACCCCAACGCGCGGGCCGCTTCTTGAATTGTCTGGGACAGAGCCGGTGGCAGGTATAACCCAAGCAAGAGGACCAGGACACCGAGAGCCGCTGCCGGAACGATAGTCAGAATCGGTTCCGGCGTACCTGTCGGTTGCACCTCACCTGCCGGGACACCTTGCGCCATCCTCAACATAGCTGTCGTCATTCCCACAAAAACCACAGCTAAAAAAACAAGGTAGACGATTGCTACCCCACCCCTTCCTTGGTCCAATGCTGCCTTCAGGATCGTTAACTCACTCAAAAACGGACCGAACGGAGGCGATCCGGTAATCGCCAGAAAACCGGCAACCCATAATACCCCTGACGCGGGGAGTACGCGGAGGACGCCCCGGACCTCGGTAGTGGATTTCGATTGGTACACAGCCAGGATATTGCCTGCGACGAGGAACAGCATCGCTTTGGACAGGGAGTGATTCACCGCATGCAACAGGGCGCCAAACGTCCCACTACCACCCAGACCAATCCCGAGCGTGAGAATTCCCATATGTTCGACACTCGAATACGCGAGCAGGCGTTTGTAGTCGCTCTGGCCGAGAATAAAAACGGCGGCAACAGCCATAGAAAGAAGGCCGAACCCCACAAGAAGGCTGTGCGCAAAGTCCGCCAGTCCTGCCGCAGCGCACACCTGTAGCACCCGAAAGATTCCCAAGAACGCACAGTTCAATAGCGCCCCAGACAGCAACGCAGAAACGACGGATGGCGCTTCGCTATGCGCGTCCGGTAACCAGGTATGCAGCGGGGCGAGTCCCATCTTCGTTCCATAACCAACCAGAAAAAGCAGGAACGCCGCCTTGAGCCAGGCAACGTGCAGATTGGCTGCGTTCCGTACCTGGTCACTCAGCACCAGCGGAATGGAAGTGCTATCAGGGTTGACTGCCGCAACGGCAAGAAAAAAGTTCCCGAGGAGGGCCAGCGCAATCCCTACTGAACAGATCAATAGGTACTTCCAGGTCGCTTCAAGGGAACGGTGGTGACGATGGAAATAAATGAGTGGTGCGCTTGCCAGGGTCGTCGCTTCGATTGCCACCCACAACAGCCCAAAGTGCTGACTACAGGTCACCAGCGTCATCGCCGCAAGGAAGAGGAGGAGACAGCCAGTAAAGCTTGCTTCGGGAGCGTTGGTAAAGAAAAACCCTTCCTCGAAGTCCGCACGGGCTGCATGGCTCTCATGACGGAGATACCCGACGCTGTATACAGCAGTTGCCAAAAAAAGGACACTCGTAATACTCAGAAACAACCGCCCAGGGGCATCGAGCAGTAGCCAACTTCCGAACCTCGGTGTTGCCGGAACGAGCCAAGTCAAGAGTGTTATCCCTGCGTGACTCACTGCCGTCAGCAGCAAGATGACCCGTCGTGGCTGGTCCGCTTGAACAAAAAAGGCAGCAAGGCCTGCGAAGGCGGGGATGAATAGTAACGCGAGAATCATGCGTCAATCCTTGAGAGTCACCAGTCGATCCGTATCGATGTGGTCAAACTGCCGGTTGATGTGGAAGATTGCGATACCCATGACGAACACCGCGACAAAGACGTCAAGGAGCACGCCCAGTTCAACCAACATCGGCGTCTCCTGCACGATGCCCACCCCGAACGCATAGATGCCATTTTCGAGGACCAGATAGCCGAGGACTTGGGTGAGGGCTTTCTTGCGGCTGACAATAAGAAACAACCCTGTCAGACTCGTGAAGAGTGCGACAGGGACAACGAAAGACGGAACCGGGGCAAGTGGGAGGGGCAAACGTGCACTCAACCAGAGCGAGAACGCCAACGCGCCAGTGCCGATGAGGAGCGAGAGGTTATAGCCCACAAAGGGCTCAATCTCGCGTCGCACCCCAGCCTCTCGCAGGGCGCGAAATAAGAGGAAAGGGAAGGCCACCCCTTTCACCCCGACACTGGCTATCGCCAGGACGAGGGGACGGAGCGTGATCCCATCTTCATGCGCTACTAACGTCAAGATTCCCAAGAGCATACCCTGCGCGGCAGCAAAACGGATGCAGGCACTGAGGAGACTTGACCCCAGCAACAGGAAATTCACCAGGATGACGCCAACTAGGATCGTATCAAGCCAGAGATGCACGGGATTACCTCAACACAAGCACAAGTGCCAGCCCTGATAACACACTGGCCCCCACGAGGAGTTGCGGGACATGGACTAACCGCAGCCTCGCCATTGATGATTCGATGAGGCCAGTCAAGATGGAGAGTCCCACCATGCCAGCAACCGCGGCGGCAACGTCGAGCCAGAGAGAACCACTGCGCACCGGCACGACGATGCCGATAAGTATCGCGCCGAGAATCCACAACTTCAGAGCACTCCCGTAGAGGATCATGGCAAGGTCCGGCCCACCGTGATCAAGCACCATCACCTCATGAATCATCGTCAATTCGAGGTGCGTGGTCGGATCATCCACGGGAATGCGTGCGTTCTCAGCCAGAAACACCACCAAGAATGCGGCTGCAAGGAGGGCGAAGGTCGGGCCAGCGTGGGTCCAGCTCTCAGCCGTAATTCCCGAGAACATCGAAGCGAGGGACAAGGAACCAGTCTGCCGTGCAACCGCCGCCAACCCGAGGAATAACGCTGGTTCGGCCAAAGCAGAAAAGGTGACCTCTCGGCTAGCACCCATGCCTTCGAAGCTCGACCCGGTATCGAGCGCGGCGGCCATCGTGAAGAAGCGAGCCAGACTGAGGAGATATGCGAACGCGATGAGGTCGCCGCCGAAGGCCAGAGGCGCGGAGGCGGAACCGAGGGGAAGGACGAAGCCCGCGCCC
>CAZCWX010000307.1:0-10625 GCA_964502465.1 uncultured Enterobacteriaceae bacterium | reverse complement strand
ACGGCTGCTTTGACGTCCTAAAGCTCCGCTTCTCCTTAGCCGTGCGAACCGCCGCTACGTCCCACACCGCGATAGTTGACCCGTAACGTGGCCATATCCGCTTTCTGCTTCGCATCGACGAGAGCAGCGACGACATTATTGCGCATCTCCCCCCCGTAGAGTGGATGAGGGTGGCAAACAACTGCGCCGATGGTCGGCGTTTGCACTGGCGTTGCGAACAAACCTTCCAACGTGATTGCACCAGCCGGAAACATCACATGCTCTTCCACAATTCCCTCCTTTGCCTGACACAACGGCACCATAGCAAGATAGAGCGCTACGATGCTCACAAGAATACTGTTCATCGGCTCTTCGTTCTCCGCTTCTCCCTATCATTTGCCTTCTACAGGGAAATTTCCATCTCCTCCAGCCTGGCGATACTCCAGCGGGTAGAAACCCAGAACACGCCAAGGGCCAACGACAGAGCGAGCCCGAAGGAGGTCATCATGCCGCTCCACATTGCGGGGGTAAGCGGCATTTGCTTGAGCTTGCTCATCAAGAGCATGTACACTGGCCAAGCTTCCAACACTACAACCAGCCCAATGAACAAGATACTCAGGATCATGTAGAGGACGCCGCCAAAACTGGCTGCAATCTTTGCACTGTGTTCGGCAGTAAAATTCGGGTACGCAACCCCAATGGCCATACCCAAGGCGACGATACCGAACGTCAGGAAAAACAAGGTCACTGCCGAGAGCACCATCATAAACGTCGAGACGTTCAGGAAGTGGTTGGTAATACAGACGAGCAATTCTCCCAGAAACAGTAACGGCAACAATCCTACCCAAAACTTGCTCCACCACCAGCGACGGAGCGGTACGGGCGCGCTCTTCAGGACCCAGAACGTCTTCCCTTCGAGGCTGAGCGCCGGAAAGACAAAGCGCACGGCGATGGCGGCCATAACGAATCCCGCCAGCGCCAGATTAAAGAACGCCACGACATTTTGCAGATAAAAAGAGCCGACCGCACCTCCGCCCATTGGCAAGACGCTGAAGTTGTAGACGTACACCACAATTAACGCGAGAAGCATGAAAAGCTGGGACCACTGCCCGGCATCACGGAAGAAGGTTTTCAGATCCTTGATCACAATAACGCGCAGACGAGAAGGAAACACGGTGACGACGCTCTGGATGACCGTATCCCACCAGTGTCGCAGACCACGCCGGCGTTGGCCTTCTTGCGCCTTGGACCAGCCCAGTGGGTACAGAGTCGTCGACAGCGACGAACCAACGACGAGGAGGACAAGGGCGGTACTGAGCAGCAACAAATAGTGAAAAAGTGCCGCTCCGTGCTTGAGGCCAAGGAAGGGGAGGAGGGCATCGGCTGCCCAGGTGCTTGGCAAGAATGGTGAGGACGGAGCCTGCATTGCCGAAAGAAAAGCGAGAAAGTCAGAAAATGCCTCGGGATTCACCAGTTTCTCGGGCTGCAGTAAGCGGAAGAGCAGGTAGAGCAAACTGAGAAACAGCGTAGAGAACACCAATAGCATGTCCTTTCCGCGTTGCGCTGGCAGCAGATAGGCCAAACTCATGGTAACGATGACCCCCAGCGCTGCCGGGATGATGAGGAAAGGGACTAGGGTAAGGAAGGCCATCAGATAATAGATGGGGCCACCTCCGTGGACCACCCCATACGCTACGAAGGCCGGCCCACTGAAAAGCAGGACCATCCATGACGAATCGACCAGGGTTTCGGCGAACTTGGCGGCAAACAGACGGTTCGGTGGAACTGGGGCCGGAAGCAGGAGGAGCAAATCACGTGATAAGAAAAAGGTAGAAAGCCCAGTGATGACATTACTGAACAAGAGGATGGCAAAGAACGTGAGAAACACAACATGCAACAGCTTTTGGCTGAGCACTGGTCCGAGGTCCGGGATCGCGTGAAAGTATGTCAAGACACGATAGAAGAACCAGAAGGCACCACACCAAAACAACACAACCAGGGTAGACAAAATCAATGCCCGCGCGCGGCTGCTGCGGTCTCTGCGGAGCAGGCCGTTCCGTAGTGCCAGAAAGCGAGGAATAAGGAGTAAAAGCCAGTTCCCTGTGACCAGTGAGGGAGGCAGGAGAAGAGGCGTTGCCTTGGTGCTCACCTCCAGGCCTGATAACTCTACCTTCATATGCTTCACTCTCATCTTTTAACCTGCCTCAGAATTTCACGTGCCACTTCCAGTGTGGCGCTGACCAATTCTTCTACTTCCCGAGATTTTTCTGCACTATCTCTGGCTTCGCGATAGATTTGCATGGCGATAAAGAGCCCTACTACAGTCAGGGTTCCTTGCAGGACTAATAGTGCCCCAAGAATTTGATGTTCGCCCACGTCTGTACTCCCTCTGAGTGTTTTCCCTGTCTCAATATTTCTTAAGCCCGTAACGCTTCAATCACATCCAGCATATCGGGTGCAGCGGTCAATTGAAGAAAGATGTCTTCGAGGCGGCCTTCGTTCCCAGCTTGCCGTTGTAATTCATCGAGAGAGCCTAAAGCGATCAGTTTACCACCGAGAATGATGCCAATGCGGTCGCACAGCTCCTCGGCGACCTCCAGGCTATGTGTGGACATAAAGACCGTCTTGCCTTTCAACGTCAGTGAACGCAGGAGCGCCTTAAACATGCGCGTGCCAATCGGGTCCATTCCCACCATCGGTTCGTCCACAACGAGAATCTGAGGGTCGTGGAGCAGGGAAGCTGCCACGACGAGGCGTTGCTTCATACCGTGGGAGTAGTTCTCAATCAACTCATCGCCCCAGTCAGCGAGGTTGAACAGCTCAAGGGATTCCTCTGTTCGCCCCCGACACGTTCCCTTAGGCACTTGATACAGTCCGCCAACAAAATGAAGAAACTCACGGCCGGTCAGCTTATCGTACACAAAGGGCCGGTCCGGTACGAAGCCGGAGAGGGCTTTGGCTGCGAGCGGCTCTTTGGAGAGGTCATAGCCACCGAGGATCACTCGTCCGGTCGTAGATTTGAGGAGCCCCATCATCATGCGAATAGTCGTGGTCTTCCCAGCGCCGTTGGGACCCAAGAAGCCGAAGATTTCTCCCTCGGCAATCTGCAGACAGAGGTTCTCAACGGCAGTGAAGGAACCGAAACGTTTGGTGAGATGTTCGAGTCGGATCATGTGTTCCTCGCGAAAAGCAATCAGCTCTCAGTAATCAGCTTTCAGCTTTGAGGGCTCCTTGCATCAAAGAGCACAGAACTCACGATTGCACCCGCTCCTGATTGAGCTGATCGCTGACGGCTGACAGCTACTTATATTCTACAATCTCCATTCCTACCTGCCCAATGACCTTGAGCAGGCCCAGATGTTGCTCCGGTCCACCTTCGATAAACTTGACATGGGTGGCATCGGCAGGCAATTGGCCAAACGTTGGGTCTACGGCAACCCACTGTCCGAGCCATACCTCAGACCAGGCGTGATAGTAAAACGCGCCGTCGAGATAGACCACCCCTGCGGCGACCCGGGCTGGAATCCCAGCGGCACGAGCGAGAGCTGTGAATAACACCGCATGTTCGTTGCAATCTCCTTTTCTGCTCTCCAGCGCTTCCAAGGCAGTAGGCATCCCTATGGTTGGTGTCTTGTCCAAGGTCGTGTACGTCCAATCCAGGAGCTTGCGTGTCGCGTGCAGCGCATCCTGCTCGGGGCCGAGAATTTTCTTGACCTGGGTCATAAGTCGTGGATGCGTGCTCTGCAAAAATGGCGTCGCTTGCAAATCGGCAGCGAACTGTGGGTCTGCTTGCGGTAACACGTAGGAAGCCAATGTAGACAGGTTTTCTGTTGTGACGGTCAACATCCCCTCGTGACGCTGCTGACGTGGAGGAAAGGCAAACGTGGCATTCTCTTGTCCTACCAGTCTGAGCTGCAAATGGGTCAGTGTCCGTGGATTCGGCAACGATTGGCGGACCGGAATGGCGGCCGTCGTGACCAGATCGAGAGGCGTGCTGTCCTGCCATCCGCCCCCCAGCGCATCTTCCTGGCTCTCGCGTAACAAGACCAGGCCGAGAGAGGCTTCCTCTTTCAGCACTTTTCCGTCCTGGTCTAACCAGGCATGGACAGTGGTGCCAGCCATGCGCTCGGCAACTTTCATCACCGTGCGTTGCTCTCCTTTGAGCGAAAGTATTTCGGCACCCAGAGCAGTGATACTGATTGTTTCTGTGCGCAGGGAGAGAGGATTGAAGATCGTGAACCGGCGCTCTTCTCCTGACTGGAGTACAGCGCCACGCAGTGCCATTTGGGTTGTCGCTGGTAAATAAATCGGCTCGTGCAATAAGAAAGAAAAGGGCGAGGTCTCGCCGCCGCTCATCATCTGTCCACGCAGAGTGCCAGCTTCCACTGCCCCTGACACCTGAAACGTCACGCCTGAACTGAGGAGGCGAAAAGAAAAAGAGGTCAGCGCATATTGGTGGTCAGTGTTGGCGCGCACCTCAGTATGAATCGTTTGCGGAGTGTCGAGCACCCGGAGCCGCATCCGCCATTGTTCCTCCCATGTGTAGCCAGTGTCTGTCGGAGAGAGGTGACGCTGCAGATACCCAACTTTTTGCTCGTGGTGGTAGATGCCCATCCACTCTTCCTCTGCTGTCAGCAAGGTTGCTGAGGGGGGGACAGCGGAGGGGAAAGGGGGGGATTCTGGAAGATTGCGTTGGATCAGCAATGCCACCATGGTCAGCCAGAAAAGGATAATGCCAACTCTGAAGAAACGTCTCATGTGTCTTTTTGATCCTTGCTTTTCGCTTAGCCCTTTTTATACTGTGAAATCGGACAGTTTCACAAATTTCTGTAGCAGGCAATTCATGACGCAACAGATTGACAACGATTCCCCGAGGTTGGAGCCGGCTCCCCGTTTTTTAGCCGACCGTATGCTTGGCAAATTAGCCCGTTGGCTGCGCATTCTGGGATATGATACCGCTTATCTCCCTCAGCTTTCCCCCGAGGGTATTCTCAGAGAAGGGAGACGGCAACAACGAATGATTCTTACACGAAATACGTGCCTCCTCCGTCGCAAAGACCCTCCCCCATTGGTTTTCGTGCAGAGTGACCACTTCCGCGAGCAGCTTAAACAAGTGGTCGAGACCTGTGGCCTCGACCCACAACATTATCTTCTTACACGGTGCATCGAATGCAATCGGGTACTAGAAGAGGTGACGAAAGACCAGGTGCGAGACCAGGTGCCAGCGTATGTCTGGCAAACGCAGGACATCTTTCGCCGTTGTCCACGGTGCAACCGTATTTACTGGGGTGCTACACATCGGGACCAGGTGCTGAACGAGTTGCAGCAGATTGGTGTCATAAGAGAAGAGACACCTGCACAAAACTAAATCGAACCACACGACATTGAGACACTCCAGCCCTCGCTGTGCACTCACCTCTGCCTGGCCATGAACTGGCCGAGCTGCATGACGACGCCGGCTGCAGCCGGCTTTCAGGCCCCTTCAGGGAGCGTTGCTATGGAGCCCAGCGATTGATCGCCGGGCAAAGGAGCGAGACCAGGTTGTGGCGCAGTGTACGAATCTTCTGTGGTCTGATTTAGGAGGATGATAAAAGCGCAGCGTAGAGCGAGTTGCAAATGGCTTTGCCAAGAACTGGATTCCCGCTTCCGCGGGAATGACACTACTACTGAGCCCCATATTGTAGTGGTCAAAGACCTGAGCAAAGACTCTTCCAACATCCGTATCATCCAGTAGCTCCCAGTCCGCTCGCGATGGCGTTGACTGTCAACAACAAATGGGGCAGCAGGGTGGCTGCTTCTTCGTGCTCACCACGCTGACGCATCCCACGCCACTGGCGCAACAACCCAACCTGCTGGTGGTGCAGCGCACGGAGCGCCTCCCGACGCATCTGCAGCGTCCCGTGGATATTCGGACGCCGCTTGGCCAGCGTGCCACCATAGACCTGTTCCAACATCTGACGAGTGCGTTCGAACTCCGCAATGATTTTCTCAAATACATGCTCACGCAGTTCGGCGTCTTCGATCAACATGGCATAGTCACGCATGACCTCAACATCGGCAGCTGCGATGCTCGTCGCAGCGTTGCTCAGAATGTAGTGCAAGGGTGCCCAGAGGTATAAGTGAGGCTGTAAGTTTGCAAATTGCTTTGGATGTTGCACGGACAATGCTTCCAAGGCACTGCCCACACCGTACCACCCGGAGAGGTAAAAACGGGATTGCCCCCAACTGAATACCCATGGAATTGCCCGCAGGTCGGCTAGTGTCTGTTGCCCTGTGCGGCGTAATGGGCGCGACCCGATACGGCTCTCCTCGATCACGTCAATCGGCGTCGCCTGGCGGAAAAACGAGAGGAACCCCTCTGTGTAGAGCAAGGTGGTGTATATCTGGCGACTGTGCTCAGCCAACCAGTCCATGGTTGCTTCCAGCGGGTGGGCTGGCTCGGGACAGTGCCAGTCTTAGTATCCTCACCGACAACGTCACCAGAGCTTCGGTTTGTTTTCTGTGCCGCTGATTGTTGCGGCTTCTTTAGATTTCATCTTTGTTGCCTGAAGAACTCGATCAACGACTCCAAGAGCGGCAAATAGCGCGTATTCACCTCTTTCTCATTCAGTACCCCAGAGACGATCGCGCTTGCCACTAGGTGGCTTGGTTCCCTGTAACTGTAGAACGTGTACAGGTCCCTTGAAATACCCTGGTGATGCTTTATGGATCTCCTCGTTGAGCGCGAAGGCATCCAGTTCCCCTTTTTTCCAACAGTCACAGTGTACCGACAAGGCGGCCAATGCCTTGTTGAGATCTCGCTCGTGCGCTACTGCCGTGAGCTCTCGAAAATGTCTCTTTGCCGCTTTGCTCACTTCTTTCATTTCCGAGTCAGTCGATCAGACAGAAGGACGAATAACAAACTTGCTCACAGCGGAATCTGCCATACTAGAGGGATCCATACCGCACGATATCATACCGGGTTCAGTGACCTAGACCTTATGATTTGCACTGCGTACAAAGCAGTAAGTCTGCTGATTTACGCACCGATTGCGCCAAGCGAAAAGGGTTTTGGCACAATCGGTTGCAATGCAAATCATATCAACGCTCGCCGTCACGGGCCGCCGTCTACACCGTATTCTTATCATGTTCATTCCAAACCGCACGTGGGCGGCGGTCACGTGCACGGCCAAGTTAGGAGCGTTCCGCTGGGCTCTTCCCTCACTCTTGGGACCCTTCGCGTCATTGCTGGCTCCTCGGCGGTCAGTCTTTCCTTTTCGCTCTACTTCTATGGTGTGGGGCTTGTGGTGGGGATATTGGTCTTCTTTTCTCGGCAACCTTTCGATTGTTTTTTGTCCCCTCCTTACTGAATAGCCTCCGGCTTGGCTGCGACCTTCGCGGCAACCTCGCGTAGAATCTCAGCATGATCGGCTAGGGCGCGACATCCTCCGTTGCCCCGGTACTTCTCTAATGCCTGCTCAATGGCGGCAACGACGCAACCCTCGTCCAGCATCTCAGCCATGCGCATGACGACGTACTCATCCGCCACCACCTGCGGTAGGGCGACTCCAGACGCTCCTGTCGCCTGGGCAGGGTCGTGCCATCCGGCCTCGTCCCAACCGTCGTACCCGTCGCGCGCCCAAAAATGGACGGAGGTGTCGCCAGCCCAAATGTAGATGTCACCGCGCATGTAAGACATGATTCGGCTCCTCTCCCCTTACTGTCTCTTAGGGTCGCGCCTAACGCTATGCCGTTGAGCCGCCCCACTGTGTCCCTTCGGCTTCACTCCGAACCGCCACCGGACGGCGATGCGGTGGAGCGCCGTGTTAGCCTGCGATTGAGTTGAAAACCGCTGCAATCTTCAATGCAATCGTGTCGAGGCTTGCCCGATCTTCTGGCCGCCCGTGGCGTCGCCAGCCGAATCCATCGCCCTTGTGTCGAGGAATCACGTGCAAGTGCGTATGCGGCACTTCCTGGCCAGCGACTTCGCCTTCAGCGACAGAGAAGGTGAGCCCTCCGCATTCAGGGAAGGCTGCTTTGAGGGCTAAAGCGACATGCTTGCCAGAAATCGTTAGATGTTCAAGCTCGACAGGCGTGAGACCCGTGAAAGCACTTACATGCCGGCGCGGCACGACCAGCGTGTGGCCAGGATTTATAGGAGCTACGTCAAGAAAAGCTACAACGCCCTCATTTTCGAGCACTCGACTCGCATCCAGTTCACCGGTGAGTATCCGACAAAATATGCAAGTGTTCATGTCTGGCTCACTACCTTCGACTACCTAATCCCATCAATAAACGTTGCGGCTCTTCGCGGGCGTTCGCCTGTACTCCCCGACTGCCGACACTCAAGCCACTTACTTGATCTCTCTGCCAATCTCGTACAAGAACTCCGGGGCGAAGTCGGCCCCGTTGGGCCACTCAATAGTGTTAGTTTCAGTGTTGACCCTGACCTGTTTGAACACCTCGGGGTCCTTGAGCGGCTCAAAGATCTCCCCGTGGAGTTCTCCGACCAAGTCCACCTCTTTGACTACGCCGTCGCTAAAGGTGATCCGTAACTCGTAATCTTTCGTCAGCCTGACATCGGTAACATGTAAGAACATATTGCCCTCTTATGATAAGGGAGGAATCGGTTCCAAGGGTTTCCGGGCGCACGCTAAGTCCCAGTTTCGTCGCAGCTCGTTTTGGTATTTCTCCGCCCACTCGAAAATCATCTGCAAGGCGCGTCTCGTCATCTTTCCCTGGACAACGCCAGTATCGATTTCTACTAACACCTCCTGATCTTGATACCAGGCGTGGAAGTGCGGCGGCTGATGATCATTGTAGTTCATAAAGATGACAATGCCATAAAATCGGCTCAGTGTCGGCATGCCTTCTTTTAGCTTTTATTTATCATGAAGGCTAACGCCCGCCATCACGGGCCGCCGCCAAGCCGAGGCCTATCAGTTTGGCAGAATCGCAATAGGGCGATGGTCGCGGGCAGGGCGCTGGTTAGCCACAGCGGCTGGGCAATTCCCCTCAGAACTCATACCCTTGTTGAACCCAGTAGTGCCAATCTTCAATGGCTTGCTTCGTCTCCGGCTCGACTCCTATGCCTTTAAGCTGGGACAACGGTACCCCGAGCGTCCGCCCCTCCCATTGCAGGAGGACAAACATCTCGTGTTGGCAGTCGCTCTCCGGGGCCATTTCGGTGACTTCTACCTTGTCGCCTTCCCGCAACGGCGAGATCCTTCTTTCCGTAATGCACTTGGCACGGAAGGGAAAGGCCAATTTTTCCTCCAGGTAGTAGTACCACCCCATGGCCTGTTCTTCGGGACCGTAGGCGTCAACGATGATTTCCATATGAATGCGGTCTTCGCGAGCCTTACTCTTTGCAGGTCGCGACTGGACTGTACGCTTGGGGATGAGAGTTTTTCTCTTTGACATACGCTTATTGAAGTGTCGTTATCCTCGCTTGAAGACGAGAACCATTGTTGTGATCTTCTCAAATATTACTGTCATTTGATCCCTGGCGCCTGGAGAGGCAAGTGTCCAACGCTCGGCGTCAGTCGCCGCAGCCCAACCGTAGGCTGTTCATGTTTATTTGGAACCGCTCGCGGGCTGCGGTCGGCCTGCACGCCGCTGGTTAGGCGCAACCTCACTCTGGTGGTTCGTCCGGCAGCTGCGCTCCATGCCAAACACCCACAACCCAGACAATCTCAGCTTCACGACGATAGAAGAAGCGGTAGGGTGCAATGATCACCTCACGGTAGGGTAGCTCCGGAAACTCGGGAATAACACGACCGGAGTTAGGGAATCGTTGGAGCCGGCGCAGGACTTGTTCCGCTCGCCGACGAAACTGGCGCGCAGCCGTCGGGTTCTCTTGGCGGATGTATGCCACAGCGGCCAAGAACTGTGCGCGTGCCGAGGGCGTGAAGTAAACTATCACTGCTCCGCAGTGCCAAGCAGGGCGTCAGCCTCGGCTAGCACCGTCGCCAAGTCATACCCTTTCCCTTCAATAATCTCTTTCTCTCCGCGAGCCAGGAGCCTGAGCAATTGCCGTTCGTGTTCCGCTTGCTGATATACCTCTGCGCTGAGCAGGACCGCGGCGGCACGGCCACGCTGAGTAATAACCAAAGGCTCCTTCGAGCGGCACACCCGCTTGAGCACCGCAGCGGCGTCTTGGCGTAAGTCTGTCACTGGAAGAATGTTGGGGAGCTTTGCCATTGGAAACCTCTAGAGCACTACTAAACGTATCGCTAAACGTACCTCTAAAGATACCAGTCTGCAACCCCGTTCCCCTCCCTCTGTTGAGCGGACTAACGTTGAACTCTGGGCTCAGGGGCTACGGCCAAACCGGGACAGTGCCTTGATTTCTCCAGAACCGTGGCGTGGCTGTGGCCCAGCGCAGCACGCAGTGAGGCCACCCTCACTGCGTGACACCACTATCCTCATTTTCGCAGATCTCGTTACACAACTCCACGCACTCAGTACAGATAAGGAGTCCTGGGCCAGCGATGAGTTTGGTACCCTGGGGGTACTTCTTGCCACAGAATGAGCAAGTCTGCTCAGAGGGCACTCGCACTAAGCGAACGCTAACCATGTGAAATTGTAGGGGAAGTCGCAGTCTCCGCTTCGTAGTACGATGGCATGGGGTTGTCATCGACCAACGAAGGGAAGGAGACTGCGAT
>CAZCWX010000306.1:0-12049 GCA_964502465.1 uncultured Enterobacteriaceae bacterium | reverse complement strand
ATCTTTTGGGTGCGAGAACAGAATAGCCCACCCGTCCCCGATCCATTCATGGAAGCGGATCGTTCCTTGCGTCGTCTCCACAGTAAAATCAGGCGCTTCATCGCCGATATGTAGTGACATCGTTCACCTCCCCTATTGTTTAAGGATGTGCTTGTAGCGCAACAAGCTTAGCGAGGGACGAGAGAAGCGTCTAGCCCGGATTATGCACGCACGTCTCCAGCGTAGACAGAGGAAGACCGGTTCTGCTGCTCTCAGCCCTTTTGTAGAAATACCGTGAGGGCTCAGTTATATAACCACTTGCCATATCGCAAGAAAAAAGGTCTCTTAGCTCTTCGCAGAGCCGCCCTTCTCGTATGGGATATGCTATTATTATGAGTAAAGAAGAAAAACTGTTCATGAATCTGACAACTATCTCATTACCGCCACGTATTAGCCGCTTAACTGAACTTGCTTATAACCTCTGGTGGAGTTGGCAGCCAGAGGCCAGAGAGCTTTTCGCCTTGATCGATCGGGCGCTGTGGGATTTGACACACCATAATCCGGTGAAACTCCTCCGTGAGGTGCAGACTGCGCGCCTCCATATACTGGCCCAAGATCCGTCATTTCTGCGTCGTTACGATTCCGTTCTGATGGTGTTCGACGCTGCTATGACCGCGCAGGACACCTGGTTTACCAGCACCAACCCAGACCTCTCAGAGGTAACAATCGCGTATTTCTCAGCTGAATTCGGCATTCATAGTTCGCTTCCTATCTATGGTGGAGGTCTGGGAATTTTAGCTGGGGATCATTGTAAGGAAGCGAGTGATTTAGGCATCCCGCTGGTTGGGGTTGGGTTTATGTATCCTCTGGGGTATTTCCATCAACGTCTGTCGTTGGATGGCCGCCAGGAAGCCGTGTATGAGTATCTTGACCCGGCCGAAGCGCCGCTCGTGCCGGCTCTGACGCCCGAAGGCAAGCGTTGTCTGGTTGCCGTGCCGATCGATGCGAGAACTATCTATGTCACCGTTTGGCACGTGCGGGTGGGCCGAGTCGCGCTGTATCTGATGGATACCGACGTTGAAGAAAACGCGCCGTGGGACCGCGAACTCTCAGCCCGACTCTATGGAGGGAATCAGGAAACGCGGATGTTACAGGAAATTCTCCTGGGGATTGGAGGAGTCCGGGTGCTGCGTGCCTTAGGCATCTCGCCACAAATTTGGCATCTCAACGAAGGGCACGCCGCTTTTGTGTTGATCGAGCGATTGCGCGAACTCGTAGTCACGGGTATGCGATTTCCTGAGGCGGTAGCCGCAGTGCAACGCTCGACCGTCTTCACCACCCACACCCCTGTCGCTGCAGGGCACGACGCTTTTCCTTTCGATTTGGTTGAGAAGCATCTGCATAATTATTGGAGTCAATTGGGCCTTGATCGGGATCAATTCCTTGGCCTTGGATACCATCGAGAATCGTGGGGCGAGATGTTTCACATGACCGTGCTCGCTTTGCAGCTTGCCGGATGGCGCAATGGGGTGAGCAAGGCTCACGGAGCAGTCTCCCGTCGTATGTGGCAGCGTCTCTGGCCCAACACGCCAGTAGAACAAGTCCCGATTTCCGCGATCACCAACGGCGTACACATCCCGACATGGGTCGCCCCAGAACTCAATCGTCTTTACAATAAATATTTAGGACCAGCCTGGGGCAAACATCATGACAGTCCGATTCTCTGGCAGCGAGTCTATGACATGCCAGACGAAGAATTGTGGTGGGTGCATGTGCGGCTAAAGTACAAACTGCTGAGCTTCATCCGCGAACGGGCACGGCATTTATGGCGTGATGAACAGCGCGACTCCGTGCAGGTGTTGGCATCTGGAGCGTTACTCGATCCTGATGCCCTGACTATCGGCTTTGCCCGACGGTTTGCCACGTACAAACGTGCGGCTTTGCTCCTCCAAGACCTCACCCGCCTCAAGACCATTCTGCAAGATCGCTGGCGGCCAGTGCAGATCATCTTTGCTGGCAAGGCGCACCCAGCCGATGAGCCTGGGAAACATTTGATCCATCAGGTGTACGCTCTGGCAAAGGAACACGATCTGGCTGGGCAAATCGCCTTTGTCGAGGACTATGATATGCATGTCGCCAAGTTCCTCGTTCAAGGGGTCGACATCTGGCTGAATAATCCCATTCCTCCGCTCGAAGCCAGCGGCACGAGTGGGCAAAAGGCCTCACTGAACGGAGCGTTAAATTTAAGCATAGCCGACGGTTGGTGGTGCGAAGGGTATAACGGCGGGAATGGTTGGACAATCAACAGCACCGACTCGAGCGTCGAAGAGGGCAGGCGTGATGTTATTGAAGCAACCTCGCTCTATCAACTGTTGGAAAACGAGATCGTGCCCCTTTATTACCAACGCGATTCTGATGGGGTTCCGCGCGGCTGGATGCGCGTGGTCAAGGAAGCCATCGGTTCGATTACCCCACTCTTTTCTGCTCGTCGTATGGTCAAGGAGTATGTCGAACGGTTTTATGTGCCAGCCGCGCAGGAGGCTACGGTGGTGCCTACGACATCAGCCGGAACCCAACCTTGAGCTTTACCTGAAACTGACTCACTTTTCCTTCCTGGATCAATCCGCGCGCCTCAACAACCTCAAACCAATCCAGGTTTTTGAGTGTCTGATTGGCGCGCGCAATCGCGTTTTGAATCGCGTCTTCCATTGACGTGGTCGATACACCAACGAGTTCGATAAGCTTGTAGGTTTTATCTGACATAGTTGTTTCCCTCCATGAGTCTGAGACCTTGATGTGCGCTCTGCCTTATCCCTGAATCCAAGCCCGCATTTCTTCGTCTGTCAGGTAGCGGAATCCAACATCAAGGGTCACTTGATACTGGCCAACCTTGCCATTCACAACTGTACCGCGCACCTCTTTGATTTCGAACCAGTCTAACGCTTTGAGCGTCTGATTGGCCCGCGCAATGGCGTTCGAGACAGCATGAGAAATCGAACTGTCAGAAACACCAACAATCTCGGTAATGACATAGGTCTTGTCCTGCATACACATGCCTCCTTTCTCTCGAAGATGGTTGTGGTTTTCTCTCCGTTGTCCGTCAGTCCCTTTGTGGTTGCATTCTCCTCCGCTTGGCTCATTGCTGTCAACACACATCGGGAGGTCTGCACACCGCGGTCAATCAAACTCTTTGAAGTTGGCTACGCGCCACCCTTCCCCTTTCTGGCGCAGCGTGAGGAGGATCTTTTTGGTAAACTGCCCGGCTCCATCAACTGAAAAGATCGTTTCGTACAGCAGAGAGGCGCTTTTTTCTCCACGGTTTTTTTCTTCCAGCAATCGGTAATGCACCTGAGGCGGGCGAGTCTGTTCATCGATCTGGGCTCCACGTGTGAGGCGGATTTCATCTTCTACCCGACTGAGGGCCAGTCCCGTACACACCGCCTTGGCCGCCAGTAAATCGATCTGCACATAATGCGTATCAAGGAACCTTTCAGCCACCCCACGCGCGCTCCGAGGATCAGACTGACAAGCAGGCAGTCCGAGCAAGAGGAACATGACAGCACAAAAATGCAAAAAGTGGCCTGCGGTCACAGAGGCACCTCGGTTATAATTTCTTTTTAAACAGGGCTTCGAGTTGAGCGCGAGCATCTGGTGTTGTCGTGACGATGCGCTGCCGTTGCTGTAGTTCACGAACGATGAAAAACTCACAAAAATTGCTACGGTCTTTCTCAGAAACAGGTTCAGCATTGGGCTCGCGGCAGGCATCAGCATAATGCGTGTCGTAGAATGCGCAGTTGAGGCAACAGTGCAGATCGGCTTCACACCAAGGACAAGTGTCACGCCTTCCAACCCGATCTTTCACAGCGATCTCACCTTGACAACGGTGACAGGTCATGTGCCCTCCGTTGGTTTCTCTCTGCGTTCCTGTTCGCCCTGCTGGGCACTTCCTTCGCCGGAGGCTTCTTGATAGTATTACTACTACACTTTTTCTCTCAAGGCGATGACGGTACCTGCGCTACACATGTTACTTGACCGCTACAAGACCTTTTTGCAGGTCGAGAATAATGTTTCTGCCCACACGCTACGGAACTATCTCAGCGACCTCTTCCAATTTCTGAGCTTTATAGAAAAACGCCCCGGACGGATCCCCTCCTCTCCAGTCGAAGTTGGACAGATTGACCCTCACGTGATCCAGGCCTTCTTGTCTACGCTGTACCGTCACAACAAGAAGAGTTCAATCAGTCGGAAGCTTTCTGCCATTAAAAGTTTCTTTCGCTTCCTGCTGCGTGAAGGGGTTATCGAGCGCGATCCTACTCTGCATATCGGTTCACCGAAAAAAGACCAACCGCTTCCTATTTATTTGCCCGTCGACGACATGTTTCGGTTGCTTGAGACTCCCCCAACCGACACCCCGGCTGGAGTGCGCGATCAAGCCATCCTCGAGGTGCTGTACTCGTGTGGGTTGAGGGTCAGTGAATTGGTGGGGCTCAACTGGAGTGACATTGACGCCAATTTGGCAGTGGTTCGTGTCAAAGGCAAAGGAGAGAAAGAACGGATCGTCCCAATCGGTCATCAGGCGCTTGCAGCCCTGGAGCGATATCGAGCGCACCTCTCAGCATTGATGCCAAAAAAACAACGGACCTCTAGCCTTTTGCCTTCTCATTCCTCCACTACCCCAGTCTTCTTGAATTGTCGCGGTGGCCGGCTGACTACCCGGAGTGTCGCGCGTCTCGTCACCCAGTATGCCAAAGACTGCGGGGTCGCCCTCAAAACCAGTCCGCACGCGCTCCGTCACACCTTTGCGACGCACCTCCTCAATGCTGGAGCGGACCTCCGTGCTATCCAGGAACTTTTAGGGCACTCAAGCCTTTCCTCCACCCAGAAATACACCCACGTCAATCTCGACCGCTTAATGCAGGTATACGACAAGGCCCACCCGCGAGCGTAGGCAACATGGAGTGCGGAATGCGGAATGATGAATAATCATGAACGCTGAATGTACTGGAAGAAGCACGGTAATAATTTGTATTATTTTCATTCCGCACTCTACATTCCGCGTTCCGCATTTAGGAGAGGGGCTATGAGTGAGGTCATGCACGGCACCACCATCCTCGCTGTCCGTCACAAAGGCAAAGTGGCCATGGCTGGAGATGGCCAGGTAAGTTTAGGCAACGCCGTGGTGAAGCATACGGCGCGCAAGGTCCGCCGACTGTACCAGGGACAGATTTTGGCCGGGTTTGCTGGTGGGACTGCCGACGCTATTACGCTGTATGAAAAATTTGAAAAGAAGCTCGACGCGTATAATGGAAATCTCCGGCGTGCTGCGGTGGAACTCGCGCGCGACTGGCGTGCAGATCGCGTCCTACGCCGGCTCGAAGCGCTGATGGCGGTTGCAGACCAAGAGTCGTCTTTGCTAATTTCTGGTAGCGGAGACATTCTCGAACCTGACGACGGCATTCTGGCACTCGGCTCAGGAGGCAATTACGCGCTCGCCGCTGCTCGAGTCTTGGCGAAACACACCGATCTTGATGCTCGAACGATCGCCGTTGAGGCACTCCTCACTGCCGCGGCGATTTGTGTCTTTACCAACGAGCAAATCGTAGTGGAAGAGTTATAACATGACACACGCTGCCGACCTTGCCCTTATTCCTGCTGACAACACTCACCTGCAAATCATGACGCCACGGGAAATTGTTTCAGAGTTGGATCGTTACATCATTGGTCAGCGAAAGGCCAAACGAGCGGTCGCTATCGCGCTGCGCAACCGCTGGCGACGTCAGCAGGTTCCTGAAGACTTGCGCGACGAGATCGCTCCCAAAAACATCTTGATGATTGGTCCGACAGGAGTGGGCAAAACCGAGATCGCTCGTCGCCTCGCTCGCCTCGCCCAGGCACCCTTTATCAAAGTCGAGGCCTCCAAGTTCACTGAGGTGGGCTATGTCGGTCGTGATGTCGAATCAATGGTGCGCGACCTCATAGAATTGAGCGTGAGCATGGTGAAGCAAGAAGAAATGCAGCGGATCGAGATTAAGGCTCGTACCCAAGCTGAAGAGCGCTTGCTCGACCTGTTGTTACCTGCGCCCTCTCCTCGCCCAGGCTTCGGTGACAACGAAGCAGTGATGACCTCTCACCAAAGCACACGTGAAAAAATGCGTCGCATGCTGCGTGAGGGCAAGCTTGATGACCGTGAGGTGGAAATCGAAGTGACCAAGGCAGCCATGCCGTTCATTGAGGTCATGGCTCC
The DNA here is from genome assembly GCA_964502465.1 of uncultured Enterobacteriaceae bacterium. Classification (GTDB taxonomy): domain Bacteria; phylum Desulfobacterota; class Binatia; order Bin18; family Bin18; genus CAZCWX01. The sequence continues at coordinate 5,826 of CAZCWX010000306.1, read as the reverse complement.
TCAGGGCATGGAGGAGATGGAGAACCAACTCAAAGAAATGTTTTCCAACCTGCTGCCGAAGAAAACCAAGAAGCGCCGGCTCAAGGTCCCAGAAGCCCTGGAACTCCTGGCTCAGGAGGAGGCAGATAAACTCATCGATATGGAAGCGGTGGTGCGCGAGGCCGTCCGCCGTGCAGAGCAGACCGGTATCATTTTCATTGATGAAATTGACAAGATCGCCGGTCGCGAAGGAATACAAGGACCAGATGTTTCACGCCAGGGCGTCCAACGCGACCTGTTGCCCCTCGTTGAGGGGAGCACAGTGAACACGAAATATGGCATGATCCGCACCGATCATATTCTGTTTGTCGCCTCAGGTGCGTTCCATATGGCCAAGCCGTCTGATTTGATTCCTGAGTTTCAGGGGCGCTTTCCCATTCGCGTCGAGCTCGATCCACTCACTCGCGAAGATTTTATTCGTATTCTGACCGAACCCAAAAACGCACTCTTGACCCAGTATGTCGCCCTGCTGCAAACAGAACGCGTGAAGCTGGCTTTTACCCCAGAAGGAGTAGAGGAAATCGCCCGCATTGCCGCCGTGGTCAACGAGCGTACCGAGAACATCGGCGCGCGCCGTCTCCATACGGTCGTTGAGCGTTTACTCGAGGACCTGTCGTTTGATGCCCCTGAACTCGACGGTCACGAGGTCATCATTGATGCACAACAGGTCAAGGACAAGCTTGAGGCGATCGTCAAGGATGAGGACTTATCCCGGTATATTCTATAAGCAGAACCCGGCTTTCACAGGCCGGTGACCGTCACGTACCGCCGCGTGCCATCACCTCTATTGCGACGCGATGGCATGACGGTAGCCGGACAATACATTCCCCGGCCAGATTTCATCGGACATCCAACGAAATGCGGTTGCCGTGCGCTAACAGGTCCGCCACAGTCTGCAGAAACGCGCCGGCGGGTGCACCATCGATCACCCGATGGTCAAATGTCAGACTCAACACCACCATCGAGCGTTTGGTCACCTCACCACGGTAAATCACCGGCTTCTCGACGATACGTCCCACCCCCAAAATACCCGTTTGTGGCGTATTCAGAATCGGCGTAAATCCATCGACTCCGTACATGCCGAGATTCGAGACCGTAAAAGTACCGCCAGCTACCTCTTCCAAGGTCAGTTTGTTCGCACGCGCTTTCTCGGCTAGATTGCGCGCTTCCTGAGCAATGTCTTTGAGGGACTTTTTGTCGGTGTTGTGGATGACCGGGACAATGAGTCCTTCGTCCAATGCCACTGCGACTCCCACACTGACGTAATCGAGAATCTGAATGGTGTCACTATCCAACGCGGCGTTCATGCGGGGATGCTGTTTGAGCGCATGCGCACAGGCTTGGATGATAAAGTCCGTGTAGGTCGCATTGAATTCACGCTGTACTGCCTGACGGCGATCAACTAATTGAGTGATGTCGACTTCAGTTGTGATCGTGAGCTGTGCACTGTTTTGCAAGCTGCGATGCATACGTTCGGCGATCACCTTGCGTATCCCACGGAGAGGCAGCGCTTGTGCTGCCAGAGCAGGTGGGGCTGCTGGCGCTGGAGTAGTGGGAGTCGGAGCCCGCACCGGCGCTCTCGCGGCGTCATCTATAGCCTTTTGTACGTCTTCTCGTGTGATCCGACCGCCGGGGCCAGTGCCAACCACGCGCGATAGGTCGAGCTTGTGTTCCTCGGCTAACTTCCGTGCCGCTGGCGTCACCGGTGCCCCTTCGCGTCTGCCACTGGCCGACGCCACAGTTGGGGCTGGACTTTCTGCAGCTGGCGGAGGAGAGGCGGCTGCAGCTTGAGCCGCGGGGGCACCGCCATCATAGCGTGCGGCCACCTCGGCAACGTTTTCCCCAGGCTCGGCGATCACGGCCACGGGCAAGCCAACTGCAACAACTGCTTCAATCGGATAGAGCAACTTTGCCACAGTCCCAGCCGCTGGGGCTTCAACTTCATAGAGGACTTTTTCGGTTTCAACCTCAAACAACGGCTCTCCCGTGTTAATCGGTTCTCCCTCGGCCTTAAACCATTTTTGGATTGTCCCTTCGATCATGGTCAGGCCGAACTTGGGCATGACAACTTCTACCGCCACGATTTTCCCCTTCCTTCGCTCAGTCTATTGAGTCTTTAGGGTTCTTTGGGTCAACCCTCTCAGCGACAATCCTTACAGACTCAATGGACCCAATAAACACAAGAGACTCAACAGACACTTGGCTGACCGCTGAATGCTGACAGCTATTCGCTTTTCCTTAGCCCACCAACTCTTTCACCGCCGCTGCGATTTTACTGTCGTTCGGGAGGACAAACTGTTCCAGAGGAGGACTGAACGGCACTGGCACATCAGGAGCGGTGAGGCGTTTAATTGGCGCATCGAGAGAGTCGAACCCCTTGTCTGCGATCATCGCCGCGATCTCTGCTGCCGCGCCGCCACGCAGATGCCCTTCGTCCACGACCAACACCTTGTGCGTTTTCGCTACCGAATTCAGGATCGTCTCTTCATCAAGAGGGACCAGCGTGCGGGGATCGACCACCTCAACCGAGATGCCCTCTTTTTCCAACGTCTTCGCAGCAGCAAGTGCCTTCGACACCATCAAGCCAATAGCCACCACCGTCACATCCTTGCCCTCACGCTTCACGGCTCCCTTGCCGAGAGGAACGAAATATTCCTCCTCTGGCACAGCTTCCCGTGACCGCCCTAACCCCATGTGCTCGAAGACCAGCACTGGATTGTTGTCACGGATCGCACTCTTCAGGAGTCCCTTCATATCATAGGCTCCGGACGGGGTAACGATTTTCAGGCCAGGGACGCTCATGAACTGCGCATACACGGTCTCGGAATGCTGAGCCGCAGCCTGACCTAACGCGCCGTAGACCGTGCGGAACGTGATCGGGATGTCGGACTGGCCGCCGGACATGTAGCGCAGTTTCGCCGCCTGGTTACATACCTGGTCCCAGCAACAATAAAAGAAGCTGGCGAATTCAATTTCGACAATCGGGCGCATCCCCGCCATGGCTGCCCCGACCCCGGCACCCGCATAGCCCGCTTCGGAAATCGGGGCATTGCGAATGCGTTCCGGACCAAACTCATCGGTGAGACCATTCGTTGCACCGAAGGCACCGACCCATACGTCTAAACCCATAACGAAAGTGCGCGGGTCGTGGCGCAACTCTTCTCGTAACGCTTCATTAATCGCCTGAATGTATGTGATTTCGCGCATGGTAGCTCTCCTTTTTTGGCTGTTAGCAAACCACGAGTCCGTTGGGTCCTTTGGGTCTGTAAAGTTTATAGGGTCGAAGGAACACAGAGTCAGGAACCCACATATATTCAATAGACCCAATAAACCCAATCGACTCTACGGACTCAACAGACTATGCGGACCGCGGTTTTCTTACGTCGTGGCAAACATGTCCTCCAACGCTTCTTCGGGCTTCGGAAAGGGACTTTCCAGGGCAAAGGCAATCGCTTCTTCCACTTCGCGTTTGACCTCTGCCTTGATGGCCTCAAGTTCCGCCGGGGTACACATACCACTCGCGGTGAACCGTTTCTCGAATGTCACCAGGGGGCAGCGCTTTTTCCATTCCTCGATTTCTTCCTGTGGGCGGTACGCACGCTTGCCAAGGAAGGCTTCCTCACCGACCACATGACCTTCCCAGCGGTACGTCTTGCATTCGATCAGGGTTGGTCCCTCTCCTCTGCGCGCTCGTTCCACTGCCTGCAGAGTGGTTTCGTACACATCCAGTACATCATTGCCGTTCACGATGATCCCAGGCATGTCATGCCCGCGCGCGCGGTCAGCAATATCTTTCACCGACGTCACGTCTTTCCCCGCAGTGAACTCGCCGTACAGATTATTCTCGCAGACAAAAACCACCGGAAGCTTCCAGGACGACGCAATGTTGAGCGATTCGTGGAAGGTTCCCTCGTTCGAGGCACCATCACCAAAGAAGCAGACTGCCACTTCTCCGCTGCCACGGATTTTCGCCGCGAGCCCAGCGCCAGTAGCAATGGGGAGACCAGCACCAACGATACCGTTCGCACCGAGAATGCCGATACTAAAGTCGGCGATGTGCATCGATCCGCCTTTGCCTTTGCAGTAGCCGGTGCTCTTGCCAAAAATTTCTGCCATCATCGGTTTGAGCTTGCCACCCTTAGCGATCAGATGGCCGTGGCCGCGGTGGGTGCTGGTAATGTAGTCCTTGTCAGTAAGCGCAGCGCACACGCCAGTGGGCGAGGCTTCCTCGCCAATAGAGACATGGACAAAGCCAGGAACTTTCCCCTCCTTAAATAAGTCGCGCAGCCGTTCTTCAAACTGACGAATCGTCTGCATAGTACGATACATCGAGAGCAGTCTTTCTTTACTCACCTCTGCAGATGCCATATCTGAGCCCTCCTTTGCGGATTTGCAATGCGAGAAGACGGACAGGTGTTCATAATCCGAAACCCCTAGAGCGGTCAACCATGGGGTCAAGCATTCGATCAAACCTTTCGTGGTGGGGTTGCCTCAGAAGCAACGACGAGCGGTAATCCAAGTGTGTCGAGTTTCTCTATCCTGACTTTCGCAATACGCCTGCCGTCCATGTCGACAATGGTCAGCCGATATCCTTCGTGGGCAACGGTCTCTCCGCCCTTGGGAATGCGTTCCAGGCGGGCCAAGAGCAATCCAGCAATGGTGCGGTACGAGGGAGTTTCTTCGAAGGGCAGATGGTGCTGGTCTTTGAGGTCGCTTAAGGGCACGCCTCCTTCGACAAGCAAAACGCCGGCCCCGAGTTCTTGGATCGGCTGCTCCTCATCGACATCAAACTCATCGCGGATCTCACCCACGATCTCTTCGAGGATGTCCTCGATTGTCGCGATACCGATGACCGTACCAAACTCGTTGACGACGATGGCCATATGTGCGCGACGCACCTGGAGTTCCCGCAGCAGATGACTAATTTGCATCGAGTCAGGGACGAAATAGGCAGGATGGAGGAAGTCGCGCAGAGAGGCAGTCTGGCCTTGCTCACGGGCGCGCAGCAGTTCCTTGATGTGGACAATGCCAATAATGTGCTCCAGGTCCTCTTCGTATACGGGCATGCGCGAGAAGCCACTCTCGATCATGGCATGGAGTGCCTCTGGACAAGGGGTCTGGGCTTCAAGCGCAAGAATCTCGGTACGCGGCGTGAGCACCTCTCGCACCGAGGTATCAGCAAAATCAAAGACACTATGGATGAACTCTCGCTCGGTGTCGTCAAACACCCCTTTCTCGGCCCCTTCACGGATGAGATACTTTACCTCCTCTTCAGACACCAGCGCGTCCGTTGATTTGGCACCACTACCAGAGAAAAACAACAAAAAGTTGGAGGAAACAGTGAGTATCTTCACCACCACCGAAAAAATGCGGGAGAAAAAATCAAGCGGACGCGCGACAGCACAGGCGATCTGCTCTGGATAGCGCAGGGCCAACGACTTGGGCACTAATTCACCCACGACTAAGGACAGGTACGAAATGACCACCACCACCATGCCGATCGCCAGTGCCTCTCCCCACCGTTGTAAGAAGGCGTTATCACTTTGTTGGAGCATCGGTCCGAGATAGGCGACTGCCGAAGCGCCTCCGACTGCCGAGGCAAGCACCCCGACCAGAGTCACACCAATCTGTACGGTAGCCAGGAACCGATCAGATTCATCCTTAAGGCGTCCGACGATTCGAGCGGACGTTTTGCCTTCCACGATCAACTGTTCAATGCGGCTGCGACGCACCGAGATCACCGCGATTTCAGAACCAGAAAAGAACCCATTCATAAAAATGAGTAGT
>CAZCWX010000305.1:0-10210 GCA_964502465.1 uncultured Enterobacteriaceae bacterium | reverse complement strand
AGTACCGCTTAAGTTGGGACCAATGGTTGTGGTGTCTCCCCTACCTGGTGGCACAGCTCCCGCGCCCGGGTATATGCGCGGTTTGCTTCTGGATCGGCATATCCTTTTACTGCCATTAAGGGCACCCCGAGGGCGGTTTGCAAGGTCAGTTCTTGATGGATGCGCTGGGAGGTGCCGGGCAAACCATTCAGTAATTCTAATCCCTTGGTGAGGTGACCGATCGCTTCGATATTTGCTGACCGCTCGATGGCCCGTTGGCCTGCCTTCTGCCAATAGGGAATAGCTTGCTCGGTGAGACCCGCTTCGGTGCAGTGCTGCGCGAGGAGTTCGGGCTGGGTCTCGACGATCTCTGGAAATCGTTCTTGCAACACTTGCGCAATCTGCTTGTGGGACTGTTGCCGTGTGCTCTTGAGCAACGACTGATACGCTGCCTCCTGAATCAAAGCATGTTTGAAGAGATATAAGTCGTGAGAGTGCAGTGTTCTCCGATAAAGGAATTCGGCTTCGACAAGCTGGTTAAGGGCAGTTTGCAAAACAGATTCGTCCAGAGGCGAAACCGCCTGGAGCAGCTCATAAGGAAACTCGCGTCCCAAGGTCGCTCCCAATTGCGCAATTTCCTTCACTGGACCCAACCGATCGAGCCGGGCCAGTAGGGAATCGTGCAGCGTGGCAGGGATACCAAAAGGGAGGAAAGGACCGGTCAGAGTATAGCGATTTGCCTCCTCTCTGAGCATGCCCAATTCCAGCACCGTCTTGGTCAACTCTTCCACGAAGAGTGGGATGCCATCGGTTTTTGTGACAACTTGATGCATGACCTCGGCTGGCAGAGCTTTGCCTTTTGTGACCCCTACGACCATCTCCGCTACCTGGGTGCGGGAGAGGCGACCGAGCGTCAGGGAGGTTACATACGAACGAGTCTCCCAGGTGAGGTGCAACTCTGGGCGAAAGGTGAGCAGTATTAAACTCCGTGTTACCGGTCCGCGGTCAACGAAGAAGCTCAGCAGCTCCAGCGTAGAAGGATCGGCCCAGTGCAAGTCCTCCGCTACTAACAGGACGGGTTGCTTCTCCGTCAGCGCCAGGAGGAAAGCCAGCAGGGTCTCTTGGAGCTTCTGTTTTTGCCGCTGCGGAGTCAGGGTAAGGGAAGCATACTGGGCAGGGAGAGGGAGCGAGAGCAGTGAAGCGAACAGCGGAACTATCTCTGGTAAAGAAAAGCCAAAACCGTGTAAGGCGGTTTCAAGCTTGCTGAGCTTCTCTTGAGGGGCGTCCTCTCTGTCAAAACGCAGTCGCCGTTGCAAGAAATCAATGATGGGATGCAGCGCACTATTCCGATGATAGGGCGAACAGTACAGCTCTAACCAGAGCGGCGCCTCTGTTGTGAGGTGCTCTTTGAGTTCCTTGAGCAGGCGGGACTTGCCAACCCCTGCCTCGCCACTCAGCAGAATCACCCCTCCTTGTCCTTCCTTGACCTGCTCCCATCGTTCGAGCAGCAGTCCCAGTTCCTCCTTCCTCCCGACTAAAGGAGTGAGCCCTGCGGCAGTAGCGACCTCAAAGCGGTTTCGTGCCCTGCTTTCCTGCACAACTTGGTACACCCTGACCGGGTGCACAATTCCCTTTAACTGATGAGGACCAAGGTCGTGATACTCAAAAAATCCTTCCGTGATCCGATGCGTATACGGACTAATGACCACTGAATTGGCTGGGGCAATCCCTTGCAACCGAGACGCGACATTCGGCGTATCGCCTAAGGCCACCAATTCGCGGCGCTCTCCGGTCCCGATTTCTCCCACCACTGTCACCCCTGAGTGAATGCCAATCCGAAGCTGTAAGGGGAAGTCGTAGAGGTCCTTGAGGGTCTGTTGTAAATGGGCGTTCAGGTGGGGGAGTTCAGCCACAATGCCTAGCCCGGCACGGACTGCCCGCCGCGCATCATCTTCGTGCGCTGCCGGGTACCCGAAGTACGCCAGCAACCCATCGCCATGATACTGGGCGATATGGCCGTCACACTCGCGGATCACCTGCGCACACATCTGCTGATACTGGCGGGTGAGTTCACGGAATTCTTCAGGGTCCAGGCGCTGTGACCGGCCTACAGAATCCACTTGGTCGCAAAACATGACGGTCAAATGACGGCGCTCGGCCTCCTGTTCCTTTGTGGCTTTTTGCACTGGGGCGAGTAAAGTGCGGCATTGGCCACAGAAAACGAAATCAGGTGGATTTTCAGAGCCACACTGCGGACAGCGAGGACTCAGCGGGCTCGCGCATTGGCCACAAAACTTCATGCCTTCTGGATTATCGAACAAGCAGCTTGGGCAACGCATGCTCAAAACTCTCCTTGGCACGGACCTGTATTTCCTAAACAGTGATTCTGAATCGGCGGATAAAAAGATGGAAAAGCAGTGTGAACCAATGACATCAGCTTTCCCCTGCTCCCTCCCTTTCACCTATCAGGTAAAAAAGTTGTGTAAGCTGTTGATTTAATTGAGCCCTTACCCGCCGCTTCAGGTTGTTGGTGACAACAGGAACCATCAGCGTACTGCCTCACCAACTAGGCGTACAAACAGACTGAACAAAATGTTCATATCGTTTGAACACCTGCTGACTTGGGGTGATGGAATATCAAGGGACGAGCGATCCCACACTGTTCGCTCCTTGGTCCTTGCCTCAGCTTTCTTATTCTCCAAATCGTTGCGTGATGCAAGAGAAAAATGCCCTTTGCTCTTCCAGGGGAAAAACAATGCAACGCGAAGAGAGCCAGTGCCGCTTCTTCTTATTGGCGCGTATCGACCACTACCCTCAGCAGCGTATTGCCCAGACGATTGCCCGCTTCCAGCGTGAGGAGATTTGCCAGAATGTGGAACTTTCTGGCCTCACTGAATTAGAGGTGGATGAGCTGAGTCAACTCCAGTCCTGATTTGACTCAGGCAGACACGAAGCCAGCGCGCATCAGCGAGGTTGACAGGAAAACCACAAGTAACATATCGTTCCGTAAGAAAGCTGCGTATTCACGAATGATCAGTTCCTTTTCATCTTTCTGTGGGTCGAAGAGGTAAGTGAACTTGATCGGACAGTCTGCACAGGATCGTAACGTGAGTTCGGCGAGGGTTACGAAGGCCGCCCCTCTGTTCATTGGCCGTAAACAGCAACTCGACCTGTTTGATCAACTTCTGCAGGATGCGGTTGCAGGCCGCCCTCATATTGTCCTGCTCCAGGGGGATGCTGGGGTCGGTAAAACTCGACTGCTCAAAGAAATACAGGAAATGGCAACTCGCCGTGCGCTGACAGTGTGTTCGAGTCGGTGCTATGAAGACCTTTCTCTCCCATATTTGCCTTTTACCGAGTCTCTGCTCCCGCTCTTCAGTCAAATGTCTCAGGATGTAGAGGAAGGATGCGGTGAGGATGTCGAGTTCCTCAAGCAGTTTCTCCACTATCGGTCTGGACTGCCTACTCGTCCTGCTAATGTTGTCGTTGAAGCTCGTGGCGAGCAAGATAAATTACAACTCTTTCTCGCTGTTGCTCGCGTGATCCTGGCATTGGCCCACAGCCGTCCACTTCTTTTCCTTCTCGATGATCTGCACTGGGCTGATCAGTCTTCTTTGGACCTCTTTAGCCATTTGGTGTTTGCGGTTGCCGATGCAGCCATACGCACTGCAGTGCCCTGTCTCATCGTTGGCGCGTACCGGCCTGTCCAACCTGAAGAGCGCCTTGCCCGGGTTGTGGCTCGTTTCCAGCGGGAGACTATTTGTCAGACACTGGAACTTGCGGGGTTCGATGAGTCAGAAGTCATGGACTTCCTGCAAAGCCTTGGTGTGAGTCGTCCCTCTCATCAATTAGTCATGACTGTTAGTCAGGCGACCCAAGGCAATCCGCTTTTTGTGCAAGAGGTATTCCATCATCTTGTCAAACAAGAGGCACTGCAGGAGAGAGCTGGCTACACGGTGACGACTGTGTCTACTACTGACCTCCGGCTTCCTGAACAGATAACAACGGCTATCGCGAACCGCGTGCACAGCCTCAGTGAGAACTGTCGAAAAATTCTTATTACCGCCTCTTTTCTCGGTGATCGCTTTCCGCTGCACGTGCTGAGGGCGGTGAGCGGGTTTAGTGAAGACGGATTGCTCGATCTGTTAGAGGAAGGCATACAGCACCGCCTCCTTGTCAATGAGGGTCAAACATGCCAATTTGCGCATCCACTGATTCGGCACGTCTTGTACACTGCAGCAAGCGCAGCGCGCCGTCAGCGTATTCACTGGCAGATCGCGCAAAACCTGGAGCAGCTTTACGCGGATCATATTGATGCCCATGTGCTCGAGATTGCTCATCACCTGGTGCTTGCTGGCCTGGTTGCTGAGGTGGAAAAAGTTGTGCAGTACGGCTGCCAGGCTGGAGATCAAGCCTTTGCGGTTTTCGCGTGGGGCGACGCGGCCCGTTACTACGAAGCAGCGTTGTCTGCCTCTGAGTCTACTGAACGTCTCTCTGTTCACGACCGAGCGACGTTGCACTATCGGGCAGGTTTTGCCTACTACCGAGATATGGACGTGGGACCGAGCCTCGATCTCTACGAAAAAGCCCTCCACGCATACCACCGGACCGATGATCTTCAGGGAGTCGCACAGGTGTTGATAGCGAAGACGCGTGCTTACCTGACGCAGGCATCGGTGCCGTACGGCACGTTGGTGGACGTACAACCGTTACAAGACGTCTTTATCGACTTAGGTGATCGTGAACCACAACTTCGTGGGCAGATTGCAGCGATTATGGCTGAAGCCTACTGGCATGCGCGGCAGACCGAAGCTGCGCGGGAGATGGCACAGCTAGCACTGGAGATCGGGCAAGACTGCAAAAATAATTGGATCTGCTCATATGCGTGTCATGTCCTGGCGTTGGCGGCAACGCAGAACCTCCATCTACAAGAAGCGCTGGAGAGTTGGCACAAGGCTCTCACCTTTGCTCAGCATGCTGAGGATCTCTGGCTCCAAAGCGCGCCTTTGGCGAGGATTCCTGTGATGCTGACAGCATTAGGGCGGTTGGAGGAAGCAACTACTATTGCTGTCGAAGCGTGCGACCTCACCAAAAAGATTCATAATTGGGCCGAGTATTCACTTGCCATGGCAACGTTGGGAGCCATTGCAGTCATTAAGGGGGATTTTGCAGAAGCGGAACGTCTCACGCGTGAAGTGATGCTGATGGTGCGTCGCTCCCATTATCCCTGGGGAGGGGTGGCGGCATTGTATGCCATCGCCTGCGCTCGTGCTCTGCGGGGTGCGTGGGATGAGATGGAAGATGCCATTCATATCCTTCTGACCCCTGGACGCGTCTTTCAAGAACCAGGGCCCGCAATTCAATTTCTTGCCTGGGTGTATCGCCAACTGCAACAGGCTCACATGGGAGCGCTCGATGAAGGAGGAAAGCAGCTTGCCGCAAGCTTAGTCAGACCGATGAGAAAAGGGGGAAATGACGCGAATGCGCTGGCTGGCTACTGTGCTTTGGTCGAAATTGGGGACCTCATTGATGTTCCGACCATAGCTGAACAGTGCTACCCAGTCTTGTCGCTGGCAGCAGAACACGGTGTCGTTTTTTCACCTGGATGGGTATTCCTTCTTCCTCGTGTCCTTGGGGTTGCTGCGACTCGCAACGGGTGGTGGGATCAAGCAGAAGCGCACTTTTCCTCGGCTATTGAACGTGCGTCCTCGGTTGGTGCGCGACCTGAGCTTGCACGCTCGTATCTGGACTATGCGCGCATGCTGACGGTGCGAGGAGGCGCGGGCGACCAGAGCCTGGCGAGCAAACTGCTCGCTCAGGCGCGTCACCTATTCCAAGAGCTTGGCATGGAACCTTTTACTCAACGGGCAACACAGCTTGCTGAAACTTTACAGCTATCTGTTTCTCCATCCCTGCCACAGCGCGACATTCCTATAGGTCATCCTCCTCTTAGCGATATCGAGAGAGAGCTACTCGACGCCATTGTGAGAGGTCACACTGATGACGACATCGCTGAGAGGCTGGTGTTGAGTCCTCAGACGGTAACCCGCTTACTCAATGGCCTGTTTTCTCAGCTCGGGGTCAGCGGGCGGTCTGCGGCGGTGACGTCTGCGGTGGAAAGAGGGTTAGTCTCCTACAGCCACAGCGTCCAGAAAAAAAAGGCTGTATCAGGAACTGATTTTCCGGTTCAGATTCAGAAAGTCTCCGGAGGGAACGAGCTGCAAAGTGAGACCGCAAATATCTTCCGGCGGGAAGGGGACTACTGGCTCCTTGCCTACCAAGGTGTGGTCTGCCGACTCAAAGATGCCAAGGGATTACGGTATATCGCCTTTCTCTTGCGATATGCTGGGCGTGAATTCCATGCTACTGAGTTGGTCACGAACCTGAGCACTGTTCGGTCACCCCTGCAATCGACCCCCCGTGAATCGCTCAGTGCAGACCAACTGGCTGAATATCAACTACACGTCAAAGAGTCGGATGATGCTGGCGATATGTTAGACACGCAGGCGAAAGCAGCCTACAAACGTCGCCTTGACGACCTGCGGGAAGAATTAGCAGAGGCTCTGCGGTTCAATGATCCCGCACGAGCAGCAAAAACTCAGGCAGAGATTGACTTTCTGACGACTGAATTAGCTGCTGCAGTCGGGGTCGGGGGAAGAAGTCGGAAGGCAGCGTCTACTACCGAACGAGCCAGACTCACTGTCACTAAAGCTATCAAAGCCTCTCTACGTCATATCGGAAAAAACCATCCGCCCCTGGGGCAGCATCTGACTACCAGCATCCGCACAGGGACATTCTGTTCGTATCTGCCCGATCCTACCCGTCCTCTCTCCTGGATTTCCTAGAGCCACTTGACTCCTGCTGACTCACTTCGGCTCGATACCGCGCTGCTTGTGGCGACCTATTACGCTAACGAACGCTGTTTTCTGCCACAGCCTTAATAGGCCATTTCCCCTCTTCGCAGTCGTCCTCGGCACAACTGTGCCGTGATTTTTCACGCCTTGCCTCTGTAAGCACGGTACAAGCGAGGGGACCGACATGAGCACAACTGACAAGTATACGCTTCTCGACCTTGTTCAAGCCGTTAGAGACTATGCCGCAAACGACACTGAAGTTGTCGCTACGGTCACCTATTTGATTAACAGTGGCAAGGTGCGGCTCTGCGGAACATTTGCCGGGGCAAAGATCGACCTCTCTACTTCGGTTCAGTTTCTTCCTCTTTGTCCTCCCAAAAACTGTTCAGACATTGCTCAGTATTCGACCAAAAACTGAAGAAGGAGAAACTATGAAGAGCGTACTAACTCTCTCGCACGTTTCGGACGTATATCGGGATTTTCTGGCGCAAGTACTCATTGAGCAGTTATTCCCGACCGTGAACATTCTTATTGTGGTCGATACCGAGATTAGCTTGACCCCAGGACCTGCTGCGTTCGGCATCGGTCGGGTGATTGATTTGATCAGGAATGCGTCGGCTGGGTGCATGCACTTCAGCGTCACCCTTGCGCGTCGTTCGAACGCCAATCCCAGCATCAACCCAAACCCGGCGCCAAATCAACCGAAATATGAGGGGTTCCGGTTCGATCAGCAGGAACCTGACGGAACAACCAACACGCTTGATCTGTTCGATGAGATCTGGGGCTTTGGCTTCAAGCCCGATAACTTCAACGGTCCTGACAGCAATATCTTTCAGCCAAATGCGCTCCCTCTTTCTGACGCCGAATTACAGGTCCTCACGCGATGGATGAACGAACGCCAGGGAGGGATCTTCGCCACTGGCGATCACGACTATCTTGGAGCCTCAATGTGCAGTCGTATCCCTCGCGTTGGGACGATGCGCTTATGGACGAACGCACAGGGGGTACCACCGATCAATGGCTCAGATCGTATTGACACCAATCGCCCGGCAACGCCAGCACAGGCGGACATCACTGGCAACCCTGCAGAAATTCCTTTTGATAATCAGTCGGATGCGGTGCCCCAAGCGATTGAGTGGGTTGCCTGGTCGTCTGTGTGGGTGTCGCCCTTGACTGTCAAACGCCGGCCACACCCAATCCTTTGTCATCCGACCCACGGTCCGATCAACGTGATGCCAGATCATCCACATGAAGGCCGCTGCTTTGATACGGCGATCAACCCAGCGACAGGAATAGCCGAGATCGAACTCGACGGCACGTACGACTTCCTCGGGTATGCGGGTGACGAATATCCCTCAGACGGCGGAGTCAGGCCGACTCCAAAGGTGATTGCTTATGGCACGACCTTGCCAGATCCACCATACAACCATGAGAAGGGCGATTCGCCGCACAAACGATTTCCCATGGTCAGCATCTACGATGGCCATCAAGTGCATATTGGACGTATTGCTGTAGACTCCACGTGGCATCACTGGATGGACATCAATCTCACTGGGATAGAAGCTGCAGCAGACAAAACCAACTGGGAGAAAATTAGTCGCTACTTCCTGAATCTGGCGGTGTGGCTCGCACCTCCCAGAATTGCTCAGAAATGTCTACTGTTCCACCTGTTGGAGAGTCATTTTGAGTACGTGGGGCTGCAGGAGTTTTCCCCTCGCGTTCCGCTGTTTGATCTCGGGTCGGTGCTCAAGAACAAGCTCAAGAGAGTGTTTGGACCATGTTGGGTTACTCAGTTCGTCTTGGACTGGATATTCGTTTATGACGTCAAACTCCATACTCGCTTGATTGAGCATTACCTGGCTGTGCCTGAGCGCAGACTCCCGAAGCCCAAACCTGATCCATGCCTGACATGCCCACCGTTGGGTCTGCTTGAAGAAGCGGTGTTGGGGGGAATGGTACAGCAGACCTTCGAGGTTGTAACGCCCATTCGTCAGGAACTCGGCGATCGGCTCGATACCCAGAAACGCTTCGAGTTGGATGTATTCGAGAAACGAATGCGTGAAGGAGTTGCCCGCGGCTTGCATGAAATCGCACGTGCTCTCGATGCCTCGTTGCAATACACTAGGGAACTTTTCGTGACCGAGACGCTGCACAAAAGCGAAGAGATCAGCTTGGTTTCTTAACATTCCTTGTCTCAGCGCAGCAACAATTCATAGCTCAACCGGGGCTAGGACTTTTCGCAGAGAAGGAGATGCGACCTATGCAATCAGCGAAATATTGGACACCATCAGCGTTGGATCCTGTGCCTCTTTGTTCATTTGTTAATCTCAATAAGAAAGCGGACGAACTGACACCTGGTCAACTCCTCATACAACAGTGCCAAACGATTGAGGCTCGTCCTGTACGCCCATCCCCAGAGGTTGAGTTGATGTATGCAGTGTTGGCAGACGCGCTCACGTGTTTTGAGAAACGCTGGGCGGGAAACGGGCGACGAACGCAGCGGCTGGCACGTGAAGCTGCAGAGTGGATTTTTTCTGATGATTGCGAGTGGCCTTTTTCATTTCTCAACATCTGTACTGCACTGAGGCTTGATCCAGGCTACATCCGCCTGGGGTTGCGGCGGTGGCACCGCAATCCTCCAGCTCCACGCCAACGGAGATGGCGGTCCGTCAATGGAGGGAATAAGCCCTTGCAAGTTGCTGCGTAAGGAGCGCGAAGCACGCTCATACAGATATTTTCTGCCTCTGGAAGCAGGACGAAAAAGGAGGTGATATCTTCAGGGAAACGAGGTGACTGAAAAAGGAGATGGTATGGACATCGAAACAGTACAAAAACGACATGAGTCCCAACTGCTGCAACTGCCAAACGTCATCGGAGTCGGGATCGGGCAAAAAGAAGGCAACGAGGTCATCAAAGTCTTCGTGACTCGCAAGGTTCCTGAGTCGGTTTTGCAGCCGCAGGACATCATCCCGAAAGCGCTGGAGGGGTATGCTACTGACGTGGAGGAGATTGGCACAGTAACAGCCCAAAACCTGCAGAGAAAAAAGGAGGACAGTCCATGAAACTCGACGAACGAAAAATGATGCTTTCAGCCCCTGCGCTGGCTGAAGTGCAACGGGCACACGGAGCGGCCGTCGCAGAACTCTTGGACCCACAAAGGCCTCATGCCAATGTCGTTGGCGTCGGGGCCGGCGTCAAGTGGAGAAACGGAGAACCGACTGGAGAACCCGCGCTTGTCGTCCTCGTCGCGCAGAAGTTGGACAAGAGTGTGCTTGCTGCCGATGACCTCGTCCCAGACAAAATGGCAGATATGCAAACCGACGTTCTTGCGATTGGGTACGTGAGTGCGGGAGGAGGCGAGCCACTCGATGCGAGTA
>CAZCWX010000304.1:0-5825 GCA_964502465.1 uncultured Enterobacteriaceae bacterium | reverse complement strand
GTTCGCCGACCGACGCTGGCAGGCATATCGGCTACGCCATGAGACTGCCTTTGCGCATAGCAATCGGCCCTTTCCTGACTTTCCCACGAACGGAGATGAAGACGCCTATCCGACGAAGATCGCCAGCTACACCAAAGGACTGCCCCATGACGAGCGAGGCGAAGTGGATCTCAATGCCTACGCGGCCTTGCTAAAAGCGCTGGGGACTGGTCAGCATGCCGCCTTTGAAGCCGTTCCCCTGGGCGGGCGGGTCAAATTCGCTAACCCCCAAGCGGCCTATGCCTTCGAATTAGAGGGGCCTGATCCGCACCAGTTCGAGATGGTTGCGCCGCCAGCCTTCAGGAGTGCGGAGACAGCGAGCGAGCTTCCCTTGATGGGATGACGATCACAGTCTGAGCTTGGGGAGGAGGGGTCAAAACCCACCCTTCGAATACAAAAAGAAGAATGTCACGCTTGAGCTTTGAGTTCTTGCTGAAGCCGCTCGGCTAACCAAATACGTGCGAGGGCGTAGTATCATATCCCAAAAGAACTCGGCGAGATTGTCCTTCTGCTTTTCGTGCGAATAATTCGCCTGCTTCCTGCGTGTATAGCAAAAAGCCTTCTGGAGCCACCATTTTCGAGATAGGACATTCCCCCAAATGGTCACTGCCTGCGATGGTGGGTTCGCCAATAGGTCACGGAAGCTCCTATCGTGGCAATGATCGCAATGACCAACAGTGTCCAGTCAAACATTGTCATCCTTGTCCTCCTGCAGTGCTCCTTCAAGCCAATAAGCCCAGAGAAACAGCCCAATTGTCCCTGCAACTCCCAGTACCATTGTGACCCAAGACCCTTGCCCTGTTACCCAGGGACTGATTACAGTCAACACTGCGACCCCCTTCGCAATGTCATACAGGAATTTGGCTGCACTTTCCCTCTGTTTCCGCGTCACGCTAGGCTGAAACATACCATGGATGTTCCTGACCAGCTACCCTTCTGGTGAGGTGCCGATGGTGGTGCGGTGGTAGACGTGGGGGAAGACAGAGAGGTGAGATAGAGACAGAGAGAAAAACAGAAGCGGAGAATCGGGGAAACGAGGAAACAGGTTAAAGGCTGAAGGCTCCAGGCTGAAGGCTGCAGGGGGAAAATCTAGTGTCTAGCGTCCAGGGTCTAGCGTCGGAAGACGGAGGACGGGAAACGGAAAACGAAAGACGTGAAGCAAAGCAGGCTAAAGGCTATAGGCTGAAGGCTACAGGGGGAAGGCAGGAAACGGAGAATCGGCAAAGGGGAGAATCGGGGAAATAGGCTATAGGCTCCAGGCTGAGGGCTACAGGGAAGAAAAGAAAAAGTGAAAGGGCGTAACGAGAAGGATGTTAGCTCTCTGGCGGTGAAGTCGGTTCGGGGTGAGAGCGCGGGTTCTCAACCGAAAAATGCTCGGCAGCGGCGGCGGTCAGAAGATCTCCGTCAGCAGCTACAAAAATAGGAGCGAATAAATTTTGCACTTGCAGAGTCTCAGCAGTAACCAGAGCCGTGGCCAGTTGCACGGCGTCATAGCCTCGCAAACGATGGCGTTGTGTCAACTCAACCGCACGATCGATCACCAGGCGATCAAGAGGGAGAAGGACGAAGTGTTCCGTGCAATCCTGCAGGAAGCGGCTCAAAATCCGGTCGCGTTGCTCTTGCGTGCCGTCAGGCGCCCGATGTTTGGCCGCCAGAGCCGCAGCCACCTCAGCGAGCGTAATCTCGGCAAGCAAGATGGTGTGTTGAGCAGGCGGGTCAGTAATCTGCCGTACCCACATACTACCGAATTCATCTGCGTAGCGTTTGACCAGAGCACTCGCGTCCACGTAGTAGTCGGTCACGACTTTCTCCCTCGTTGCTCTTGGATGAGGTCACTGAGGGATGGACCAGCTGCATGCGAAAGGATCGTGCGAACCTCGTCGAGCGTAATACCGGGAATGATCTTGCTGCGCAGCGTGTCGCTGAGCGGGCGCGTACGGCCTGCGGCTTGGAGAACTTCGCGCGCAGTTTGCGGGCGCGCCACTTCATGTGAGGCGAGCGCCGTTTCGAGCAGTTCCCGGCTCAACACCTCCACCGCCTGGCCGGCTTTCTGTGCCTGCTCTTCAAGCCGTTTATATGCTTCTGGTGAGAGGTCAATAACGATGGTGCTCATGACGTCTGTGTTCCTTAATATTGGAAGGCATCCGGCTGGCCGACTCCGCTGTATTTCCGTACCACTTGCTCGTGCGCGGCTTTCTCGGCGACAAAATCGAGCGCTGCTTTTGATGAAGATAGTCTCTCTCCGCGCACCCGGCAAGAACGCAAATGATCGAAGCCAGCGTAGCGTGCGCTGTGCGCACGGTATGTTCCCAGAAACGCCGCTGCCAAACGGGCCGTTCGTGTTTTTTCTGACGCGAGACGCTTTGCGTCTCGGTGTAGGGTGGGTTGTGACTTCAGGGATAATGCGGCAGGTACTTCACGAACCTAAGGGTCGCGTTGATCGCGTCGTAGAACCTTCTGTCTGCTGTCCAGAATTCGCAGCCGCGCAGTTCGGCAAGCGCTGCGTAGAGCGAGTCGTAGATCCTTGGCTGATTGGACTGACGGGCGATAGCACGGGCGCGTGTTACCATGTCGGGATGCGTCACCAGTTGCACCCGAAAGGTAGCAAGTCGTGTCAGAGCCTCGTCAACTGCGGCAACGGTCATTGCCTGAGAATGCAACCGTTCCTGCAAGACGCTCTCGGTTTCGTAGGCGAACAGCGGCGGAGCGATCAGGGTGTAGCCATTCTGCAGGGATTCGAGCAGAAATCGTCGCGCCTTTTTTCGCCACGTTTCCGCCTTCAGCACCCATTTGACCGCGACACTGGCGTCTACACATCGCTCCGGCATACCTGGGCAACCCGTTCCTCGCGCATGCGACGGATGTCTTCGGCGGCATCGAACTCCCCCCGTGCATCGTCGGCAACGTCCTCGACTTCTTCACAGAGGGCCTTAGCGAGTTGCAGGCGCTCATCTCGAACCTGCTGCTCTTGGTCGCTTCCCACCTCAAATTCAGCCGATAGCGTATCGCTCAATCGGTCGCTGATGTGCGCCAACAATTTCAATTGGTCTTTGGGTGGTAGTTGCACGACGAGGGTTTCTACCTGCTCAAGGGTTACTGGCTCTGCCATACGAATTGGTCTCCCTTACATTGATATCCCAAATAACCCGCATGCAACAATGCGATCAGATGAAGATAGCCTCTCTCCGCGCATCCGGCAAGAACGCAAATTATCGAAGGTGAGGCAGCAATAACCTCAGGTGGGGACTCATGTGAAACTCACGCGTCATTCTCTTATCCGCTGGCTGCTTAGCCTCTTCTTCGCTCTGGCGTTTGTCTCGCTCGCGTAGGCGCAAGCACTAATCACCTTCCAGTATTTCTACGATGAGCTGGAGCAACTGGTGAAAGTGGTTGATTCGACTGGCAATGTGACGAGTATGTTTACGATCAGGTTGGCAACATTTTGGAAATTAAACGCTCGACAGCAGGTCAGCTCGCTATTTTCGATTTCACCCCCAAGCAAGGACCAGTGGGAACAGCAGTCACAATCCAGGGACAAGGCTTCGGCGCAACGCCTCTCGACAACACAGTACAATTTAACGGCGTCTCGGCGGAAGTCACATCCGCCACAACTACCACGCTCGTTGCCATAGTCCCGATGATGGCAACAACCGGGCCGATATCAGTGACGGTGGGTGGAGTAACAGCTACCTCGGATCAAAACTTTACCATTACGACTGCGCCAGTGATCACCTCGATCAGTCCGACGGCTGCCCTCTCAGGAGCAACTATCCCCAATTTCCGTGTGAACGGCTTTAACCTCGCTGATGCCACTTTCTCCTTCGTCCCCGCTGCCGCTCCACCAGCGGGCATTAATATCGATACCGTATCAGTTGATCCGTCTGGCACCACGGCAACCCTAAGCTTAACAATTGGTTCTGATGCGGTCGGTCAGTTTGTCTTAGTCGCCACAAATGCTGACGGCAGTTCAGAGCCATCTCCGAGCAGTACCCTTACCGTTATTGATCCTGATCATCTGGACCAAGAAGCAGACACCGACGGAGATGGATTCCCGAATGGGCTTGAGATCGCGCTAGGAACTAACCCGCTTGCTGACCCAGGGTGGATTCGTGACCTTCGGGCCGTCGCACGTGCTGGACATCGTGGCGCGTGTAGCGAATGCGGCGCTCAAAGCCACGTGGTGCCACAAATGGTTAGTTCATCGTCGCCTGCGGCCCGAGGAATTTGCCGGACGGATTCAGAACCACCTGACCAAGAAGGCCCAGTATCCGCTACATGAGGAAGTCCTCAAGGCAAGCGCCCTTCGTGCGGTCTTCCGCACCTACAGCTCGTATTTGTTGCCGATGGCGTATCCGGAAGGGGGCCCCACGCATCCCGCCTATCCTGCGGGTCATGCGGCCATTGCTGGCGCCTGCACGACGGTGTTGAAAGCGTTCTTCAATGAAGCATTCGTCATTCCCAACCCGGTGATCACGATTCCCGACGGCCTCGCGCTTGTGCCCTATAAAGGGGCGGATCTCACGGTCGGTGGGGAACTGAACAAACTGGCGTCCAACATTGCCTTGGGACGCAATACTGCCGGCGTGCATTGGCGCTCCGATAGCATCGAAGGGCTCAAACTGGGGGAAGCCGTGGCGATTGGTATCCTGATCGACCTGCGTACGACCTGTCCCGAGTCCTTCGCTGGCTTTTCTTTCACCAGGTTTGACGGGACGACTCTCACGGTCTAAGAGCGTGTCTAAAAGGCGGTCTTCGTGCTTCGACAGGCTTAGCACGAACGGAAACTCCTCAACGATTTCCATACCTACCCCGTTCGCCCTGAGCTTGTCGAAGGGTGAACGCGGAGTTTTTCAACACCCTCTAAGAGGTCAGGCGGGCCAGGCCTCTTTCCCGTTAGAGAACGGTGAAGCGACCGTAGGAACGAAAATGGCGATCGAAGGTAATGGCTTCGCGGATATGAAGGCGTTCTATGACGATGAAACTCAACGCATCGCAAAGAGAGTATGTTTTGTCCTCATGGGCGTGGACTAGGGCGATAGCACGCTCTTCATCGGCTTTGCGGATTCGCTCGATCTGATATTTGTCAGCGGCGAGCATGTCCAAAAACCTGATAGCGTCCCGTCGTCCGCTCCTGTCAACGAAAACAGATTTCACTGTTCCTCGTGCCGGTCAGCGTATGCTTCAGCCAGATGTTTGTATTTATCCGCTGAGACATTGGTATGCGAGGTGTGAATGGTCCCGGCAAGTGCGAGAGAATGTGTATACGGTCCTTTTTTGGTGGCCGGTTGTGTGTGTGCTTCTTCCGCGATGAGGGTCTGCAAGTGTGCCAAGAGCCGTTTTCGGTCTTGCGGAGAGAGCGTGTCCGTCTGTTTGATGAGCGCTTCAATGGTCTGCATGGATCAAACCTCTAAAAAAATACGCTACGATATGGCGCGACTTTTTTCTAGTAAGGTAAGGCGGAAAGCGAAGGACAAGACGAAACGGCGAAACGGGAACAAGGCAGAGAGTTCTACGCTGCGACAGCTTCTTGCACAGACGGACGGCGGAGCGTGACGCTTCCTCCAGCTTTGCTTTTGGTGAGTCGAAGGAAGTGATTGATGGGAGACGTGGCCAGGATTCGCAGCAGCGCAGGTTTCACAACACGAGCTTCGTCGATACCAGGTAGCGGCAACGTCCGCATGGTGGATGCGTGAATGGAGTAGTGAAAAATCGCCAATCCCGCCGCCGTCTGCGCTTTCGGGTCTACTCGCAGCCGCACTTGGTCGGACAGTTAATCGCCGGTGGCT
>CAZCWX010000303.1:0-13123 GCA_964502465.1 uncultured Enterobacteriaceae bacterium | reverse complement strand
CTGCCTCCGTTGCAACCTCTGTCCCCGAGCATGCGCAAGCTGAGGGGTTTGTCAAGTGTTTCTAGAGGGTTAGGCCCCATTTGAGATAGATTTAGTGGGACACACTCAGAAAAGTAGATGAGGTTTTATATGAAACTCTCGGTAGACCTGCCGGATACGGCTGCGCTCGTTGACCTCGACCAAACGTATCTCAAGGAAGCTTTGGTGGCGACCCTCTACCATGTGGGAAAGCTCTCGGAGAAAGAAGCCTGCCTCACGCTTGGCATCTCCCGCCGCGCGTTTGAAGAGCTACTGCTACAGTTCGGGTTTTCCGTGCTTGCTGATACGCCAGAGACTATTGATGTAGAGCTGCATGCCTGAGGGGAGCCGTGCGGCAGATCGTGAGCAATACTGGCCCCTTGATTTCCCTGGAGAAGCTGGCTCAAGGCTATGCCTTCATCCGACGCCTGTATGACACGCCTGTATGACACGCCTGTATGACAAAGTGATCATTCCGCCTGCAGTGTTTGAAGAAGTGGCCGCCGGGCAATTCGCTACTCCGAGCGAATACCTTCAGCACTACAGCATCAGCGATCTGTTTAAGGTGCGCACGGTGTCTCAGCCATGTGTTCTGCCCGAGGCCGAACGGCTTCATGCAGCAGAGACCAAAGCGATCCAGCTTGCCCTGGAGTTGCAGTTACCTCTCCTCATCGAGGAGACAGTAGGACGCCGAGTGGCGCAGAGTGTGGGGATACAGATTTCCGGTGTAGCTGGGCAGATTCTCAAGGCGTTTCGACAGGGCCTCATTGCAGCAACCGAAGCGCAGGACAAACTGAGCGAGTTACTACGAGGGGGACGGATTAACCGGAGAATTTATGAGGCACTGCTTGCCTCACTCCCCGAAGTCTAACTTGGCGCGCCACCGCATCGCCACCACGTTGCGGTTCGGGAGAAAGCGAGAGGACACGTCGTGGCGGCTTAACCGTATAGCGTCAGCCGGCGAAGATTGCCGCCTTGTGGAGATGTTCCCTCATCCAGTAGAATCCAGACGGTACTCTCCTGAGGAGGATGCTGGCAATGCAAACGATCAAATTTGTCTACTGGGAAGAAGATGGCGCGTGGATCGGTTATCTACAAGATTATCCAGACTATTGGACTCAGGGTGAAACGCTCGACGATCTCAAAGAGCATTTGCGTGACCTGTATCAGGATATGACCAGCGAGGATTTACCCGGCATCCGCAAGGTAGACGAGCTGGTCGTACCATGAAACGGATTGATCTCATCAGAACGATCGAGGAGTTTGGCTGTGTCTTCGTGCGGCATGGCAACAAGCACGACTGGTATCGCAATCCTACCACCGGCGCTTCTCAACCGATTCCCCGGCATCGAGAAATCAAAGAAGGGTTAGCGCGGCATATCATCAAAGCGTTGAGTAATCCGACGAAGGGAGGCTCCAAGCCAGAACCTTAAAAAAGACCGCCGTCTAATCGGGTAGCCGGGGAGGTTACCCTCCCCGGCCCCCACACCACCGAGCATGCGGGTCCGCACTCGGCGGTTCAGGGCGGGGCAAATGAGACAAGTCTCACTAAGTGATTTGTCCTGTCTATGTACGATCGCGGTCCTTTTGTGGTTCTGAAGGAACATCAGCGGACACGGTCTAGCCGTGGCGGGTAATCAGTGGGCGTAGGCCGTCTGGATTTCAAGAGGTCGAAGCGTCTGGTAGACTGTCGTTTGTGAAATTCACCCAGTACTTCCACGCCATGCACCAACGTCCGGATCGTGCCATCATCCGACTGGAGTGAATTCAATACGTCATTGACCACCCCGTGAAAGAAGTCGTTCAACAAGATGGCCGGATTCGCCGTTGGGTGTCAATCTCGGAGATGGAGGGGGGGTATCTGCGGATCATTTTGCTGTCTGACGGGGAAATCGTCCATAACGCCTTCTTTGACCGGAGATTTACCCCATGAAGATCAAATATTTTCAGGACACCGACACGTTGTACATTGAGTTTCGCTCAGTTGACGTCGCCGAGACCAAGGACCTGGATGAAAACACGCTGCTAGATAATGTAAGCGCGTCCTGGGAAGAGGCAAAGGAAAGGATTCGCAGCCGACATGGTTAAGCAACTCCGCATTCTGCCAGAAGCAGAGCAGAGGGTTGATTAACAACAAGCGCTGTTTATGTCGAAGTTAAGAGAAGATACTGCATGGACGGGGTTTCGTGGGAAGACCCTTTGGGATTGGCTGGAGTTGCTCATTATTCCCGCAGTGCTGACATTCGGTGTGTTAGCACTCAACTTGGCGGAGAATGAGCGAAGCAGGAAGGCCGAAAAGGAGCGTGCAGAGACCCAACTGAAGGTCGAGGAGCAGCGCGCTAAGGAATCTACATTGCAATCGTACCTGGACCGAATGACGGCACTCCTGGTCGAAGGAAAGTTACGGACGTCGGAACGTGACGATGAGGTGCGGAGCGTCGCACGTGCCCGGACATTGACAGCCCTCAGCCAATTAGATGGAAGACGTAAGGGATTTGTCCTGCGATTCTTGTACGAATCAGAATTAATCTCTGTTTCCAATCCCATTATTACCCTGGGCGGGGCCATCCTGGGTGAGCCTGCCGTGAGTGAGACCGTCCTTAGCAGGGCCGACCTAAACGGTGCCAAGCTAAATCACGTTTTCCTAGAGGATGCCTACCTTACCCGTGTACACCTAATTGGAGCCGATCTGCGTGGGTCACACCTCAAAGGCGTAAACCTAATCGGTGCCGACCTGCGAGAGGCTGACCTGACGGGAGCCAATTTGAGAGGGGCGAGACTATTTGGCGCCGATCTAAGGGGAGTCAAGCTGGATAGAGCCGATTTGAGCGAAGCCGACTTGCGTAATGCGAAAGTTACACCTCAACAGTTGGCAAGTGTCAAGGCGCTTAGTGGAGCCACGATGCCTGACGGTACGAAGCATGAATAGCAACAGAGGAGCTTTTGACGGATGTGAAAAAAAAGGAGAACAGGAGACGAAAATATTAACCAATGCCTAACAATGCAAATGCAACCGATGCGCGAGAAACCGTGCGGCTGATTTGTAGCGGTTGAAGCTGTAGGAAAACCCCAGAATTTTGCATTTTCACGTCAGAAAGTCTTTGATTTCCAAGAGTCAAATTTTTCAAAAGAGACTTTTTCTACAGCCTCGTGAGGCGCGATCCCAAGATATAGTAATGGGAGAGGAGCCGAATCATGTCTTACATGCGCGGTGACATCGACATAGAAAAAGACTGACAGCCGAGGAGCGAGCAATGACGCGAAGGGTCACAAGACTGGGAGAACAACTTGGCGGCTCGCGACGGGGTTTTACTGGCAACCTTAGACCTGCCAGGAGGTGGGCAGGCGAGGGTCAGGAATGTACGAGCAAAACGTGCCGGTCTTGATCGTCTGAGTCAGATGCTCTCCGAGGGCAGGGTGACCCTCCGTAATCTTTCTGATCGCCGTCTTGATCGCCCGCGTCACGTTCACTCGCGCCCGCTCAACCGGCGAGTCCACTTTGCGCGCGCGCCCTCCCAGTCCGACGGCACGCGACAGCTCTTGCATCAGAAAGTCGATCTCGTCTTGCAGTTTTTCCACCCGCCCCAGATCATGGAACGCCTGCGCTTCTGCCAGTTCTGCGCGCAGCTCTCCTACACGTCGTTTGTAGGCAGCTCGGGCTTGTGGATCGAGCATTTCCCCTACATCCGTAAAGACGGGAAGGGGTTCAGCCTCGTCGCTCGTTTGTTCTCCGGTGGCGAACTCCAGGGTCGTCTCTCCACTGCCTGTCACCAGGGCAAGTGCGTGGAATTCCTGCTGAGGATGTTGTAACAAATGGGCAAGATACTGCATGCCGCGAATATCTCTAATTCGACACACAGCACCGTGAAAGACCAGCGTCCAGTATTCGCCTTCTTGGCGGAAAAGGAATCTGGAACCTGGGGGTTGGGGGTCGGGGGTTGAGTATTAGCAGCGGGGTGGACACCACCCACCGCCTCTGCCTCAGCGATCTGCAGGTCTTGGGAAATCATACTGACTCTGCGCGTTGGCTCAGCACCAGCAGGCTCAGCAGCTTCTGCACGCTGCTTTCGCTCCACCATGCTTCCGAGAGCACGGAGCAGGGCCGCGGTCTCTTGGAGGTCTCGAGTCTCAAACCCTTCACTAAACCAGCCATAAATCTCCTCCAGCAGCTCGCGCGCTTCGTCTCGCTTGCCTTGCTGCTGCCACAGCCGGCTTAGACTCACCACTGCCCGCAGTTCTAGCGACTTCGCTTGTTGCTTGCGCGCAATCTCGATAGCCCGCTGAAAACACTCCTTTGCCTCTTCGACTTTGGACTTTGGACTTTGGACTCTAGCGTCAGCGTTCCCTTGAGCCGATATAGCTCCGCCTCAAAGACACGCCCGCCTGTTTTGTCCATCCACGCCCAACACTCATCTAGCACCACGAGACCCTCTTCCGGCTGTCCCACCTTCCCATAGGTTTCAGCGAGCAGCGCCAGGTAATAGGGTCGCGCCGACTCTGCCCCTGTCGCTCGCCAGGCGCTGAGCCCCTGCCGCATCTGCTGAATCCCCTCCTCTCTTTGTCCCTGCTCAGTCAGCATCCACCCCTGCACTACCGTGCTCAGCGCCAGATACGACGCGAACCCTTGCTCATGACACAGGGAGGTGAGCATCTCTTGCTGCGCGCGGATTGCATATTGCTCACCGCGTAGCCACTGTGTTCTCGCAGCGAGCGTCAGTGAATATGCCAAGTTATAGAGACTCCTTAGTTCCTGGGCCAGGCTGAGCCCTTCCTGACTGTGCTTGAGCGCCTGACTCGGATAGCCCAGCAACCACAAAACCGGGCCCAGCGTCACAGGAGCGAACACTCCGGGGTCATATAAGGAATTGAGCCCACGGAATTGCTGAGAATCATAGAGTGCAAGACTCTGTTCGAGATGGTGCCGGGCAGCCACTTGCTCGCCAGCAAAATGCAAAGCAATACCCAGGGCCAGATGCGCCCATACGAGCCACTTGGTGGACTGGACCCGCTGTGCGAGCCGCAAGAGCTGTTCTGCCAGCTCGCGCGCTGTGCCTAACTCCGCCCGTTCCACGTAGAAGGCCCATAGCCCTAACAGCACTCTAAGGAGCTGAGGTGTCTCCCCGAGCTGGCGGCACAGCTCGCGAGCACGAGCGAAAGCCTGTTCCACTTCTTGCACGCCAAATCCTTTGAGAGTCGTCAACTGTTCGCCCAGGGCAAGTTGCAACCTGAGTTCCTGTTGAGCACGCTCGGGCGTGTCTGGCAACGGTTGCAGTAACGTGAGCCCCTGGCCGAGATGCGCAACGGCCTCTTGATGCGCGTGGCGGCGGACTGCCGTATCCGCCGCCTGTCCACTATACATGATGGCCCGCTGGGTATCCCGACCGACGGCAAAATGGGCTGCCAGCTCTCCTGCCACCTCTTCCACCTGCTTCCCATACGCCATTTCTTTGCGTTCCCCAATACGACGGTGGAACCAGATGCGCCGCGCTTCGGCTACCCGCTCATAGACCACGTTCCGATACACTGCGTGGACAAAGCCATAGCGTCCACTAATCGTGCCATCTGGCCATTCTTCGACTCCCGCCGCGTAAATGAAATGCTCCCGCGCGGCTAAGTGCGCACAATGCTCCTCAACCCCGTCGCCTTCCTGAACCGTAGCTGCCGCCACGGCAGCTACGGCAAACTCTGCCCCCGCTACACTGGCACCTTCGAGCACTTGCTGCTCATCTGGGGTCAGCACTTCAAATTGCTTCTCGATTAACTGTCGCACGCTGTGGGGAATACTGAATTCCAGAGTTGAAACCTGTTGCTTCACCACCCACTGGCCATCTGCTGTTGCAATGACTCCTTCTCGTAACAGATGCTCAATCATCATCGTCATAAACAAAGGATTGCCATCCGTCCACTGATGGATCACCGATGTAAGCTCAGGAGGAAAATCTGCGTTGGCGAACCTTCTAGTGAGATAGGTTTTGATTTCGGGTTCCTGCAGTGGGGGTAATCGCACCTCTTGTCCATACCCACACCCTTGCAACCCTTGCACAGCTCCTTTGAGGGGGTGATTGCTAACCAACACTTCTGTTGGCCGATACGTCCCGAGCACAAGCAAGCGCGCAAGGCCTCGTCGCTGCGACAGATCTCTAAATCGAAACATACGACATTGGTACACTTTACGAGGAGGCCTTGCAGTCGTGTCATTCTGAGTTGACCATGGCGCGGGTGCTAAGCGAGCGACAGGAAACGGGGGTGGTGGTAGTAGCGACTTTAGTCGCGGGCGAGGCAGGGGGGACGACTACAGTCGTCACTACGAATGTTGTTTCTGAGCAGCGCAGCGAAGAATTTAGCTGCGAGACCCTTCGTTGCACTCAGGGTGACAAAGCCAGGGTGCCAATCTATTGTGGACTGATTGAGATCTGCCAGGAGGTCAGATGCCACCCGAGCGCTGGGGGACCCTCTTTCCCTGCGACGTTACTGACACAACGCTCGGGGCGAACAGAATGAACACGTGAGACTGGGACAACGCAGCTTCTTAGAGTGGCGCTAAGAAACCAATTTCGATGGCTTGTTATCAGGAGAGGTTTTCGTGAGATCTTTCTTGGCCACTCCCACCAAAGGCGGTAAGCAGAGCTACTGCCTCTCGGAGGTCCTGAGAATCAAATCCCTCGGTGAACCAACTGTGCACTTCCCCCAGCAATTGCCGAGCCTCGGTCGTCTTTCCCTGTTGCTGCCATAAACGGCTCAAGCTCATTGTTGCTCGTAATTCCAACGACTTCGCCTGTTGCCGACGGGCGATCTCGATGGCCTTCTGGAAACACGCTTCGGCTTCCGCCTCCGCGTGGGAGCTGGGTGCTGGGTGTTGAGTGTTAGGGATTAGGGATTGGGGGTTGGTAACTGACAACTGACCACTAGCAACTGACAACTTTTGTAGCGTAAGCTCGCCTTTCAGCCGATACAGCTCGGCTTCGTACCAACGTTCTCCGGTTGTGTTCACATGAGCAAATGCCTTGGTCAACACGTCCAATCCTGCTTCGGCTTGTCCTTCTTCTCCATACGCTTCCGCCAGCACGGCAAAGTAGCTCGACTGACCGAGTTCCGCACCCATAGCTTGCCAGGACAGCAGACCCCGACGAATCTGAGCAATCCTTTCTCCCCCGTGCGCCTGTTCGGTCAATGCCCACCCGCGGAGCATCGTTCCCATCGCTACCCAAAACGGAAATCCCTGGTCGGCTGCAAGCTGAATTGCGGCCTCGGCTCGCTCGCGGGTCGCTTTTTTCTCTATCCGTAAATGATGCAACCCCGCCTCATAGTTTAAGGCCCAAGCCAAAGTCAGAGGATGAGCGAGCTTCTGCGCGAGGGTGAGCGCCTCGCGACTCCGCGCCAGAGCCTGATCCGGATAGCCTAGCAACCACAAGCTCCAGGCTGCATAAGAGAGACAAGACACCCCAGCGTCTTGCACAGTACGGAAGACATCAGGGCGGTGTTTTTGTGGATCATAGAGCGCGATACCCCGCTCCAAGTGAGTGCGGGCCTCTCCAAACTCGCCAAGATGGAATAAGAGCTGTCCCATCACGAGAGAGGCTTCCAGACAGAGCGTGGGATTTTGCGTGCGTTGCGCCATGCGCAGGAGTTGTTCCCCGATCTCCCGCGCTTTCTGGAACTCTGCCCGGACCAGGTAAAATCCGAAGAGCCCCCATAAGACAGGAAAGAGTTGCGGGATCTCGCCGACATGGTGACATAGCTCCAGCGCCCGTGCATACGTGTCTTCTACCTCCGCAGCTGCGTATCCTTTGGCGGCAATCAGCGGTCCACCAAGGGCGAGTCGCAGGGTGATTTCCTGCTGCGTCCGCTCAGGGGTCTCCGGCAAAGTCTGCAGGAGCCCCAGCGCTGTGTTCAGATGGTTCGCTGCTTCCAGGTTGGCTGAGCGTTGATACGCTTTCTGCCCAGCTCGCCGCCAATACGGGAGCGCTTGATCGATCACTCCGGCTTCTGTGTAATGATGTGCCAAGATTTCGGGTTGGCTTTCTGCCGTTTCGGCAAATTGGTCTCCCAATACCTGGGCCACCTGCAGATGGACCTGTTGACGCTTACTCTTGAGCAAGGACTGATAAGCCGTCTCCTGGATTAGCGCATGCTTGAAAATGTAGCGTGATTGTGGCGGTCGTCCCCTCTGGTACAGCAGTTCAGCCTCGACCAATTGCGATAATCCCTGCTGCAGCGCTTCATCAGCGAACCGGGAGACTGCGTGGATCAATTCATACGAAAACTCTCGTCCCAGCACAGCTCCGAGTTGGGCAATCTCTCGCACGGTTGCTAACCGATCCAACCGGGCCATGAGCGAGTCCTGCAATGAGGCAGGAATTGCCAAGAAGGGGAGTGGCCCGGTCAGTTCATAGCGACCCTCAACCTCTTTCAGGAATCCCGACTCCATCACCATTTTGGTCAGTTCTTCGACAAATAGCGGGACTCCATCGGTTTTGCTGGTAATCTGTTGCACCACTTCGGCTGGAACACTTTTGCCACCCGTGACTTTCTCAACCATCTCTTCAACGCGGGCATGCCCTAACCGGGTGAGTTGGAGCTGGTTCATGTACGGGCGCAGTCCCCAGGGAGGAAGAAATTCTGGTCGAAAGGTCAATAACATGAAGATATGGGCAGCAGGAACCTGTTCAACGATCAGGTGCAATAACTCCAGAGTAGACGGATCGGCCCACTGTAGATCTTCCCACACCAGGAGCACTGCTCTCCGCTCTGTTTCTTCTAGCAGCCAGGCGATTAACGCTTCCTGGAGTTTCTGTTTTTGCCGCTGAGGACTCACATTGAGAGGCGGATAGTGGTCAGGCTGAGGCAGTGACAAGAGGGAAGCAAAAAGCGGCACCGTGTCGTGCAGCGGCAAACTATACTCTTTTAACAGCCGTTCCAGCTTGCCCAGCTTTTCCTCTGGAGAATCTTCCCGGCGGAACCGCAGGACTCGGCGTAAGAGATCAATAACAGGGTAAAAAGTACTGTTCTGATGCACTGGGGAGCAGCGATACTCGATCCGATGCCCAGAGGGAACCATGAGACGGGTCTGGCCTTCCTCCCCTACCCTCTCTCTCAGCTCCTGGACGAGGCGCGATTTCCCGATTCCTGGCTCGCCACTTAGCAGCACGACTTGGCCTTCCCCTTCTTTCGCTTTCTCCCAGCATTTCAGCAGAAGACCCAGTTCTTCTTCCCGTCCGACTAAGGGGGTGAGGCCGGCCCTGACCGACACCTCAAAGCGATTATGCACACTGCTCACCCCGACGACCCGATGGAGGGACAGGGGAGTCGAAAGCCCTTTAATCTTTTGCGGACCAAGGGGCTGATACTCAAAGAATCCCGCAACCAATTGATAGGTCGCCGCACTGATCAGGACTTCATCAGACCCAGCTAGCCCTTGCAGCCGCGCAGCAATGTTGGGCGTTTCACCGAGCGCTATGTGTTCTCGTTTGTCCCCTCCTCCGATTTCCCCAACGACCACTGGTCCAGTATGAATGCCAACCCGGACGTGCACAGGGCGCTGCACTTGCAGGCTCAATGCGGGGAGTGCCGCAATGATTTCTAACCCGGTTCGCACCGCGCGTTGCGCATCCTCTTCATGAGCTGCGGGGTAGCCGAAATACACTAGCAGACCATCACCTAGATACTGCGCGATATAGCCGCCAAAGCGGCGGATGATCTCAGCACAGGTCTCCTGGTAGGCACGGACAATCTTGTGGAATTCTTCAGGATCCAGCTGCTCTGCCAGTGCCGTGGAGCCAACCAAGTCACAGAACATGACGGTCAGTTGGCGTCGTTCCCCTTCGCGTCTGGCGTCTCGCGTCTGGCGTCTCGCGTCCAGAGTCCGCAGTTCAAAGTCCGCAGTCTGCGGGGTGGAAAGCTGGAAGGAACTGGCAACCGGGGACTGAGAACTGATAACTTTCGTAGTGTTTTTCCCCGATTCCCCGTTTCCCCGATTCCCCGTTTCCTTCCCTTTCAGAGGCGTACCACAGTCGCGACAAAATTTGGCACTCGGCTTCACCTCGCACCCACACTGTGGACAGACCGGCGCGAGTTTTGTACCACATTCTTCGCAAAAATTGGCTGCTGTCGAATTCTCAACCCCACAGGATGAACAACGCATCATACCTTTCTTTACCTCGCTATCAGGTTGAGAACAAGGAAGCTGTCCTCTTTCTCTCATCCAGATAGGGAGTGGCTGCTGAGATCCGCCCGTCCATTTTGCGCATACGATACACATGGGGTTTGCCTGCTTGTCTTTGTCTGCGGAGAAGAGTCTTTATTCCTTTTAGAGTGGGACGGGGGTGGTGTTCCCGTCCTGCTTGCACGTTAGCCATCATGAAGTGG
This sequence comes from uncultured Enterobacteriaceae bacterium, assembly GCA_964502465.1. GTDB lineage: Bacteria > Desulfobacterota > Binatia > Bin18 > Bin18 > CAZCWX01. The sequence continues at coordinate 2,740 of CAZCWX010000303.1, read as the reverse complement.
GGCTTCGCCACCACCGATGAAAGTAGGGCCTGTCTAATGAATTCAACGACTTAGCCGTCTACTTTCATAGCAGGCAACGCTGGGCCTGGCCTGCTGCACTTGTTGACGGGCAGCACGCTTGCCAAAGAACCGGGGGAACAGCATGGGTACTTGTCGGCGGTATACGACATACGCCTCCCCATGGGCAGCCAGTAAATCCCGTTCTTCCAACTGAATGGCAAGCAAAATGTAAGCGGTCGTTACTAACGCAAACACCAGATGGGTCACCGTCATCGTTGGTGTTGCCCAGAAGGCAAACAGCCACCCCACGTAGAGTGGATGACGCACGTATTTATATGGCCCGGGCATTCTGAAGTTGACCGGGGTGTCTTCTTTCCCCCGCAGATAGAGATAGACCTGCCGCAGGCCAAACAGATCGAAATGATTGATTAAGAAGGTCGATACCAACACCAGCAGCCAGCCAAAGGCAAACAGCGAAAGCAGAATACCCCGGCTTATAGGCTCCTGCACGTGCCAAATTACTCCGCCGAGCGGTTGCCAGAGCCAGAACAGTAGAATAAGCGCCGCACTGGAGAATAACACATAGGTGCTCCGTTCTGCGGGCTGCGGGACAATCCTTGTCCACCAGCGTTTGAAGGCTGGCCGGGCCATCACGCTATGCTGAAGCGCGAACATGCCCAGCAATGCCATATTGACGAGTAACGCGTAGCCTAACGGTCCTTCTGGAGCCGAATCCATCGATTTCGGCACGATGAAATTGCCAACGAATCCGACCGCATAGAGGAACGTGCCAAAGAAAACCATATAGGCGACCACCCCATAGACAAAGGTCGCTATCCGCCCCACGAGGGAGGAAGACTTCTGTTGTTGAACGGACATTTCGCTATGTGTGTGCTGAACAGCTTGCGGAATCATGATGTGTTCTCCTTTCTACAAATGTGTTCTCTGATAAGAAAGGCGTAACAATTGGTGGAACACTGGCGTTCATCGACAGTGAACACTTCCGATTCGGAGAAAAAGCTGCCGTCATTGCAGAATATTGTCAGCAGATGAGTGCTGCGAGGATGGAGCAGCAGGTGCTTTGGCTGGAGGGTGGTAAGGAAAGGGGGCAGAAGAAGGTCTAGGGAAGAATGGACTTTGTTTCCAAGGGTTTTTTACAGCTCGCCGGCGTGACCGTAGATGTTGGGCCAGCCACGCCACGACCTCTGCGGCGTTCTTATCCGCTGGGAGTATACGCTCGCAGTTCTAGCATTGCCACGCAAGGGACAGATGAGGATCTGGTATATACGAGCAGAACGTCCCCGTCTTCACAGTGCGAGTCAGATATTCCCCAAGGGAGGGATGACTTTCGGTGATTTTCTTAATCGCGGCTTTGAGCGCCCGAGTGACATTTACTCGCGCCCGTTCGGCAGGAGAGGCAGCTTTCCGCATTCGACCACCAAGCCCAACAGTATGGGAAAGTTCCTGGGTGAGAAAGTCGATCTCGTCTTGTACTTTTTCCATGCGCCCGAGATCGTTAAAACCCTGCGCTTCCTCAAGTTCAGCCTGGAGATCTTTCAGCCGCCGTTTATAGGCTGCCCTGGCCTGCGGATCGAGCATCTCGCCGGCATCGGTGAAGCTAGCCAATTCCTCGGCCTCATCAGCTGCCTTTTCTCTGGTTGAAGTTTCCAAGAAGACTATCGTACCACCAGTCACTAACGCAATCGCGTGAAATTCCTGGTTGGGATGGGACAAGAGCTGAACAAGATATTGCATACCTCGAATATCCTTGACCCGGCAGACCGTGCCTTGAAAGGCCAGGGTCCAGTACTCGCCCTCTTTGCGGAAGACGTGCTCTGAGACTCGAGAGTCCTCCGCCTGGGGATGGGACTGTGACACAACCAGGTGGCCAATAGCGCCATCTCTCGACTCTGGAGGTAAGGAGTCAGTGGTTTCTTCGGTGTTGGTCGTTGTGGCACCCAGCTCCTTCGAGTCATAGTTCTCTGGCCAAAAGGTCGTGCTTGGCCCTGTACGCGAAAGCCGAACTCTCAAGGAGAGAGGGGAGGTTTTTCGCTCGAAGGCAGGTGGCTCTGCACTATCTCTCTTTTGTCGTGGCTCTACTGTAGCGCCCAAGGCCTGGAGCAAGGCTTGGGCCTCTTGCAGGTCTCTCGTGTCAAATCCCTCGGTAAACCAACTGTAGACTTCCTCCAGTAGCTGCCGCGCATCTCCGCTTTTCCTCTGCTTTTGCCACAAACGACAGAGGTTCATGGTGGCTCGCAGTTCTAACGATTTTGCCTGCTGCCGACGAGCAACCTCGATGGCTTTCTGAAAACACGCTTCGGCTTCCGCCTCCGCTTGGGGGTTAGGGATTGGGGATTGGGGGTTGGTCATTGACAACTGACTCCTGGCAACTGACAACTGTTGCAGCGTCAGCCCTCCCTTCAGCCGATAGAGATCCGCCTCATGCAAGTGTTCCCCTGTCTGGCTCATCACAGTAAAAGCATCATCGATGAAGCGCATGGCCTCTGCAGCCTGCCCTATTTTCGCATACGCTGCGGCGAACATGGCTAAATCAAACCACATAAGATTCGTACACTACGTAACACCCTGTTCCATATTTCGCCCGGCGATCAATCGCCGGGCTACACGGCTGCGCCCCCTGAAGGGGACTGAAAGCCGGCTTTAGCCGGCGTCGTTCTGAAGCCCGGCCAGTTCATGGCCGGGCGCAGGTGAGTTCACAGTAAGTGCTGGAGTGTGCCAA
>CAZCWX010000302.1:0-2524 GCA_964502465.1 uncultured Enterobacteriaceae bacterium | reverse complement strand
GCGGCGCTGGCAAGCAGTAGCGGGACCTTTGAACAGATAGCATTAGGCATGGTTGCTGACTACGAATACTATCAAAAGCACGGTGCGAACTCCGCTGCGGACATGCAGAACATTATCAACCAGATTGATGGTATCTATCGCGCTGAAGCCGGGGTGACGCTGAAGATCGCCAAGACCGTGGTGTTCACCAATAGCAACGACCCGTTCAGTAATACAACGGATCCCACGAAGTTATTGCCAGAATTCAGTACCTACAAAAATACCTCATCAAGTCCCATTTATAGTACCGGGTTGGCGCATCTGTTCACTGGCCGCGATCTTGATGGCAGCACCGTCGGTATCGCCTGGCTCGACACCCTGTGCGAACAGTATCATGGCACCGGGCTCTCGCAAGATTACACCACGAATAATAAGTCTCTTGTGCTGCTCACTGCTCATGAAATTGGCCACAATTTCAGTGCTCCACATGATAACGAGTCAGGCTCAGCCTGTGCTTCGACCCCGTTTGGGTTCATCATGAACCCTGCGCTGAGTCAGGATCTGCAACTCAAGTTCTCCGATTGCAGCAAGGGGTTCATTAACACAGCCACTACAGCAGCAACGTGCATGACGACCGTGTCCTTCTCCGCCACCTTTACTGGATGGACCCCCCTGCCGATAGGAGGGGCAACTGCGGCAGGCCCCACGGCAGCCATCTATAACGACGAGTTGCAGGTGATTGTCCGAGGATCGGGCAGTAGTGCTATCTATCACACGAAGTTTAACGGTAGCAGTTGGGCAGCCTGGCAGAATCTCGGCGGCGCAACCCCCTCGGAACCCGCCGCCGTCGAGTTCAACGGCGACCTGTGGGTGTTTGTCCGTGGCATGAACGACCGCCTCTATCGTAACCGCCTGACCGGCCAGACCTGGAGTGGCTGGAGTGAGGTGCCAGGGGGAGGCATGACGCCATCAGGACCTGCGGCAACGGTCTTCAACAACACCCTCTACCTCTTCGTGCGTGGCACGAACAGCCGACTGTATCAGAACCGTTTCAACGGGTCGACTTGGACCGGGTGGAGTGAGGTCCCAGGGGGAGGCATGACCCTCTCAGGGCCGGCAGCAGTCGTCTTTGAGAACACCTTGTATCTGGTTGTCCAAGGGACGAATAATCGCTTGTACGACAAACTGCTCACCTCAACAGGCTGGACGAGCTGGGCGGAAGTGCCCGGTAGTGGGCAGACGCCCGCCGCGCCAGCCGCAACGGTATTCAATGGTGAGTTGTGGTACCTCGTGCGAGGGTTAAATGACCGCGTTTATCAGAACCGCTTAACGGTAGGCACCAATGGCACCTGGTCAGGCTGGAAGGAAGTTACTGGCAACGGATTAACTCCTTCTCGCCCGGGCGCAGCGGCGACGGTTGACCGGCTTCATCTCCTGATGCGAGGGACGAACAATCAAATCTACCTGAACCAGGCCTCCTTGGGGGGCTAAGAGCCTATCCGGATAACCTGGTTTTGCCTCGAAAATAAAGCACTTCCGGAGTTATTCGGATAGGCACTAAGCTGAGTGCCGCCCCAGGAGATCAACAAGAAGGAGATTGTCCCCTCGATTCAGGAGCGCTAGAAGCCTCTGTCCGAAAAGGCAAAACCTCCGCAACAACCACGTACACAAGGAGAAAATTCTCGCCGGTTCCTTCTCATACACCTTTGGCATGCAGGTCAGTATTTGTATCTTTACAGATCTATCTTCTGCCACGTCCTTCCGTGGGGCAGATGCAATTAGTGGCCTGCCTTATTCTGTCTTTTCCATGTTTTCTTTCACAGTTCTTAGGAATACTCACTCAGCAAGATACCGTGCCATCGCACAAAACTGGCCATTGTATTCATTCACCACGACAATCTTGCCATCGGGCTGCACGCCCGCTATAGAGCCCTGTAGCCCGGATGACCAGAAACAAGATTGAGAAGGGCTGCAAGACAAGCCCTTCTCCCCCCCTTCGGTGATTGTGCAGAAGGGATGCCTTTGGTAGGGTACAATAAACAATCTGACGTTTCAGTAGCGCTATGGCATTATGGCTGACATGGAGTTGATCGAGCAGCTATGGACTGAACTTCTTCCGACCAGCGTCTTATGACGGCCGCAAACAGAGGTGCAGTAATGTCCTCCACTATTGCTATTGAGATCCCCCGTGAAGTGCTCCATGCGACACGCATGACCCCCCAGGAGCTGAAACGTGAATTGGCACTCACACTCTTCCAGCAAGGCAAGCTCTCTTTTGGGAAAGCCCGAGAGATGGCCGACATGACCGTATGGGCTTTTCAACAGTGCTTAGGAAGCAGAGGAATCGCTGTCCATTATGATATAGCAGAGTACGAGGAAGATGTGGCAACCTTGAAAGAAATCGGTCGGCTGTGACCATCGTTAGCAACGCTTCCCCCCTTATCAACCTGGCCCGGATCGGGCAGCTCGACCTCCTCCACCGGCTCTATGGTGAAGTCATCCTCCCAGAAGCAGTGTGGCATGAGGTCGTTGTCGAAGGGACAGG
>CAZCWX010000301.1:0-4898 GCA_964502465.1 uncultured Enterobacteriaceae bacterium | reverse complement strand
ATCACCGATGGTGAAATGCGCCGTATCATTTTCACCGGTACGCTCACTGAAGCAATTGACGGACTGTCTTCGGTTCCCTCACCGGCCTGGCGCTGGCACGGACAGACGCCACAGGACGATATGGATTTCCGGGCGCCGATCTCTGTCACTGGGAAAATCCGCCGTCGCCGCTCTCTGGCGACAGAAGAATTTGCCTACGCACGGGCCAAGGCACGCCAACCGCTCAAGATGACCCTGTCGAGCCCATTGATGCTTGCGCTCTTTTGGTCGCCTGAGCACTCGACTGCTGCGTATAGTGATCCCTTTGCGCTCTTTGCCGACGCGGTTGACATTCTGCGGCAAGAGATACGCGAGTTGGTTGAGCTCGGCTGTCAGTACATCCAGATCGATGCCCCAGAGTTAGCCACACTGGTTGACGAATCTCAGCGACAGATGACATACAAGGCGCGTGGTGTCTCGCCTGAACGTATGCTCGGCGAAGGGGTTGAGATGCTCAATGCTCTGGCCGACGCGCCGGGCATCACCTTTGGCTTGCACCTGTGCCGTGGGAATAATGAGGGTCACTGGATGAGTCAGGGTGGCTACGAAATCATCTCGAAACAGGTCTTTCAGCGGGCAACGAAGTACGACATTTTCTTACTCGAATATGACGATTGGCGGTCGGGTTCGTTTGAGCCCTTGGGAGACATTCCGCGGGATAAGACGGTCGTCCTCGGCCTGGTGTCAACGAAGCACACGACAATCGAACCGATTGATGGTCTCGTGGCGCGGGTTGAGGAGGCGAGCCGCTATTTCCCGCGTGAACAATTGGCGCTTTCCACCCAATGCGGTTTCGCCTCAGTGTTGCAAGGCAATCCGATCACTGAAGCGGCACAGGAAGCGAAGCTGCGGCTTGTCGTGGATGTCGCTCGGCGTGTGTGGGCTGACAAGCGTAACATGTAAAGCGTGAGCCAGCGGCGACCATCATCATCCGTTATGTCTTACGTTTTCATCCTTGTGGTGAAGGACAGAGAAAGAGAGGATTTTCCATGACACAGGTGCTGCGATGATCCGCACGACCGTAGTTGGTAGCTGGCCCCTCCCCGAGATGTATCGCGAGCGTCTGCTGCAGTACCATCGCGGCACTCTGCCAGAGATGCTGATCAAGCCGACCTTAGCTGGTGCAGCAGAGATCGCTATCCGTGAACAAAAGGCCACTGGCGTAACCCAATTCATGGGAGGAGAATTTTTCGCCGAGGTCTTTATCCAGCACATTCCTCGCAAACTCACCGGCCTCAAGCTGATCAAACCCCAAGCGGCTGAACTAAAATTCTACTCGGACCTGGCAGAGTACCAATTAGTTGGTGACATCGAGGCGCCACATGGTCTCGGGTACATCGACGCATTTCGGCGGGAATCGCAGATTGATCCTGATCTGGGAAAAGCCTCTGTTCCAGGTCCTCTGGAAGTGCTCGCTCACATTCGTTCCACTCCAGAGGTGCAGGCACAGCTTCCACGAGCAATCGACATTGTCAACCGTGAAATGCGTGGGTTGGCTGCCGCAGGTGCACGCGAGATCCAACTCGATATCCCTTATATCGCGATTCGCTCGGTTCTGCAGCAGATCACACCGGCACAAGCGGTAGATCTCATAGCCCGCAGCTTCGATGGCGTTATGGTCACCCGAACGATTCATTGTTGCTTAGGAGACTTGGGGTCCCAGTCAGCGGTCACTGTTCACAACCTGCATGCACTTTTGCCGTATATCGAGCAACTCACGGGGGTCGTTGATAAAGTACATCTGGAGTGCTCACATCCTGGACAGTGGGCTGACCGGACGTGCTTGCGTGATATTCCGAAGGATATGCAGGTCATTGCTGGTGTTGTGGATGTCAAGTCGCCAGTCGAAACGACAGAGCACGTCGAGGAACACATTCGTGAGGTACTCCGCTTTGTCGAACCAGACCGGCTCTGGGTCGCGCCCTCGTGTGGTCTTGGCCGACGCACGACTGAAGTCGCCGTCGGCAAACTCTCGCGGATGGTCGAGGCGGCAAAGCGTTTTTAGACACCCTCAGCTATCGATCGTCAACTTCCAGCGCAATCTGAACAAGGGAATGAACGCCCCTTGTTGCCTGGTCTGGCTGATTGCTGATAGCTGTCTGCTGACAGCTTCTTTTCAGAAAGGAACCAAACGCATGAGTCGTGAGCAGAACCTGGCCGTCGCTCAGGCGGTGACACTGAAACCTATCGAAGATATTGCCGCTCGTCTGTCTTTATCGTCTCAACATCTCGAGCCGTACGGTCGCTTCAAGGCAAAAATTTCGCTTGAGGCGCTCCCAGCTTCTGCTCAGGCGAAAGGGAAGCTCATCCTGGTTTCAGCAATCAATCCGACCCCAGCAGGCGAAGGGAAAACAACAACAACAGTTGGCTTAGGTCAGGCCCTATCTCAGTTAGGGAAAAAAGCCGCGATTGCTATCCGTGAGCCATCGATGGGACCGGTGTTCGGTGTCAAAGGTGGTGGATGTGGGGGGGGACGATCACAAGTTCTGCCCATGGAGGATATTAATCTCCATTTCACTGGCGATATCCATGCGGTGACCTCAGCACATAATCTTCTCTCTGCCATGTTAGATAATGCGCTCTTCCATGGACTCATCGAGGTGGACGTGCGGCAAATTCGTTGGCGCCGGGTCATGGATATGAATGATCGTGCCCTCCGTCAGATCGTCATTGGTCTTGGCGGACGGCTCATGGGAGTTCCCCGCGAGGAAGGGTTCGACATTACTGCCGCCTCTGAAGTCATGGCGATTCTCTCGCTCACGAGTGGACCGGCTGATCTGATCGAGCGGCTCTCGCGTATCGTGGTTGGCTTTTCCGGTAAAGGCAAGGCAGTGACGGCCAGTGAAGTGCAAGCTTCAGAGGCGATGGCAATCATCCTGAAGGATGCACTCAAGCCCAATTTAGTGCAGACTGTAGAGGGGGTGCCTGCATTGGTGCATGGCGGCCCGTTCGGGAACATCGCGCACGGCTGCAATAGCATTCTCGCTACTCGTCTTGCCTTGCAGTATGCAGATTTTGTTGTGACCGAAGCAGGGTTCGGCTTTGATCTTGGTGGGGAAAAGTTTCTTGACATTAAGTGTCGCGAGGCAGGGTTATGGCCGTCTGCCGTCGTGCTGGTGGCAACGGTGAAGGCCTTCAAGGTGCATGGCGGCACAGCTCTGAGTGAAATCAATAAACCTGATCTGAACGCGTTGCGGCTCGGTATGGGAAACCTGGCGAAGCATGCCGAGAGTGTGCGTGAATACGGTCTGCAGCCGATTGTGGCGGTGAACCGCTTTGCCACTGATACTGAAGACGAGTTAAAGCTTGTGGTCGAGGAAAGCCGTGCGCTCGGTTTAGCAGCCAAAGTCATTGATGTCTTTGGGCAGGGCGGTGAAGGTGGGTTGCCTCTTGCTGAAGCGGTGATTGAGGCGTGTCAGAACACAACGCCCACTCCGCGCTTCCTCTATCCCCTGGAGGCATCAATCGAGGACAAAATCCGCACCATTGCGCAGAAGATCTATGGGGCAGCAGAGATTGCCCTGCTTCCACGCGCTCGTACTGATCTGGAACGAATTAACGCGCTTGGGTACAGCACTGTCCCAATTTGTATGGCCAAGACCCAGCTCTCGCTCTCTGATGATCCCAAGCTTTTTGGGCGGCCACGAGACTTCACGCTGACAGTGCGTGAGATTCGTCTCTCGGCAGGCGCGGGTTTCTGCGTGCCGCTGACCGGCGAGATGCTCACTATGCCTGGCCTGGCTGCCAAACCGGCGGCGATCAACATGCGCATGGATGCGAGCGGGAAGATTTCAGGGATGTTTTGAACGGTGCAGAAAGAATACTATACCGAGCGCTTGAAATTTTTGATCGAAGTCTTCAGGCTCACATGGTTATCAATCCTCGGTGTCGGAGGAGGTTCGGTCGGTCTGCTTCTAGGGCCTTATGATCCTGCACGATATACCTGGGCCAGCGCTGGGGTTGTTGCAATACTGGCCTTTGTCGCTGTGCTATGGCAGACTTACAGGGGTATGAAGCGCCTCTGGGCGCACTTGGAGGGTGAGTAATGATTCCCGATATTATCCCTGTTTTGGTGTTTCTGGCCTTTTTAGCTCTGCCCTGCTTGGCTTGGTACATCGTTCGTGACGTCTAGCGCAACTTCCGGGTCAAACTAGGGGTGTCTCAACGTGCCGGTCAACTGGGAACGCCCGAACTCCTATCGTACCCTACGATGAAATTGATATCTCTATTGACCTCCGCGCCTTGGCGCAGAGCGCAGCCGCCTAAAGAGCTATGAATAGTATTGATATTACTCGCGTCGCCTCAACAATTCCGCGTAACAGTAGATCAATGCCAGGCCGCGATAGGGGCGCCAGCGCTCGGCAAACGTACGCATCTCGGCCTCGGTGGCTTTTCCGTCTTTGCCCAGCAATCCCTGCGCAAGGTATTTCACTACGCCAAGGTCGCCACCAGGGAACGCGTCAGACCGCGCCAAACCGCGGAGCAAGGCAATCTCTGCGCTCCAGCGGCCAATGCCTTTGATGGTGATGAGCCGTTCGATTACTTCCTCATCTGAGAGTGTAGCGAGTTCCTCTTCTTTCAGGGTGCCTGAGGCGAAGGCTTGTCCCAGACGCACCAGAGTGCCAGCCTTTGCGCGACTCAGGCGAAAGCGCAGCAGATTTTCTTCCGGCTCTTCGGCGAAGCGCTCTGACGCAGGGAAGGCGTAATAAGTTCCACCGTTGACGTTCCATTTCTCGCCGAACGTTTCGACCAATTCCTTTTTAATAGAGTAGGCAAACACCAGATTAACTTGCTGTGATAGTACAGCCATCACCAGCGCTTCGAATACTGTCGGACTGGCAGGGAGCTTGAGTCCGTGG
>CAZCWX010000300.1:0-4595 GCA_964502465.1 uncultured Enterobacteriaceae bacterium | reverse complement strand
GTTAAGGAACCTCCCAGGGGATAACACAGCGTACGAAAAGTCCCATCTGTGCCATCTGTCGTGGTGAGCTCGGCCTCGCAGGTTTTCTCATTATGGAGAATCACCGAAGCCATTGGCGCGGTAAAGAGCTGCGCCGTCTCAGTGATAATGCGCTGGAGTACCTCGTGCAGATCAAGAGTAGAGCTAATCGCCCGGCTGATGCGCTGCAGCGCCTCCGCCTCGTGGCTCCCGCTTTCCTGTGACCCGCGAGTTGTGTATTCGGAGGATGCCATGAATTGTCTCTTTTTAGAACTCCAGGGAAAACGCAGCAAAATCGCAAAGCATAATGGAATTAGCTTGTAGACCATCTATTGAGTTTTGCTAGGGCCTCCCCACAGCGCCTGTTCTGAGGCCAGTCGCAGGGGGCCCGGGGGGACAACATTGTCATGCTAAACGCGGTGAAGCATCTCAGCACAATCAGCTTGACCGAGTACCCGTGGTTTTGCCTTGTTGAGGGCCTGTCTTATATGGTCGGCTCGAGCAGGAAATTTTTAATTGATCCACCCTTGCGACACAAGCAGTAATCGGGCTTGCACTTCATCCCATCCAGGTTAAAAAGGGATGAGGTCTTGAGCTTTGCCGTTCTGCTGGAAAAAATTCTGAAAAGGAGGAATGAGGATGAAACTCTCACACCCACGTATTTTGCCGTTGACAGAGGCAGAGTGGACGGACGAGCAGCGCAAGGTATTGGAGCCCGTCCATCGAGAGGGGCGGGTCTATAATGTGCTCGGCACCCTTGCCCGGCACTGGGAAGCCTCAAAAAAGTTTGGGGTCTGGGCCTATCACGTCATGGGCGATACCTCTACCTTACCGCCCAGGGAGCGGGAAATCCTCATTTTGCGGATCGGCTGGCTCTGCCAAGCGGAGTATGAGTGGGGACAGCATGTGGTTTTTGGTAAGCAGGCAGGTCTGACTGATGCGGAGATCGCCCGGATCAAGGCAGGTCCGGATGCTGAGGGCTGGGATCCGTTCGATGCCACCTTGGTACGTGCGGTCGATGAGTTGCACGCGGACGCCTGTATCAGCGACGCGACTTGGGCAGCCTTGGGCGAACGGTACAACACGGAACAGATGATGGATGTGGTATTCGCAGTTGGTCAGTACAATCTGGTGTCCATGGCACTCAACACTTTCGGGGTACAACTGGACAAAGGGGTCAAGGGCTTCTGAGGTTGAGATGAGACCAGCGGTTTCCTCCTTCTTCGTGGTTGCTCTCGCCACGAATCTATGTCATCACGCTTAGCTATGATGCGTCAACAGAATTCCAGGAAGGAGGAGACACACGATGGCTGGACCAGAGATCGTCAAGTTGAAACGCATTTTGCGAGAAAAGGCGCTACCGCCTGGCGCGAACATCACGCTTGAACAGCGCCGCAAAGGCATGGAAAAAGTCGCGTTCAAGGTAGCAGACGACATTCAGGTTGACAGTGTGGCTGTTGCCGGCCGTTCCGCTGAATGGCTCCGCGCGCCGGGAAGCCAACCGGGACGTGCAATTTTGTATCTGCATGGCGGCGGTTATGTCATGGGATCGCTCACCACCCACCGATCGCTGGCGGGAGAATTTTCACGGGCGGCCCAGGCGGCCATCTTACTCATCGATTACCGCCTGGCGCCAGAGCATCCGTTCCCCGCTGCCGTCGAGGATGGGGTTGCGTCGTTCAAGTGGCTCTTGGATCAAGGTTTTGCGGCGAAAAACCTGGCGATTGCCGGCGATTCTGCAGGTGGTGGTCTGACCGCAGCCACCCTCGTCTCTGCGCGGGATCAAAAAGTGCCTCTGCCGGCCGCAGCGGTCTGCATTAGTCCGTGGTCCGACATGACCTGTTCAAATGAATCGTATAAGACCCGGGCTGAGGCTGATCCCATGGTGGGATCGGGGAACATCGGGGATATGGCGAAGCTCTATCTGCAAGGGAAAGATCCCAAACACCCCTACGCCTCGCCCAATTTTGCGGACCTGCGCTCATTACCACCACTGCTGATTCAGGTAGGCAATGATGAGGTCTTGCTCGACGACTCTATAAAGCTGCATGAAAAGGCGAAAGCCGACGGAGTAGACAGCACCTTGGAAGTCTGGGAGCACATGATCCACGTCTGGCACGCATTCCACCCGATGTTACCCGAAGGCAAACAGGGCATCGAGCGCGTTGGTGCATTCCTACGTGAACAGTTGGGGCGTCACCAGAGTCTGTCAGTGTAGGTGGATTGTGGGTAACCTGTCGAGGCTAATCTCTGTGTGCTCGACAGGTTCGAAGCGGTGCGCGGACGCATCGTAATCCCACCGTTCGACGACGCATCGCCGCGGTATGTCTGCACGAGCATAGCGAATCAGGTTGATCGAGTTCGGGGCATCGTGACGCACCCGTGTAGACACGGCGGTGCCAGCCTGGACTATCCAGACGTTGCGGGGCAGGTCGTTGAACCGCTCGCTCAAGGGGCGGACATAGGGCAGATGGATATGCCCGCCCAGCAGCAGATCGGCGCCCGCGCTCGCCCACTCGTGTACTGCTTCTCGGTGACCGTGTAGCACGTTCTTCTCTTCTTCCGGGCGCGTGACATGCACCGGCTGATGGGTTACCACGATGCGTAGTTGTTCGTGGGTGGCGCGCCTCAAGCGCTCCGCTACCCGCTGGATCTGATCGGCAGACACTTCGCCATCTTTGTGGCGGGAAGGCCGCGTCGTATTGACACCGAGCACCAGCAAGTCCGCAGACTCAAATATCGGCTCCAAAGCCCGCCCGAAGACGCACTGATGATTCGCATAGGGGTAAAAAATCCGCGCGACGAGGTTGAAAAGCGGGATATCATGGTTGCCGGGCAGCACCAGCGTGGCGGGAGCCGCCAGGCGATCAACAAACATTCGTGCGGCGTGAAACTGGGCCCGCCGGGCACGTTGCGTAATGTCACCGGAGAGCACCACGACATCGGGTACCTGTGCTTGGACCATGTCCAGTAGCGCCTCCATCACAGTCGGCTGCTCGGTCCCAAAGTGCGTATCAGACACTTGCAGCAGCAAGCTCATGCGTCGTCCGCCCCGGTAGCGTCGCGAGTCGGCACGAGCAACAGCAGTGGGTTCGGTGCTACCTCAAACACCAGTGGTGTGCTGAGCCAGGTGACTTCGCCATCCGTCGCGACCTTTATACGGCGACGTCCATAAGGGAGCCATGGCCGCACCGTCAGGCATTCAAAGGCAAAGCTCACCACATTTTCGACCTGACCCAACTGACCCAGTACACCACGGACCAGTAACCACAACATGGCAAGTGTACCGCCGGGCCGCACGGTTATGGCAGCCAATTGCCCCTGCTGCAGTGCGTTGGCCTCAGGAATGCCGATCTGCTCAAGTTGAAGCATATTGTTGCTGACAACCAGGGTTGATGTGCGCACGATCTGTGTTTTGCCTGCAAGCTCGAGTTGAATGACCAGTTGGCGATGTTCGCGCAAGATCGTCATGAGGCCTGACCAGAACGCCACCAGCCGGCTGCGACCAAATTGCTTCTTGTATGCCTCGCGGTCTTCGAGCAGTTGCGGATGCAAGCCCAGGCTCGCGTTGACGAGAAACACGCGCCCATTGATTAGCCCCACCTGGACCGGTTGCACTGTGGCGTTCAATAGTGCCTTCGTAGCCTCGATCGTGTCCGCGGGGATGCCGTGGGTGCGGCTAAAGTAATTGAAAGTCCCTTGGGGCAATACACCAAAGGGCCGCCCGCTGTTCAACACGGCCTGCGCCACGGCGTTGATGGTACCATCACCTCCTGCCGCCACCACGATACCTTGCTGCTGTTGTGCGAGTTCCACAGCATGCTGGGCCATTATTGAAAGCTGCCGTGAATCGTCGATGATAAAGACCTCGTGACGTTGGCCTGCCTCTTCAAGCACCCCCTGGATCGCTGCCTGCTTGGCCTGTGCATCGCCACGACCCGAGCCGACGTTCAGCACAATGAAGACAGGATCTTCACGCGTTATGTTGTTCCTAGGCATGCCTTGTTCATGAGGATACGCACGGCGAAAATGACAACAGGTTATCCAGCGGTCAGTCATCAAAGATAAAGGAATATGTTACCCTAGAAAAGGACGGGATCCCGGTGGCCGGGATCAGGGACGCGGACGAAATCGAAGACTGCCTGGAACTCCAGGATCCCCAGGTCCGCAACCACATCCGTAAGAGCAATGAGGAGTACCTGGCCGGCAAGAGTCGGCCCTTTGCCAAGTTTCTTGCTGAACTGAGAACCGAGAGAGCTAAGAAAACCAAAACCGCACGGCGTCAGAACATATGACGCCGTCTTTTTCCCTCGATGGTGCTATTGCATCGCCAGCGTACCGTGATACTGGCAGATGTGATAAGAGGGGCGGATACGCAAAGGGCTCGTATCCGCCTTGGTTGGTTATATACTCCGCGCGTCCATAGATTGCAATTTTTCAGTATACTACCTGCGGGCTAATGGGCCGCGCAGCAATTGACCAGGGAGGGCGCCAGTAGGTTCGTTGTTGCGCAACACCACCTCACCGTTGACCACCGTGGCCATGATGCCGCTCGCCTTCTGCTTCAGTCGCCGGGC
>CAZCWX010000299.1:0-5067 GCA_964502465.1 uncultured Enterobacteriaceae bacterium | reverse complement strand
ACACGATCGAGCTTCTTCAGGTCGAGCGACACGGTCCCGCGATATGTGTCGCTCGTAGGGGGAGCGACGCCTCCAACCACACTCGATCCGCCACCGAACGGCACCACGGCTGCTTGAACCTGCGAACACCAGTCGAGTACCGCCACAACGTCGGCTTCCGTCCGAGGATATGCAACCACGTCCGGTGGATGGGGAAACTCGCGTCGGAAAGCGCGTAACATCTCAGGAAACGCTTTGCCATACGCATGCGCGGCCCGGTCATAGGTGGCCGTCGAGCAGATCTCCGCAAGAGCCGCAGGTGGTGTGATCCGTGGGGTGCGGAGTTGAAGGTCATCGATCGTGGGTGCACGTGCAAGCTCAATATCGCTCCGGCCGAGACTCGCTGCGAGATTCTTGGCTATGGTTTTTTGTTGCTCGGGAGTCGGTTGTTGATCCTCGTATCCCCATCCCCAAATGACTGTACGACGTTGTGACATACAAAGACTCCATCCCGCCGCTTATCTCCGTGCTTCCTGCTTCTTTTGATCTGCCCGCGGCCACAAGGCAATGATCGTTAATAGGAGAGCAAATGACGCTAGCAAAAGGGTTGCTCCTAACATTACTACTCACTCCCTCAGCCTCTCATAGGGGGAGATTTTTCGTCCAACTTGCAATTCTCGCGGGTTTGCCCTCTGCTCGGATACAGCTAACCCGTCATGCCCGCGCAGGCGGGCATCCAGGCGTCTTAAGCACGACCGTCAGCCAGTTTCCTAGATTCCCGCTTTCGCGGGAATGACGCCTCGTCTTTTCACTCAGTAAAAACCTACCCTTCAGAGCCCCTCGGCCTCCCCTGTGTACTTAGTACCGCCCAAACGGCGGCGCGGCAATCTCTGTCTGCAACTCGATCAACTGCATCTTTCCTGAAGTCAAGGCCTTTTCCAAGGCCTGCGCGAGTTCCTCCGGCGACTGTACCCGGGTAGCAGCCACGCCAAAGGAAGCCGCAAAAGCAACAAAGTCAGGGTTCGTCAAGCGAGACTCATACTCCTCTTGGTATGCTGTGCGTTGGAGATAGCCAATGACCCCATAGGCATTGTCGTTGACAACAATCAGGGGGAAGCCGATGCCGTGACGCACACAGGTCGCAAGCTCCTGGGAAGTATATAAGAATCCTCCGTCACCAATAAGACTCACCACCGGCTTGTCTGGGCGAGCGAGTTTCGCGCCGATTGCGCCAGGGAAGCTGAACCCCAGAAGCGCTGAGCCTTTGGCTGCGATAAGACCGTTCGGTTGGCAGGAAGGATAGAAATATTCTGCCCAATAACCGAGTTGCGTATTGTCGATGACGAGGGCACTATCGCGCGGGAGGAGTCGGCGGATTGCGTCGAGATAGCGAATCTCGGGTAACTCTTGCCTGAGCTGGTTTATTTCAGCGTCTGCCTGCCGACGCCATTCTGCGACCCGCTCTTGCCGCTGTCCGGCGTACGGTTCTCCTGCTAACTGCCGACGTAACTCTTGGGCAATCACACGGATGTCGCCAACCAGCGGAACCGCGGGCGGGAAATTCTTGCCAATCCACCGCTCGTCCCAGTCCACATGGATGAGGTGCTCGGGGAGCACAAGGCCTCGTCGCTTGGCATCGACCTCGCGCAAGCGCGTGCCAATAGCCAGGGCGACATCACAGCCCGGTGTAATCTCTTTGACGACCAGGCGTCGAGCGGCATTGCCGAAAGACAGTGGATGGTCCTCGGCAATGACTCCTTTGCCCGGAGTGCTGGAAATGACTGGCGCACAGAGAGCCTCGGCTAAGGCTGTCACGTCGGCTGCCAGATTCGCCCTGGTCGCGTCGGTTCCAACAATGAGAATTGGCTGTTTTGCCCGACGGAGCAGCGATACCGCTTCATCGATTCGTTTGGGAAGCGAGACACCCTCACCCCTCCGCTCTCCCTGGGAAGGCAAGGGAGTTCTCCTCTCCTCTCTGAGGAGAGGATTCGGGTGAGAAGTGGAGACTGCTCCAGCGAGCAAATCAGTTGGCACCTCAACGCACACTGGACCTGGCCGACCACCGAGGGCCGTATTGATGGCTTGTGTCGTGACTGCCCGGAAATCGTCTCCACTCTGAACAGCAAAAGTCGCTTTCGTAATAGTGCGAAACAAGGCGGTTTGCTCTTCCAGTTCATGGAGGGTGCCGAGCCCTTTGCCGATCTTAGCGGCATCGATGTTCGTGGTCAGCATCAAGACTGGTGAGCAACTGCCCCAAGCTTCTTGCAGGGCAGAAATGGTGAATCCAGCACCCGGGCCAGTAGAAGAAATAATGACTCCCACCCCCCCACTGGCACGGGCATAGCCATCGGCCATGTGCGTGGCTGCAGCCTCGTGACGACAGACAATATGACGGATTGATCGCTCGGCGCGGAGTGACTCATACAGGCCTATATTATGGATACTGGGAATACCGAAGATGGTGGTGACCCCAGCATCTTTGAGCGCGTGCACGATTCCCTCTGCTCTGCGTGGCATGATAGCTCCTTTTTCTCCCTCTTCCGCACGGCGGGTGAGGGCCGATCAAGATTGCATGCAGCCGTACACCCCCTCCCCCTCTCCCACGAGGGAAGAGGGCTCCTCTACCGAAATATCTACAACTGGCCACTGATTACTGACAACTCACGACTCATTTCACCGCGCCCGTCTGCAACAGCCGCTCCATATCGACGTCATTCAGCCCCAGTTCTTGCAACACCTCGCGCGTATGCTGCCCTAGCGTCGGGGGAGCCAGGCGCACCGCACCCGGTGTCTTCTTGAGCTTTGCCGGGATGCCACCAACTTTGAGCTTGCCGACCCGAGCGTGGTTGACTTCTACTGCCATCTGGTTGTGCTGGACCTGCGGATCAGTAAACGTCTCATGATAGGTGTTGACTGGTGCGGCCATGACGTCTGCCGCGATTAAACGACGCATCATGTCCTCTGAGTCTTTTTGCGAGAAGTACGCCTGAATGGCAGCGTTCAACTCAGGTTCATGGGTGAGCCGATCTTCGCCAGTATTGAAACGTGGCTCCGTCATCAAGTCCTCGCGTTCGATCGCTTTACAGATATTGTGAAAGAATTTGTTATTAAAGGAGGCGATCTGAATGGCACGCCCATCGCGGCAGGTAAACGTCCCGTATGGAGCATAAAACGGGCTCGCATTTCCCACGCGTGGCTGAATATAGTTGTTGAGGAAAAACTGCCCAACTTGCGAAGGCTGTACATGGATAAGGCCGTCAACTAAACAGAGTTCGATCTGCTGGCCAATGCCTTGCTGCTCGCGCACCCACAAGCCAACCATGGCAGAAAACGCGACGAGATTGGCACAGGTCGCGTCAGCAATGGCCGGACCGGCCTTGAGCGGCTTGCCGTCTTTTTCGCCGGTGACACTCATAAACCCGGTCAACGCTTGGGCCAACGGATCGATTCCTGGTCGTCCACCATACGGACCATCTTGGCCGAAGGCACTCACGGTAATGCAGACAATCTTCGGATTATATTTGCAGGTCTCTTCATACGAGATCCCGAGCTTCGCCTTCGCTTGCGGCCGCAGGTTATCGATGATGATATCGGCGGTACGCACCAAGCGAAAGTACAACTCTTTGCCTTCGGGTTTGGTCAGATCAAGCACAATGCCGCGCTTATTGCGATTAATCCCGACGAAAAACCCGCTGTCGTTTTCTACCTTCGGACCAATAGCGCGCGACTCGTCTCCGTATGGCGGCTCAATCTTGATGACATCCGCCCCCATGTCTCCCAGCATCGTCGCCCCGTAAGGACCGGCCAGCATACTGGCAATATCGAGCACGCGAATCCCTGCAAGCGGTAGTGCCATGTGCGTCCTCCTTTCTTTCCAGAGAACGCTAGCATATCACTCAGATAAAGCCAAAGAGGGCAGAGCCTCATGATTGACCATCAGCCTGCTGGTGCTTCGTGCGGTCTCTTGCTACATAGGCAAATTTTACCGTCTCTCAGCTCTCCTGATGCGAGGACGCGAACCAGATGAAAGGATTGTATATGGCACAATCTGTTCTCCTCATTGAGAAACACGAAGGGATTGCCACGGTAACATTGAACCGCCCTGAAGCAATGAATGCGTTGTCACGTGAGTTGCGTCTGGCACTCGTACAGGCCTTCCGTGACCTGCAGGCAGACCCAGAGGCTGGGGTTGTCATTCTCACCGGCGCAGGACGTGCATTCTGCGCCGGGATCGATCTGAAAGAATTAAGTCAAGATAATGCGGTTTTTGCTGAAACAGCATCTCCCATGGGGGAGGGAGACATTGTACGAGCCATGACCACATTTGACCGACCCATCATTGGTGCGATCAATGGGTTCGCTATTACGGGTGGATTTGAGATTGTGCTGGCATGCGACATCCTGATTGCCTCGACGACGGCTCGGTTTGCCGATACTCATGCGCGGGTTGGTGTGATGCCTGGCTGGGGGCTGAGTCAGAAACTGTCCCGGGCAATCGGCGTCTATCGGGCAAAAGAACTGTCCCTGACTGGAAATTATCTCTCGGCTGAGCAAGCGGCAGCGTGGGGATTAGTGAACCGCGCAGTTGCTCCAGAAGAATTGCTACCCACGTGTCGGGCATTAGCTAAGGATATACTGTCCTGTGTCCCTGAGATCGTGCGCAACATCAAACGTGTCATTGATGAGGGATATGCGACGACCCTGACTGAAGGACTAAATATCGAGACTGAAGCCTGGCGCACAAACGCCAGCCGGGCCACACCAGAGGCAATCGCCGAGCGACGAGAGGCGGTGCAGCAACGCGGGCGAGAGCAGACATCATGACAGAAACCAGGGAGGGGCACGGTGCAACGTGCCCGCATGCTACATCGAACCACACGACATTAGGAGCCGAGCAGAAATAAGTTGATCGTTCTCATATTGTGGTGCAGGCGTCCCGCCTGCATTGTGAAGGGCAGGCCAGAGGCCCGCACCACAAGAATTGACCCAGTTATTCTTGCCCAGGTCCTTAGGACATTCCAGCACTCGCGGTGAACTCACCGTTGCCCGGCCATGAACTAGCCGGGCAACGGAGCGAGACCAGGTTGT
>CAZCWX010000298.1:0-3017 GCA_964502465.1 uncultured Enterobacteriaceae bacterium | reverse complement strand
ACAGCGGTGAGGAGGATCACCTCATGGCAGACGGAATCGCTTTTATCGATGGGAAATATGTACCGAACGACGAGGCCAAGATTTCGGTCTTTGATCTCGGCTTTAGTCGCAGCGACGTCGCCTATGATGTCGTGTCTACGTGGAAAGGTCTGTTCTTCCGACTTGACGACCACGTTGACCGTTTTTTGCAGTCGTGCGCGGGAGTGCGCATTCCCTGCCCCTACGGGAAGAATGACATTCAGCGCATCCTCGCTGAGTGCACCTATCGTGCTGGCCTGCAGGACGCCTATGTTGAAACATTAGCGACGCGGGGGCATTTCCGCTCGCTCGACGTCCGAGACCTCCGGCAAACCGAGCCAACTTTTATCGCTTATGCGATCCCTTACGTCTGGATCGCCACGCCCGAAAAACAGCAGGTGGGTTTACACGTTTTTATTGCCAAGACGCCCCGCATTCCCGATGCATCCGTTGTCGCGCGCTACAAGAACTTTCACTGGGGGGATCTCACACGCGCTCAGTTTGAAGCCCTTGATGCTGGGGCCGATGTGGCGGTCTTGTGTGGGGTGACAGGGGATCTATCTGAAGGACCAGGTTTCAACATTTTCTTTATCAAGGGCGAGAGGCTCTTTACCCCGCGCATCAATGTGCTTGAGGGGATCACGCGCAGGACCGTCCTCACTCTTGCCGAAGAAATCGGTATTCCCGTTGAGACAGGAAACTATCCGGCTGATGCCTTGCGGACGGCCGACGAAGCGTTTATTTGCTCAACCGCTGGCGGCATCATGCCAGTGACAATCGTAGATGGCAAAGCGCTCGGCAATGGAAAACCTGGACCGATCAGTTGGCGGTTGCGTGAACTGTACTGGGAGAAGCGTGAAGCAGGCTGGTTGGGTACGCCGATCACAAATCTGCTTACGAAGTGATAAAATTCTAAGAGCACCAGACACAGTCTGACCGTCCGACTGTCCGCCTGCCTCAAGAACCATGGCCACAGAACTCTCATTGCCATGCCCTTTTGACCTGCGACAAACAGAACAGGCCTTTGCTCCGTTGCTGGAGAAACCGGCACTGCACGTGTGCGACGTGTTCCAGGGAAACATCAACACGATCGTGAAAGTGGAGAGCGGCGGTCGGTGCTACGGGCTCCGGGTACGAACCCAGGAGAACGTGTACCGCTATGAGCCAGATCTGATTAAAGAAACGTTTGTGCACTGGTTGATGGAGCACGCAACCAATAGCGCACGAGATATGGAGGTAGCTGCTGCATTCTCACGCATACGAGCGGCTCGCTGTGGTTCCATAGAGAGTCGTAGCGACGTGTTGCCGAAGGTGTTGTATTACGATTGGTCAAGGCGTCTCCTGGCACAGCCATACTGCATCTATGAATGGGTCGACGGGGAGCCGCTGTGGCGCGTGCCGGATGAGCGAGTGTATCTGTTAGCAGGCCACACCTTGCGACGCATTCACAGCATCAAGTTTTCTGCGTTTTACGCAGACTTCTTGTCAATCGGTGAGACGCCAGTCAGTTGGGAGGTGCGATATCGCGCAGCGTTTGACAAAGAAGTGAGAGCTGCTCAAGGACGCTTAAGCCAGGCTGTGATCGAAACCCTTATGAGGCTTGAGTTGCCAAACTCGCTCTCTTGCACTCCCTGCCTTGTACACAATGATTTCTCACCTACCAACATCCTGGTGCGGGATCGTGCGATTGCAGCAGTGATTGATTGGGATAACGCGGTCATCGACTCACCCCATCTCGATTTCGTAAAGATGAAGTATTGGACGACGAAGAATACTGACGGGGAACTCTCCCATAATCCGGCATTATTTTCCGCTTTTGTTGATGGGTATGGAGTGATTGGTCAAGAGATGGTCGCATCACTGCCGTTTGCCTTGTATGAAACGCTCTGGCTACTACGAGTGTTCAATTTTGAGCGAGCAAAAGAGGAGCAAGGCATAGCCCGAACACCAGGATATCCCGAAGCGGCAGTCTATGAAGAATACCTCAAGGAAATGGTTGGCAGACTGAGATCCTTCCTCGTGGCGCACTCCCTCAGATAAAGATTGATGAGTGTTCGATACGGAATCCCTGTTTTTTCGGCAAGCGACGCAAAAGATCTACAGCAATCTGCATTTGGACGTATTCTGAGAGCGTGAAAACCGCTGTAATCAACGCCCTTTCGCGATAGGCAGATGATCCCTACAAAGGAGACGTGAGGCTGTTGCTGAATATCTCCCCTGCCGTGCGCCGCCGTGTTGGAGATTAAGGCAGAAAAAAAAGACAGAAAGGGGGAACTCCATGATAGACAAAACGCTAGAATCTCCCTCTGATGAGAGGCGGCGAATGCAACATGATGAGTGCTCGAAAGCCATTCAACGAACCATGCTCATCATTATTGGCTTATGCCTTTTCTGTGTGTTTACCTTAGGACAACCAGATACGGCTTTGCTAGGGGAAGAAGCGGCGGTTCAATTACCTTTCGCTGGAACGAATCTGTCTTTCCGTACCTTTCTCTGGGTTGGTCCTATACTCTTGGGGGGGCCTGCGCTGTACTGGCACATCCTCATCAACTTTTGGTCATCGCTCAGCCTTTCTCACCCTTCGCAAGAACTGCCATTCATCTTTAATATGGATGATCGGCTCCCACGGTTCGTTTCTGGGTTTCTCTTTTATTGGCTCGTTCCTTTAGTGCTCTTGGCTTTCGTGTGGAAAGCACTTCCACGCCCTGACGTGTGTACGGTTGCCCTGATCGAGATACTCGTTAGCATTGTCATTCTCTGGTTTTGGATGATTCGGATCTGCCGCTGTTTTTTTCATCGTTGCTTGTTTTCCTGGACGCCCTGCGGGTTCCTCGTCTTTTTCCTTATCCTTCCTCTACTGAGTATAAAGTGGCCAGAATATGTTTGCCGATCACCCAGGTTGTATGCAGCGAATTTACAGGGGAAAAATCTCCAGTCCTTCCGGCTGCAAGGTGCGGTCTTGACCAGAGCAAACCTTCAAGGGGCTAATCTGCGAGATG
>CAZCWX010000297.1:0-3911 GCA_964502465.1 uncultured Enterobacteriaceae bacterium | reverse complement strand
AAACGAGCGTTGAAGACCTTTAAGGATTTATAGGTCAAGCCACGAGTGATTTCTATGATGATCGTGAGTCCGATCTGCTCACTACGGACGAAAAGGACTACCTCGCTCGATTGAGCAAGAGCAAGTCACGAGAAGCTCAGGACGACGACGAGGATTTTTACCGACGACATCGTGCAAAGCTCAAGGAACAACCGTCACTCAAGACCAAATGGGACAAGTTTATTTATGGCGCGCCCATTGAAACCGAAGACTTTTTGGTCGGCGTGGCATTGTGCTTGGAACGGCTGTTTGACAAAGACATGCCTTCGTCAAAACGGCGACTAAGAATTACCTGTGACCGCCGCACCAGGAAGGATCTCCGAGAGCTCAACATCGACGCGGGTCTATTCTTCGCACGTCGCTACCGTGGTCTTAAGGAACTCCTTGGAAATCGCGTGTCATGGGATGTCGGCGAACTCATGAATTTTGAGGCCTTGAGTGAACAGTGGCGAAAGGCAACAAAGCCATATGTGAATCACTCCGTGGCCAAGTCGGCCTTGCAGTTAAAGTTCACTTTAGAATTGGAAGTAGAACTGTCGAATGGAACAACGGAGACTTCCTTTAAGCAACTTATCTGGATGTACGATCCGAACGCCATTGCCTGCGAGTTCCCCGGAGATTGGGCGCGCTTAGGCGAACATCCGCTTGTGCACGCCCGTGTGAATCGTGAAGTAGTCAGCGGCAAAGGGCGATTCCAGTCCCTGGATTTGCGAAACGTTCGCACCCTGTACCCTGCATACGGACAAGATCGAGGGTCATTCATTGCGACCTACAAAAAGGAGCAGGATATCTCACTTTTTTGGCCTGCTAACCTTGTGAAGGCACAGGAACAAGGAATGATCTCCGAAGAGACTGGCGCTCGATTGCTACGCCTGTTTCAGACTTTTCAGACGAGCTATACAGACGCGATTTCGGGCTTTCTGCAACATGGGCTCGCATGCGACGCGTTAGTGAAGCAGGCTGAAGACTATGGCGCGTTGCTGCATGCGCTCTGTAAAGAGGCAAAAGGGGACCGGAACCGCGAACATCTCCTGAAGCCACCTTTACAGATCGGAGCTATTACCGTGGACGGCGGTCGGGTGACCACTATCGTTGCCCCTTGGCATCCATTGCGTTTGGCCGCAATGGCACACAAGGCACACCAAGTCGCTTCCTTGGTGCGCCATCTCCTCACAGCCGATGACATCTTCTTTGGAGACCCGCTGTTCTTCTTTAAGGAACTTGAGCAAGAGTTGTTACACCCCTATTACCCGGAGATCGTGCTAGGCTGGACCGCAGCGAAACCAGAGATCTTATCTCTTAGCGACCATTATCTTGATTACAGCCTACACGAGTCCCCTGTTATTGGTAATAATGGATTTAACGACACGAATGAAAACCCATCGGAAACCGCTGCTCTCATTGTCGATTTGACAAAGCGGTTTTTGTCGCTCTACCCGCACGAAAAAGCGAATCTCTCCATTGTCCTCTACAATTGCGACTCTGCTCGTCTCCCCTACGCCGTCGTGGACAAAATGAATGAACTCCACGAAGACGAAGAGGATATGCGCTGCCAGATTATCCTCCGCCATCAAGACGGAGAAAAGCTCCGTGGGCTGTATGAGAAGATCATCGAGTCTTCAGAAGCGGATGCCGACTCGTTCGTATCCAGCGAAGCGGCGAAGGACTTTATGGCGCGCCTTCGCATCGGCATCATGGCCGATCAAGCCCCGGTTCGTGATCCGAAGGATGGACCTACAGCAGACATCGTGTTCTTGCAGGATGTCATCGCCCGGCATGCGGGCGTGGAGTGGTATGCCGAGAGCAGCAACCCAGTAGAATCGGTTTCCTTTATCCCGGCGCGGTGGTCACGGCGTCGTTCCTCAGCTGTCGATGACATGAAATCGGTTGTGTATCTTTGCTGCCCAGTGCAAACCAAGGAAGGTTGGGCATTCATCACCGCGCTCACGACTTTTCTGAAAGGTGACTGGGATGGGGTCGAAGACAAACGTCTACTTCCGGCTCGAAAACTTGATTTCAATGACCTTCTTACAGCGAGCATCTTTCACGAGATCCATGACCTGGGGAATTGGGTCGTCAACTACGACGAGTTGCTTGATCGCCGCCAACTGCTGAATCAGAACGTTAAGGTCATCCGCTACAAGCAGGGCGTCACGCAGGGCCGCAATACGCTGATCTCATCGACCGCGCCGCTTACCCTGTTGCGCTCAATGGTCCTGGGACGGATCAAAGACCTCAACCTTGAGTTGAGCGAGACCGACTGCCAAAAACTGACCGAGAAATTTATTAGTGATGCAAACGAGGTCTCTGGTGATATCGTGCTGCGAGCTGCCAAACGTGGCCGCAACGCCAGTGAACTCATGGGGATTGTGCTGAGTCGTTATATGGTACGGCACGAGCTTGGTTCCAATCGACGCTTCGGCTGGTACTTTCTTGATGATTACGCCGAGTGGCTTGGCCAGCGTGAGGAACAGATTGCTGACATCCTGGCGCTCTCACCAGAAGGAACGTCTAACGAAAAACTCCACCTCGCCGTTATGATTGGAGAATCAAAATACATAGACAGCGCAAACCTTGCCGCCAAACGGAAAGAATCACAAAAACAACTTCGTGACACCATGCGTCGCATCAACGACGCCATCTTTGGGAGCCCCAAGCGGCTGGATCGCGACCTATGGCTCTCGCGTTTTTCTGACCTTATGCTCAATGGCATTCAATTTCCAGCGAACTCTCCGATCGATCTCTCAGCATGGCGGAGGGCTGTGCGTGAAGGCCAGTGTCACATTTTTCTGCGTGGCTACTCGCACATTTTCGTTTCAGGTCCCTCCGACGCACCAGAGTGTTCAGACTTTGCCGTAGTCGCTGAAGCAGAGTCTTCGTATCAGGAAGTGTTCTCGCGAACGCGCCTACGGGAGTTGGTCCGAAGCTATTGGAAGGATCTCGATCCAACGCCAATACGAAGGGCGGCTGCAGATCAGGACATCTGGAAAGAACAGCCGTACCGTAAGCCCTCCGAGCAGATATGGATTGTCCAGCGGCGGATGCCGCCTGATGAAGCGCCCAACGAACGTGGCATTCGTTCCGGTGACGTTGAAAGCCCTCAACGTCATGCTCCTCCTTCAATACCACTCCCATCCGTAACACCTCCCGTATCCACGCCACACGAGGATCCGCCACACGTTGCCCATACGCCTAAGGTCTCTGCGGCTTGGGCGTATCCGCAAGTGAGTCAATTATTAGCGACCTACAGCGAGAGCACAGCCGACAGCAGCGCCGATGCTGAATGGCTCCAACAGATTGTGAACTCGTGCAAAGGAGCCTTGCAACAGTTCCAGCTACAGTCGAAGCTCCTGAGCCATATCCTCACCCCAAACGCGGCATTGTTGAAGTTCCAAGGCGGTGCGAATCTCACGGTTGAACAGGTATTACGGCGGCGCTCTGAATTTCTCACGACCCATAAACTCAATGTGATTTCGGTCCGAGCGGAGCCGGGAGTAGTAGCCATCGCCATTGCTCGACCGAATCGCCGCGTGTTGCATCTACCGGAAGTATGGAAAGATTGGAATCCCGACTGCTCACATGGTAATCATCAACTGCTCATCGCCGTGAAGGAAGAAGATAGCGGTCTCTTGTTCCTTTCGCCGAAATCAAATGCCCCACATACACTGATCGCTGGATCAACTGGCAGTGGCAAGTCTGTGCTGATGCAAAATATCATCTTGGGCATCGCCTGCACGAACACCCCCGAGCAAGCTCAGATTATTCTTATCGATCCGAAATTAGGCGTTGATTATTTCGAGTTCGAAGACTTGCCGCATTTACAGGAGGGTATTATCGATGATCAACAGAAGGCCATTCTTTGTTTGAGCGAG
>CAZCWX010000296.1:0-2503 GCA_964502465.1 uncultured Enterobacteriaceae bacterium | reverse complement strand
CATGCGCGGCAAGGGCATCGACTACTTCGAGAACAGCCGGCGCGCGACCCACGTTCAGCAGCAGTACGCGGTTCATAACCCTCTCGCATTCGTAGGCTACGGCCAATACTTCTGGGGGCTGACCGCGAGCGATGGACCCGGTTGGACGGTGCGGCAGGTCCATGGCGTCGAGCGCCCCTTCTTCGATTATGTGGCGCGCGGCGTGCCGTACGGCCCGGACGACGGGACGGTCGCGCCGTGGGCAGTGGTCGCCTCGCTGCCCTTTGCTCCAGAGATCGTGCTGCCGACGGTTCGGCATTTCAAAGAGGTCTACCCGCAGATCACCGGCAAGTATTGCTTCAAGTGCAGCTTCAATTTGACCCTTCCGCACGAGTCGCAGGGCAAGCCCGGCTGGACCTCGCAGTACCACTACGGGATCAACTTGGGGCCGGTCGTATTGATGTGCGAGAACCACCGCTCGGGCTTGCTCTGGCGACTGACGCGGCGTTGCCCCTACCTCGTCACGGGGTTACGGCGGGCGGGATTTGCCAACGGCTGGCTATGAGGAGACCACACGATGTCTGATCTGCTGATGCGCGGCCGTGTTCTTCGACTCTTGACGGCGGCGGCCGAATTCCGCCATCCGTCTCCGCGTTCATTCGACTGCGCCCAGTGCCATCAGGCTCCGCCCAGCTACTATATGAAGCACTTCGCAATGATTTCGAAAAAGATCGCCGGGCAAGACAACGATCCGAGCAGCCAATGCTGCGTTCCAGTGCAAGTCAACCAGTGCTGCCGCTGCCATCAGACGATGTCGTGGAACGATATCAAGGGGGTTGGATGGTACAAGCACCACTACAGCGGTTTGCATTTGTATGAAGAGGTGATTCTTGGGTTCCCTCTCCCCTCGTGGGAGAGGGACAGGGTGAGGGGAAAAGGAGCGGTAACGAGTCTATTCATCCAAACGAAAAGTGCTGTAAGGCCACGCAGCTCTGCAATACGGGCGCCGCCGTTGCTGTGAGGTCGCTGCCGGTGCACGCGGGCGCCGCCGTATTCAGAGAGAGAACGACAACACGCAAGACTAACGACACGGAGGATTCTCTATGAAACGTTTTCTACATGTTATGTTGTTTGTAGCAACCATCATCGCATTCGGCTCAGCACTCGTGCTCGCCGAAGACATGGGTTCCGGCACGATGGAGCAGGGCCATGGTATGGGCGGGATGGGGCAACAGCGTGGCATGAAAGGCATGAGCGGAATGGGGATGCAACGAAAGATGCAGGAACTCCAGCAGCACGAGAAGATGATGGAGGGCATTGAGGACCCACAGCAGATGATGACCGACATGCGGAAGCACATGCAGATGATGACCGACATGATGGCAGACATGACGCGCCAGCAGGGCGGCGCAACCAGCGGCTCCGGCGGCATGTCGGAAGGGATGCCGGAACACTAGGAGCACCGGCCTAAAGTCAATAACTGGGAATTGTCTGACTGCTTTCTCTAGCTACCTCGTCGCGAGCCTGACTCTCGCCACTGCCGCGGCGAGGCGGCTGATACCCCACGACATGGAGGGCAGTGAAGAGGGTTACGTGCCGCTTCTCCGATAAGACCGAAGATTGAGTTATAGATATGCGACAAACCAATTCTCTCACGCGCCGTCGCTTTCTGCGGGGCGCGGCGGCTATCGGCCTCCTAGCAGGTCTCGAGCGTCTTATTCCCGCGTATGCCTGGCAGGGCACCAGGGGTGGATCGTTGAAGAGCGCGCGCACAGGCCCAGCCGTCTTTGAGCTGCTAATCCGTAAGGAACAGATCATGATCGCCGTGCTGACCCGCAGCGCCGAACGCGTCTCTCATGAGAAGGCCATCCCTTTCCAACCCATCACTGGAGGGTAAACGTATGTTGCAAACCGTTGACGTTGGGGAACGCTCGTTAGAGGCTTACCGCGGTGTAGCACCAGACGCGATACTCGATGAGTTACGCCGATGTGCACACGATCTCCGCGGAGCACGTGTCCTGCACATCAATGCCACGCCCTATGGAGGTGGCGTGTCAGAATTGCTGCGTTCGGTCGTACCACTGCTGAACGACCTTGGCCTCATCGCCGATTGGAAAATCATCAGTGGCGATGACCCATTCTTTCAGGTCACCAAGACGATGCACAACGCCTTGCAGGGTGCGCCGCACGGACTCAGCAAAGAACAACGAGCGACGTATCTGGCAAACGCTGAGCAGAATGCTCGGCTACTGGAAGAGGAATACAACTTTGTCTTCATCCACGATCCTCAACCTGCTGCCATCCTCCCGTTGCATGGCAAGGGTGCCGCACGCTGGGTCTGGCGGTGCCACATCGACACCTCACATCCACATCCAGAGGTCTGGGATTTCCTGCGTGGCTATCTGCCAGAGTACGACGCCGCCGTTTTTACGATGGCTGAGTTCATCCCTCCGGACCTCCCTCTCACACGAGTAGAGATTATCCCACCGGCGATTGACCCGTTGAGCCCAAAGAATCTCCCCTT
>CAZCWX010000295.1:0-3767 GCA_964502465.1 uncultured Enterobacteriaceae bacterium | reverse complement strand
ACTCCTAAGATTTCTCCCATGTGACACCTCCTCAGTTACTCGCGTACTTTTTTGCGTCTTTCGCTCTCTCCAAAGCTTCTGCTTATGCACTACGCATGCGTTAATTTGAAAAAGTTCACCGCATTATCGGCCCAGATCTTTCGTCTCTCCTCCTCGGGAACATCTTTATAGATCTCCTTGATGGCCGGTCGACTGTGGGGCCACTCACACTCGATGTGCGGAAAGTCGGTAGCAAACATGATCCGTTCGACGCCAATATGGTGCCGTAGCTCTATAGCTACCCGTTCGTACTGCACACTAAAATAGATGTGGTCCCGCACATATTCGCTGGGGAGACGCCGTAAGGGCTTGAATCCCAGATAGTCCTTCGCCCAGCCAATGTGCCGTTGGTACCAGAGGTCGGCGTTCTCTAGCCAAAAAGGCACCCATCCTAAGCGCGTTTCCGCGAAGAAGATCTTAAGCGCGGGGAAACGGTCAAATACGCCAGCGAGCACCAATTGGCCTATGCTCACCGCTGGAGGTAAGCCGAAAAAAGTAATCCATTCCAGGAGTCCTCGCCGCAGTCTGCGCATCAACGCAGGATCCTCCTTGGGGTAAACGAACAGGCGGCTGGCCTGGGGCCCAATAAGGCCAGCCAAGAGGTTGAACTTGACATGGACGGTTACCGCGATCCCTGTGTCGAGCGCTGCTGCCCAGAACTTGTCGTCTGCAGGGGTGGGATAGTCTTTCGCGCTGGGGAGATTGCCGAGGAGCACTCCTTTGATCCCTTGCCTGGCGCAGTGCTCCAGTTCGGCAACGGCGTCGTTAATGTCAGTTTGGGGGATCACGCCCATACCAAGGAGACGATCCGGCGCCACTACACAGTACTCCTCCGCTAACCAGTCATTGTAAGCGCGGATGACGGCCTTGTAGACTTCATTATGGCTAATGTTGCGCCAGACTACCGGCCCCGCCAGCATAGCGGGAAATAGCACCTCAGCGTCCAGGCCGTCCATCTCCTGCTCTTTCACTCGTTGTTCAGGCGAGCCCGTGCCCGCTGCGTCCTCAACCCGCAGGCCAAGCGGTTGCCATTGCTGCGCTGGACGGCCCGCGCGCAGGTCCAGGAAATTCGCTTCCTGCACCGGCAGTCCTTCAATGAGCAACCCATCCCCACCATTAGGGAGGCGGACAGTGCGTGGCGCGCGGTCACGGTACTGTTTGGGCACCCGCGGCGTCCAGCGTTCGGGTGGCACTTCGAGGTGCCCATCACTGGAAATCAGCCGATATTCCCTGACCATGAGAACTTCCTCCCACTCAGAGCAAAGATAGTAATGCTCCAGCTGTGTCCCTCTTTTCAGGCGGGACGTTCTGCATACTGGACCAACGCGCCAGGCGCCGGACAATATTCTAGACACTCCCCACAGCCCGTGCATTTTTCTGCATGGACCTCATAGAGATGTCGCGGTTCCAGGTACTTCTGTGTGATCGCCCACTCCGGGCACACCTCACGGCACAGGCCGCACGAGTTGCAGATGGTGTAGTCGATCCGTACTTTCATAGACTCACCCGTAACCGATGCAGGAGGAAGTCCAGGGTATCCTCAACCGGCTGCTGATTCTCCGGCGTCGTGCAGTAAGTATCGATCTTGTACTTCCCTTCCATGAAGTGCATGAGCACCTCATCCCGCTGGCTGAGGTGCTCATGCCGCACCATCGGATCGTCCACCAAGTGAAGGTAGGCCGCGATCCCCAGGCAGGCAATAGCCTCCACAAAATAGTGCTGTGCCGCCCGTGCCAGCGGGTGAATGTGGGGAAACATCATCGAGAGGCCAAAATAGGCCGGCAGGGGCTGAGTATGGGCCACAGGATTCTGCATCAGCTCCCGCTCATCCTTGACCCAGCCCTTGGCCATCAACACCTCGGCGTGCAGCTTGCTGTGCTTGCACTCGTCCCATACCTGCCGCGCCCGCATCCGCTGCAGATCGATGTATCTTTCTTGCTCAGTGAGATCGACCGACAGGAGCTGGGCCGACATTTGTTTAATGGACATCTGCACCCCTTCGCCGGCATAGCCGCCCAGCGCTACCCGTCGTTGCCAATCGTCACTGCCACTGGCCAGCCCTTTTTCGATCTCCGTGAGGGAACTGTGCAGGGCAATCTCCCAGCCCTTGAGGCACAACAGGGCAAAGATGCCATCGCCCAAGGCTTGGGCGACATAACCCTCATAGCGGTGGACAGCGTCCATCATAAGTTGGAGGGCGGGATCAATAATCGCCCGGGCTTCTTCGGGATCGAGTCCTTCAATCAGCGCTGTCGAGCCTTTGAGATCGGCAAACAAGGCGGTAATGGTTTTGCGCTCGCCGTCGGTTGCACCGCGTCTTTCCGCGCTGCCTATTCGGTGCGAATGCGTTCGGCCAGATGCAGAGGAGTATAATGGATTGGTTTGGGTTCCGCACTCTGAACTCCAGACTCCGAACTCTCCATAACCCGAGACGCTGGACCCTGGACACCAGGCTGTCCGATGAGTGGAGCGCCGCACTTGCGGCAGAATTTGGCCGTAACCTGATTGTCAGTTTGACACTGGGAGCAGAGGTTCTGTAGCCTCGCACCGCATTCTTGACAAAAAACTGCATCGGCCAGGTTTTCAGAGCGACATTGTAAGCACTGCATTCTGTCTCTTCACCTTCTGTCATTTCCCAGCGTGAATTCGCTCCTGTCGTCATTGCCGAGCATGGTGGCAGTGAGGGGTTTATGGCCGAGGGGGATCTAACGACGGCTTTGCTGTTGCGCCTCTATTGCTTGTATCTCAGCATACAGTTCATCGAGCGTCTTTTGCGCGAACACTTTCTTGCGCAGTTTCGTGTAGTCCTCTTCCCCTTCGCTCAGATCCATGATGAAACGAGTCGCATTTGCCACTCCTAGCTCTGCCACCAACGCTTTCCACCCAAGCTGGCGAAGGTCGCGTTTGTGTATGGCCCTACTCCTAGCCATTCAGTAGTTTCCTTTCTATGACAAACTCTATCGGCGTAGAGACCTTGACCTCTACTGTCAACTTCTTCCGCTGTACTTTGCGAAGCATACGATCATCACAGGTCAGAAACCAGTCTGCTTCGGCTCGTTCTGCACTGGCCAAGTGGAGCGCATCCAAGGGGGCAATACCCTGCTGGACAATTTCTCTTGCCCGTTCTCGGAGCGCATCGTCTGCGGTCACAGAGACAGAGGCCAGGCCGAGATAGGTAGCAACGTACTCGCGACGGTAGACCAAGGGGCTCTTGAGATTCTCGTAGAGCAGGGCTGATGAGCCTATCATCCTTACGATTCCTTGCTCGATCTGGTCCAAAATAACGATAACCGCCTCCGTCTCCAAACGGTTGCGTGGCAGACTCTGATTGTCGAATGGACGATTCAGCGCGCTGGCATCGAGGTAAACTTTCACCTTAGAGTTCATCCAATAGCGCTTTCGCCTCTTGCAAATCTTTGGTGTCAAACCCTTCGGTGAACCAACTGTAGATGTCTGCCAGCATCTGCCGAGCTTCATCTTTCTTGTTTTGCTGTTGCCACAGGCGAGCCAGGCTCATCACTGCCCGTAACTCCAGCGACTTGGCTTGTTGTTTGCGGGCAATCTCG
The DNA here is from genome assembly GCA_964502465.1 of uncultured Enterobacteriaceae bacterium. GTDB lineage: Bacteria > Desulfobacterota > Binatia > Bin18 > Bin18 > CAZCWX01. The sequence continues at coordinate 162 of CAZCWX010000295.1, read as the reverse complement.
ATGGCCTTCCAAAAACACCCCTCCACCTCCTGTTCCACCTCCCTTGAGACTTGAGGTTTGAGACTTGGGGCTTGTGGGGAAGGGGAACCAGTCTCCAGTCTCTGATTTCCAGTCTCCAGTCTCCAGTCTCTAGCCTCCTTTTGAAGCGATAGCTCCCCGTAG
>CAZCWX010000294.1:0-5462 GCA_964502465.1 uncultured Enterobacteriaceae bacterium | reverse complement strand
TATCGAGCAGATGCTGCGCTAACGCCTCGCATTCTTTGCGTCGGTTGGTGCCGTAATAGATAATCCGGCCGGCGATGGGATCGCCAGCAAAGAACCCTTCGTACATCGACTGCCGACCGCCGAACTGCGTCCCAATCATCTCCCACGCGAGCTTCATGATCTGTACCCGTTCTTGCGCCGTCACCTCCTTGCCTCGCAAGTGGCGTGGGAGCAGTTCCTGCAAATCAGGGTGGGCAAAATCCTTTTCGGTCGGCGTCATAATCAGGCCGCTGCTGCCCATCAGGCGCAGTGTCTCTACCGCACGTGCCATCGCTGGGGGAAAGAACAGGCGCACTGCGGTAATACCCACCATACCGCGACCAGAGACGCCAAAGAGCATGCCGAGTCCTGGCATTACTCCACGTGAGGTCGCTGACGTGCTCGAGCGCGCTTCTTCTGCACCTAACGGATGGTTGGCGTTATACAGGACATCATGAGCCGTGGCGGTGACCAGGCCCTCCGCCAGTTCTACGGAGCCGATGAGTTCCCCGAGCATTTCTTGATAGCGCGGCATCTCGCTACGGCCGACCGCGCGCGCCACCAAACAGGCGAGACCGGCCAAAAAGCGCAGCTTGACTGTGCCGCGGATGACCGCCTGCAAGGTGAGATACCCTGGGAAGGCCGGGGCCATGAGATTGTAGGTCTCCACATCGCGCGCGGCGAAGATCCGCTCCCACGGCACCAATACCTCATCGAAGATCGCAATGGCATCGCCTTCGTCAAATCGTCCGCTCAGCGGTCGGTCAAACCGGCTCTGACCGGTGTCGTAGGGTTCGCGGCAGATGAATTTCAGGCCGGGCGTGGCAACTGGGATAGAAAAACTCAGTGCGTAGTCCTCTTCCCCAGGCTTGCGGGGCATATACGGCCCCACCCAGAGTTCATCACTGACCGGTGCCAGGGTCGATAACATGCGTGCGCCGCGCACCACCAGACCGGCGTCGGTCTCCTTGACGATGCGTAATGCTTCCTGCGCCGCTACTCCTTTGGAGCGATCAATTTGCGGATCCACCAAGGTATGCGTCAGACAGAGGTCTTGCTCTCGGCACAGTTCGTAATAGTTCCACGCGTTCTCACCGAACTGCGGGGTCCGTCGACCTAACAAGCCACGAATCGCCGCCGTGTCAGCGACGAAGGCATTCATAAAGTCGGGTAACCGCCCCATGAGCCCATAGGTCAGCTCGCAACGTGCTCGCTCACCGTGCACACGTTGCGTCATTTCGTCCCACGTCCGAGCCAGCACGAACGAGGTGCTCACCGGTTGCCCTGAGGTTGGCGACAGCGCGGTCATCAGCGGCTGATAGGTCGAGTCATGTTGACGATCATACAAATCCGCGAGCGTGTGGATCACCCCTTGAAAAGGTGGGTATCGCGTGACATCGCGCACCAGCTCGCCATTCACATAAATATGGCGGTCGTCCCGCAGTCCTTCGATGTAAGCTTTCCCTGTTCGCGCACCCATAATTGCGGCTCTCCTTTCTCACAACCCCAGGATCAACCCGCCATCGACGTACAGCACCTGTCCGGTGATATAGTTCGCGGCGCGACTCGCTCTACCAACCCCCATGACCACACTTCCATGTGATGTGGACCACGCGGCCATGGTTTCCCCCCTATCGGATGCTCGTGTCAACTGCGAAGCGCTCTGCAATAGTGGTGATTGAGCGCTTGCTCAATTTCTCGTATACTATTCGTCTTCCTGCTGTCAAGCCACCGACGAGGCGGAACAGGCATCTCTCTCCTGTCTCATGCGCGGTTTTTGGCAAATGAGGGCTTTTTTGCTACGGTGAACGTGGAAAACCGGGAGGGAATATGATGCAAGGAATTCATCAGGCAGCGATTGCGACGGGCGATCTGGATGAGTAACCAAATGAGAGCGGGCGAATTTTCGCAAAGCGCGCCTGTGGCTACGGGCGGCACAGAACCATGAGCGACAGGGGGAATCGGGCAAAGCGTCGGCGACGCCGTTTTCTCCTGACGGTTGGCGTGCTCGTCGCCTTCGTAGTCCCTCCAGTGTCGGGAAAGCGGGTTGAAGCCATGATCACAAAAATCATTATTGAGAGCGTCCAGTCTCCTGCCTTCGGTGGCGTGTCGTTCGGCGCGGTCGGGCCGTATGAGAAACTGGTGGGGCGCGCCTTTGGCGAGCTGGATCCTGAGAGCCAGCTCAACGCGGTTATTACCGACATCGCACTGGCGCCGCGCAACGCCCGCGGCAAGGTGGAGTATGCGACCGACTTCTACATCTTGAAACCGGTGGACGCGGCACGCGGCAACAAGGTGCTGCTCTGTGACGTGACCAATCGGGGCAACAAGATGACGTATCTGCCGCTGAATTTTCCGTTCCGGGCACCGCCCGAGTTCCCACCGCTCAATGACCCCAGTACCGCAGAGGACGCTGGTACTGGGTACCTGATGCGGCAAGGCTATACCATCGTCTGGACCGGCTGGGACGCGACCGCACCGGCCGGCAACGGTCGTCTGACCATGACCGTGCCAATCGCCTCGGCGGACGGCCAGCCGATCGTGGGTCCGGCGCTGGAAGAGATCATGCTCGAGAACGCCCAAAACGTCACGCCTGGCACCGAGGTGTTGACCTGGCCACTGACCTACCCGGCGGTGACCCTCGATACCTCCAAGGCGACGCTGACCGTGCGTCAGTACCGCAGTGAGCAGCCCACCGTTATCCCTGCCCAGGAGTGGCACTACCTCAACGCCTCCACCATCGGCCTGCTCCCAGCGGGCAAGAAGCCCTTCGCGCGCGGCATGATCTATCAATTAGTGTATCCCGCCACCGACCCGCAAGTCACCGGCATCGGCTTTGCCGCGGTGCGCGATGTCGTAGCGTTTCTGCGCCATGCTGAGGCCGACGAGCAGGGCACCCCCAATCCACTAGCAGGTACGCTGCAGTGGGCGATCGCCACCGGGTACTCACAGTCAGGGCGGTTCCACCGGCCGTTTGTCTATCTCGGCTTCAACCAGGACGAGCGCGGACGTCAAGTGTTTGACGGCCTGCTGCTCTATATCAATGGCGCTGGCGGGGGCTTCTTTAATTACCGCTTTGCCCAGCCCAACCGGACCGCCTTCCAGCGGTGGAGCCATGTCTATCCCGAGCAGATTTTCCCTTTCGCGTACACCAGCCTGACCGACCCGCTAACGGGAAAAACCGACAGCGTGCTGGCACGCTGCACAGCCTCGGAAACTTGCCCCAAGATCATGGAAGTCAACGATGCCAACAGCTACTGGTTCAAGAGCGCTTCTTTGGCGATCACCACGCCCGACGGCACTCAGGACTTGCCCGACCCACCCACTGTACGGTTTTATCTGCTGTCGAGCATTGCCCACGGCGTGGCGTCCGGACGCGGCCTCTGCCAGCAGTTGCAGAACCCGATCAGTCCGGGTCCGGCGTTGCGCGCCCTGTTGGCGGCGTTGACGGAATGGGTTGTGTTGGGCAAGGAACCGCCGTCCAGCCGGGTACCGCGCGTGAGCGATGGCACGCTGGTGCGGCCACTGCCGCAATCGGGCGTCGGGTTCCCCGAGATTCCAGGCGTCACCTACACGGGTGTCGTGAGCACCCGCGAACTGTACGATTACGGTCCCGAGTTCGACCGCGGCATCATCAGCACCCTGCCACCAGCAGCTACCGGCCGCGCATATCCGACATTAGTGCCAAAGGTGACAGCGGACGGGATCGACCTGGCGGGTATTCAGCTCCCGGACCTTGTGGTGCCATTGGGCACCTACACCGGCTGGAACCTGCTGGCGAGCGCGCCCAAGGACGAATGCACGGCGATGGGCGCGTTCATGCCGTTTGCCACCACCAAGGCGCAGCGGCTAGCGACGGGTGACCTGCGGCCGTCGCTAGAAGAGCGCTACGTGACGCACAGCCGTTACGTGCACGCGGTCGAGGCTGCGGTAAAGCAGCTAGTTGCCGAGCGCTTGCTGCTGCCCGAAGACGCCAGCGCATATATCGAGGCGGCCAGGAACCGTGCGCTGGGCCTGCCCCAGTGAATGGTAAGTTCATCATCTAAGATGAAGCTTGCGCGTAATTCCGAGGGGTGAATTTTCCTGGGTGCCCGCTGGAGCCTGTCCTGAGTCCTTCGGCAAGCTCAGGATAAACTCCGTTGAAGGGCGGGCATGACATCATTCCCGCGAAAGCGGGAATCCAGGATTTTGTTATGCACCCTGAGCGGAACGAATCATTGACAACAAAGGTTTATAAGGTTTATAGAGAGGGCATCACATGTTTATAAGGTTTGTAGAACCTGCGGCAAACAAGTTGGCAGATGTAGCAACCGAGGGGTTGGTAGATGTAGGAACCTGTTTCCAGCGGTGGGCACATGCTGGCACTAATAGAAACCGCACAGTCGTCTAATTCATGTTCGGCGTCACGGTTTGCATCATACACAGGCCATGAAGGAAGGGAGATGCTTATGGCAGATCTGACCGCGATCAAACAGCGTCAGCAACAGCAATGGGCAGCAGGCGACTATGCGGTCGTCGGGGCAACGACGGTGCTTGCTGGGGAACTGCTCTGCGAAGCTGTCGACCTCCACGCGGGCCAAAAAGTGCTCGACGTGGCCACCGGCACTGGCAGCACGGCGCTGGCTGCTGCCCGTTGTTGGTGCGACGTCACCGGTGTTGATTACGTCCCCGCTTTGCTCCAGCGCGGGAGGGAGCGGGCGGCAGCGGAGGGCCTGCAGGTCACCTTCCAAGAGGGGGATGCGGAAGCTCTGCCTTTCCCCGATGCGTCTTTCGATGTGGTGCTGTCGGCATTCGGCGCCATGTTTGCGCCCGATCAAGAACAGACGGCCCGTGAACTGCTCCGCGTCTGTCGCCCGGGCGGCAAGATTGGGATGCTCAACTGGACGCCGGATAGCTTCGTCGGTGTGTATTTTGCCGACGCGATGGTCCGGTATGTCCCTCCCCCTCCTGGCCTCAAGCCGATGGTGCTGTGGGGGACAGAGGCACGCGTACGGGAACTGTTTGGTGAGGCGATGGCGTCGTTGCAAGTGACGCGGCGGAGCTTTGTGTTTCGCTATCGCTCGCCGGAGCATTGGCTTGAAGTCTTTCGGACCACAATGGGGCCAGTACTGAAAGCGTTCGAGAGTCTCGATGTGCACAGGCAGGAGCAGATGGCCCGTGATCTCATTGCGGTGGTCAACCGCTTTAACCGGTCAGGTGATCAAACCATGGTCGTCCCGAGCGATTACCTTGAGGTGGTGGTCACCAAACGCTGAAACGTAGTGGTCTGCGGTGTGTGGCAATGCAGTGACCGCCTGCTCATCGCCGAATCGGGTAGCCAGGGAGGTTGCCCTCCCCAGCCCCCACACCACCTAGCATGCGGGTCCGCACTAGGCGGTTCAGGACGGATAGTGAAGTGCGATCCACAGGGCGCGAATCGAGACGAGGCCGAGGGTCTCCGAGAG
>CAZCWX010000293.1:0-2564 GCA_964502465.1 uncultured Enterobacteriaceae bacterium | reverse complement strand
GATTGATCAGAAAACCCCTGCAGACTTGGACTTGCATCTGATTATGGACAATTACGCCACTCATAAGCATCCTAAGGTCAAAGCGTGGTTCAAACGCCATAAAAGATTCCACCAGCATTTTGTGCCGACTTCGAGCTCTTGACTCAACATGGTCGAGCGTTGGTTCCGCGATCTGACCGATAAGCGCATTCGGCGCGGGGTTTTCAAATCGGTCGCTGATTTAATAGCCGCCATCACGAGAGATAACGATGAAACGGACGCGTTCCGCTCTTTTGGAGTTCAGTCCCGAGCTCAACAAGCTGAGCAAAGGCAAAGCACTGCGATGGGTTATCCGTCGTTGTGCAGATCGGCAATACACTCTGGGTGGCCAATGACGAAACGATCAGCCTGGAGCGTCTATCGCGCTTGAGCTCAAATCGTGACGGCGATCACAAGTAAGCTAAGCACACACAGTTCCCGCTGAACGACTTTCTTCAACTTCCCGTTCCGCCGCCGTCTGATCCCGAAGACAGAGACCAAATTGAAGAGGCAGACCTGGAAGGCCTCGACTACCGAGACGGTTATCTTTGGCTGGTGGGTTCGCACAGCCTGAAACGCAAAAAACCGGATGAGAATGAGTCGGTCAAAGACAATGTCGAGCGACTCGCGAAGGTAGGGAGAGATGGAAACCGTTTCTTGCTTGCTCGTATTCCGGTCATAGAAGAAGACTCAACGTATACCTTGCGAAAAAGGTCGAACACAACGGTAAGGAGCGCAACGCTGCTCAACTGCGGGGTGATGACAAGAGCAACGATCTTACCGACGCCTTGGCGTCAGACAAACACCTCCCATCATCTCTTTCCCTACCGGGCAAGGACAACGGATTCGACATTGAGGGACTCGCTGTCGTAGGCGATCGCATCTTCATCGGTTTGCGCGGGCCGGTATTGCGGGGTTGGGCCGTAATCGTTGAAATCGAGCCGAAAGAGGACGAAGGCAACGTTTCTCAACTGAAACTAAAAAAGATTGGCCGTGACGATCGGCCTTACCGGAAACACTTCCTACAACTGAACGGCTTAGGTGTGCGTGATCTCTGCGTTCAACATTCCGATCTGCTTTTACTTGCGGGACCGACGATGGATTTAGACGGGCCAGTTACGGTCTTGCGCTGGACCGGTGGTACGGATCCAGACGAGGAAAGCGTCATTTTCGCAGATCGGTTGCCGATTCTTCTCCAAGTTCCTTACGGAGCCGGTGAGAACAAGGGCAAAGACCATGCGAACGTCTGATAATCATCTAGCCGGTTTCTTCAGTAGGCGGTAAGTTTGATGGATCAAACTACAGTCGAAGGAGGAGACGGAGATGAAGTTGTACGGCGCGATCGATCTACACTCCAACAACAACGTGACGGTGCTGATCGACGAACAAGATCAGGTGGTGTATCAGAAACGATTGCCCAACGATCTGCCATTGATTGTTCAGCAGCTTACGGGCTACCGGGATCGTCTCCAAGGCATCGTCGTGGAGTCGACCTATAACTGGTACTGGCTGGTCGACGGGTTGATGGAGCAGGGACATCGAGTTCATCTGGCCAACACCGCCGCGATCCAACAGTACGAAGGGCTCAAGTATACCGACGATCATTCCGACGCTCGCTGGCTCGCCCATATTTTGCGCGTGGGAGTATTGCCGCAGGGCTATATCTATCCCAAAGAAGAGCGAGCGAGCGGTGCGCGATCTTTTGCGCAAGCGCAGCCAACTGGTTCGCCAAAGAACGACCAACCTGTTGAGCATCCAGAATCTGATTACGCGCAACACCGCCAGCTCGATGAACTCGAACCGGATCAAGACCCTCGACGCCGAGCAGGTTGACGAGCTATTACCCAACCCGGACTTGGCCCTGGCGGTCAAAGCCAACGTGGCCCTCATGCAGTGCGCCGATGAACAGATCGCGATCTTGGAACGAGCGGTCAGAGATCGAGTGAGGCTACGACCCGAGTTCAGCTTTTTAAAGACCGTGCCGGGAATCGGGCAGACTCTGGCACTGACGATCATGCTGGAGACCGGCGACATCGAGAGATTCGCCGGTGTAGGGAATTATGCCTCGTACTGCCGTTGTGTCGGGAGCCACAAGCTCAGCAATGGCAAGCGTAAGGGCAGTGGCAACACCAAGAACGGCAACAAGTACTTATCCTGGGCATTTATCGAAGCGGCCAACTTCGCGATTCGGTTCAGTGCCAGGATTCAGAGTTTCTATCAGCGAAAGAAGGCCAAGAGCCATCGAGTCCTAGCGATCAAAGCGGTGGCGCACAAGCTGTGCCGGGCCTGTTATTACATCATGGAAAATAAGGTTGCGTTCGATGTGACCAAGGCCTTTGCCTGACAAAGAACGCTAACGGTGGGGACGGGGCAGTGAGCTCGTTTTGGGGTTGGTGCATATTTTGCGCTTGGGAGTATTGCCGCAGGGCTATATTTATCCCAAAGAAGAGCGAGCGGTGCGCGATCTTTTGCGCAAGCGCAGCCAACTGGTTCGCCAAAGAACGACCAACCTGTTGAGCATCCAGAATCTGATTACGCGCAACACC
>CAZCWX010000292.1:0-3097 GCA_964502465.1 uncultured Enterobacteriaceae bacterium | reverse complement strand
GCTCCTACAGGAATCTGTGTTTGAGCATTGTCATATTCGCGTCTGGGACAAGGACCAGCGACAGTCGCACGCTGCGACCGTTCGGGGACTCGCTCCCCAGTCAGCCGCCCCTCCTCATTCCTCTTCCTTACTCATATCAAGATCCAGACCGTTCTACGGCGTCACTAAAATGCGGTTCTCGACCTCGTAGACTCCAGGTGCAGCCCAAGCCGCGGCGTCCGCTTCCTCCCGTTCCCACCACGAGCGGACATGGCCCGAGAGGATGACCTTCCGACCCTCCGTCTCTACCATGATGTGCTGGGCGTCGAACGCTGCAGTGCGTCTGAACGCCTCTTCGATTTTGGTCTTGACGTCGGTCGGTGTCAGCGTTGGCGTCACCGTGATCGTGTTCGTCACCCCGCGCACCCCCAGCAAGCTGTGGACGACGTGTTCGGCGGCCGCCCGCTGGTAGTGCCACTCGACGGTCCCTTCCAGCGTAATCCAGCCGTCGTGCACGGTGACCGTAATCTGGTCATGCGGGACGAACACATTCCATGTCAAGACATTCACCGCGGCCCACGCGATGTCCGCATCGGTACGCTCATGGATATCGGGTAAGCGGACCGCGAGGTCGTCGGCGACGGCCTTGACTCCGGAGACGCGCTGGGCAGCGTGCACGGCCGTTGCTTTTTCGGCGAAATTTGCCACCCGGCCGCTGAGGGTAATAATCCCGTCCTTGGCCGTAACCCCAATCTCTGCGGCATTGCAGCGTGGATCCCAGCCGAGTTCATCTAGGACATCCCGTTGCAGTTCTGTGTCAGTTTTCATAGAAGCTTCCTCCTTGGTACTTTGTTTCCGATTAAGCTGGAGAATCCCTGCCGCAGCCGCGTGAGAGACACCACGGTGACGGTGCCACAGGCGTGCCCAAAGACTAAGTTGCATTCGGGCACATACAAATCCTGAACGACGACCCCGAGCATTCTGGCGGAGCTGCGAGCCGCGTTTTACTCCTGCAAAGCGCGCAAGACAGCCATTGCGAAATACTGCTTATGCCTTTGATCGAAAGCGTAGACAGGTGCGGGCATCGCTGTGCCACCGATCACCGGGCGATGAAACGCCTTACAAGGATTGCTTCGCTTCGCTCGCAATGACACTGTTGCTTATCTTAATGCCATTGCCCTTTCTGGGGAAAGGCGCATCACCCTCGCGAGGTTTTGCCTTCTTCGCTTGGCGCATTTCTCTTGGAGTACTTCTCTCTCTGCCGCGCAAAGGTAGCCCATAAAGCCGCGGCTTGGCGCTGCAGGACTTCGTCAGTACTGAAGGCCAGCACGGCGTCGACCACGCGACGGATGTGGACCTCCTCGGCCGGGAGCAGCGCCTGCAAGAGCGAGCCCTGCGTGGGGCGAAATCCCTGAAACCAGACCTCGTCCAGACTGTTCAACTCGGCATCTTCGAGCATGAGCGTCAGACGAAAGGCTTCGTCACTGCTCAGATCCGCCCGCCTAACCATCGCTTCCGCTGCTAGCACTTTGGCTTGCAGGATCGCGAGGGCGTTCTCGGACGTTTCGGGGGGGGATTCCGTGACAGCGAGCACCGCCTGGGAGTACGCCAGGATAGCAGCGTGGTCCCGTTCATCCTCGGCCATATAGGTCCAGAAGAACCGCACGTCCACGGGGAAGTCTAGCCGATCGCCGAGCGCCAGGTATACTTGACGCACGCGTCGTTCGAAATCCACCAGACGGTCCAACCAGAGATCTGGTTTCATAAGCGCGCTCCTTTGTGATCGCTCTCTCGCTCAGGCCGTGGCCTTCGGGGGCGGAGACGAGAACTATCTCGAGCACGACCGGGCAGAGCAAAGCCTCTGTTCACGCTTGCCTTTGCTGTCGGTACCAAATGGCTTGTTGAAAGGGCCTGAGGACTAGCTTCCTGCCCTACGGGTGCATATTTGTCGGTATGCGCAAGAGACATGCCAGTCTATGCCCGGAGAATTCCGCCTACATTTTCCTCTAACATCTGCCATATCTGCCGTAGTAGATTCTTATGGATAAGAGGGAATCGCGCACAATAATCGCAGGAATAAGAATCAGCGAGGAGCCGCATCTTCTAGTGCCACGGAAAATAGGCAACTTGCCTCCGGCAGAGCAGTGGCAAGCGACTTGCTCTACAAACCAAGCAAAACCACTCTCTAAGGAGGTGCAGTATGGATACCTTAACGCCGTGGCGACCGCGACGGGAGCTGGAAACCCTGCAACGGCGCATGGATGATATGTGTAATCGCCTCACCCGACAGCTCTTCGGCCCCGGATGGTGGGAACGCCCCAGAGGGGAAGCCGAAGCCTGGGAGCCCGCGATCGAGTGTCATATCAAGAACGGTAACTTGATCGTCAAAGCCGACCTGCCGGGCATCGATCCCAAAGATGTGACGATCTCTGTGCTCGGCAATCGATTGACGATCGAGGGATCGCGCACGCGGGAGAAAGAGGAGGACAAAGGATACTTCTACCACGAACTGCCGTACGGGAAGTTCTCCCGCACGATCACCTTGCCTGAGGGCATTGATGCCGACAAGGTGAAGACCACCTACCAGAACGGGGTATTGGCAATCACCGTGCCCGCGCCGAAGCAGCTGGTCAGCAAGAAGATCCCGATCGAAGTGCAGCAGTGAGCAGACACTGTGGTGTGGGGAGAGCGCAGCAGAGCCGCTGCTCTCCTCTGGTAGCAATAGGATAGTCACGAGCAACACAAACCAACGCGCGTAGTCACCCTCTCGGAGAAAGACCCATGCAGCCGTCACGAACCATTGCCTACTTTTCCATGGAAGTCGGGTTAGAGGCAGGGATACCGACCTACAGCGGCGGTCTAGGTATTCTGGCAGGAGACACCATTCGCGCGGCCGCCGACCTTACAGTGCCCATGGTCGCCGTGACCTTGCTGTATCGCAAAGGGTACTTCTATCAGCGGCTCGAGCCGGACGGTTGGCAGCAAGAGGAGCCCGTCGAATGGGCAGTCAATGACTTTTTGCACGAGCAGCCCCAGAGAGTTGCTGTGACGGTGGAGGGTCGCACTACGCAACTGCGCTGCTGGCAGTACGACGTCGTCGGCGTGACCGGCTTCACCG
>CAZCWX010000291.1:0-3681 GCA_964502465.1 uncultured Enterobacteriaceae bacterium | reverse complement strand
GAGTCTAGAGTCCATGTCTTAGCAACGTGCATCCTCTCTGATCCGTTTCCTGAGCCACAAGGCAATGGCGTGAGCATACCGCAGTATATACACCCGCCGACGCACATCCCACTGCCTGCTGCTGCTTTTCACCCCCTGGCGCATTTGAATCGCGTGTCGCGGATTTGGCTAACAACGTGGCGATCACTACAGCATCTGTTCCCGTGCAGCTCTGAGATCTCCTTTTTCTTCTCATCAATCCAGGCCAAGCCGGGTCAGAGTCAACTGACTCTCTCGGCTTGTCTTTTTCATTCTCGACATCGTCACTTTCCACAAAACAACCCAACTGACAGCCCTACAGAAAGAAAAACCGCTGCGAAAGCAGCAACCCAAACAGGCAATACAACTCCTTTGCTCCCCTTGCCTGGTGCCTGTCCCCCCAGAGGGCACAATGTGCCGCCACTTTTCACGCCCTCTCGATACAGGAAAGCGGCTGACGCCAGGAATGAGAACCAGCAACCACGAACCCGAGAACGAGATTCCCCGACAATCACACACACCAAGGAGGAAAGACAATCATGATCGCTCACACGTCACCATTCACGGCATCGTTCGTTCGCAAATTCAACGACAAAAGGAGCAAGTCTATGGCTGCAACACAGAAGAAACTGGTCACAACGAAACGTTTCGGACGCTTCGCATTGGCGTGCTTGTTTGTGGGAACTATGTTTGTAGGGTCAGTGCATGCTGACTATTATGGCGGAGACACCTGGAGTGCCTCAGCCGCCACTGCTGTTCCCGAGTTTTTTCCAACTGGGGACATCAACTCGTTCACGGTGATCAATTCTCCACACGGGCGCGGTGTCGAGTCCAATGCCGGGCCGACCTTTGATAAGGGAGTCATACGGTCTACCCCTGTACAGCTGTTCATCCCGGTCACCACCTCCGCTGGATCGTTTTTCGACACTATCTGGCTCCGCGCACGGGACAACACGCGAGATGGATCGGTGACAGCCACGCTGTATCGCCAGCCAATCCATCAGCCTGGTCCGGCTGAACTGCTTGGGTCCGTCACGACACAAGACCTGACCAACCCACCAGATGGCTTCCAGATTGCGACTGCGCTGCTTAAGCAGCCTGAGTCCCTCGCTCCAGGTGTGTACTCTTACTACATTCAACTGACCCTGGTGAATCCAGTGCTTTCTGTCGTCGGGACGGTTCCGAACATTACCGCTTATGATGTTGGCCTGCAGGCTCAACCCAGTATAGACCTCTGCCGTGATGGGATCGACAACGACCATGACGGAAAGATTGATTGCGAAGACATCGACTGCTTCGCCGCCCCAGGAGCCATTTGCTTATAGGCATAAAGAAATAGGAAGGGCTCAGCAGAGGGTCGCCTTTGGGCGACCTTTTTCTTTCTCCTTATATCCCCAGCTCAGCAACCTGCGAGCACTATAGAAAGAAAAAAGCAGCGCGACAGGAGAACATGCTATGCAACACCAATCATTTGCTTTCGTCTCCTATTTTATAGGAGCACTTGTCTTTTGCAGTCTGCTTCTGCCACACGGAGCGTTGGCGGCGCCTCTCTCTCTGGGTTCGGCGTCGCTCAACGCCGAATATCACGTCACGCTCTACACGGGTGGCACCATCACCTGCGGGATAGATAATTGTCTGCGCGTTGACATCCACGACCGGTTCGGTGCCAATGGCGGTGTTTTCATTATGGAGGCCAACGGTGGTTGGGCCAATCTCCCTACTGATAACTACGGCATCGTGAATCTCACGCCGGATACGGACGAGTTGCGTTTCACCGTGTCTGTCAACTATGGAACCTTCTTCGAGAATCGCTTGACCTCAGCCCAATATAGCGAATTCGCCGCGCGAGCCTTAGTGATTGTCACACCGACCCACGTGATTCCCGGCAATCCCAACGCGCAGCAGATTTTCACTCACACCTTCGGCAATGGTGTTGACGGTTCGCACACCTTCTCATTCGAGCCGAATTGGGTGGATGTTCTCGTGGTCGTCCGGCTGGAGATTGCCCCCAATCCCGCGAATTTGCTGAACTCGCCGGTTGATGTCTGGACTTGGGAAACTGTCCCCATGCGGGTACGACGCGCCCCGGCCAAGCTCGCCCAGCCGCATCTGCTTCCCCTCGCAATTATTGGGAAACCTCCCGGCAGGGATAGTTGGAGCGCGGTGCTACAAAGTGAAGGTCGGGTGGTCAAGCTTGGCGTATATGAGGAAACCAGCACCTTCGTCACCCATGAAGCCAGCGGCGGGATCGGTCCCATCCCATTGACCAGTAGCGACCGCGTCACCAAGGAGCGGCGCGAGGCCGAAGGCACGTACCAATTGCTCGGCTATGAGGAGATCGGACAGCTTGCCAGTGCAGGAACGGATGGCCCCGGAAAAGGGGATTTGTTGGTGCTCTTGGAGGAGCCTACTGTGCATCTTTATGAGGCTCCGCAAGACCTGGATTACACCCTGCTGGACGTCGGCACCATCGGGTACTTTGCGATGAAAGAGCTTCTGATCCAGCGTGATTACCTTGAAGGTCGGTCTACCTCTCAGTCAACGAACAGTTTTGTCCGGATTCTGTCGTTGGAGGAAATCGAAGGACTCATCGACCTCAATCCTTTGCTGACGAATCCACACGCCCACTTGCAGACACCGCGCTATCACAAAGTTGGCGCATCCATCCACGGGCAGGTTGGTCGCAGTAGGCAGACATTTCGCATCACCGCTGCTGACATTGCAACCACAGTCCAGGCGTCATCGACAACCACCACGGTCGATGACAGTTTCAGCATCACTGTCCCTTTTAGCGCGGTGATCAAACTGATCACTGGTGTCAGTGTGCCGAGCGAGTTGGTCGATCCACACGGCGAGAACACCTCTATCGCTACGACGTCGGTTGAGCTTATCAACAGTCGTGAGATTACTCGGACGACCGGCGAGGTGTTCGAGTATGAACTTTATGACTCCACGGGCGCTGAGTACTGCTCTGAGGCCTATTTTGACACGCTGTTTAACACTCTGGCCTTCCGGGATTGTCTGTCTCCTTCTCTGAAGCATTTGCTGAAACAGGCGTGGCTGGGCGAATACTCCTTGAAGGAACTCAATGGGAAAGCCGCACAGTTCGAATTCCAGCTTCTGCGGGCTGAGGCTGACGACAGCGACAAGGACGGGGCAACCCTGCTCATTGGCTCCCTCGACGATGACAGATCAAAGTTGGCAGGCCAGATCACCTTCTACAAACGCGATGAAGGCTCTCCCTTCTACACTAGCGACGTTGACCCGAAGACGGGCAACTTTATGCTCCCCAATGTCTCCACGGGGATTTACGAGGCAGTGGTCGGACAGATAGTGCACCGGATCGAGGTCAGGAAGGACGGTGTCGTGACCTATAAGAACGAGCTACTCACTGATGCGGAGGCAGAGTCGAAAGCCTGTATTGTGGAGAAATCCGCGGACGAATGCAGTGACGACCTTGGTCGCTGTATCAGTACGTACAGTTGGAAAAACATCTGCACAGGTGAGTACTACGAAGAGACCTGTGAGACCGTGAAGGGTAAGACCACCTGTACCTATAACGACAACGGCAAAGTCGGCAAATCTATCTAAGTGCAGAATGTCATCCACAGGCACAATGTGCCGTCCTTTTTCACGCCTCTTGAGTGAAAAAAGTCCTAGCGT